>NZ_JAMPKD010000020.1:0-125034 GCF_039961915.1 Trichocoleus sp. DQ-A2
AGCAAGGATTATGAACTACTGCCAGAGGTCAGTGAGGCAATGATTTATGGAGCTATGGTACGACTGATGCTCAGCCGTCTCACTTCTTAGTCTCAACTTTATAAATCAGCTCTGAGGATTTCATCAACCAATTCTCCTAAATTAGGGAATGCCCAACATCTTAGCATCAGAACTAAAGATGTCTATCCGCTCATTTTTATCTGGATAAAGTAGAGGATGCACGCTTGCGATCGCGCGGTTCTAGTTCGGTTTAAATCTTGCAGCGAGAGATTAAAAATTGCGAACCGCCACAATTCGGCGCTATCGGGATTACTCTCAAATAATTTAGCTTCCGTTAGATAGTCAGAAGCCGAGTTGACTTCCAAAATGGGTCTATACAAGCGAAATGATTTAACAATATAAATTTTGAAATTATTCCTAATCTAATGATTGCCGATTTTATTTTTAGGAATATAAAATCAGTCGTTGCTTCGCAGGCGACGCCGAGAAAGCGAAGGAACAGAAATAGATGAATTCACGACGGATCTAAATCTTTTGACGATTCAGGTTGAAGAAGCGCGATCGCTGAAATTCTCTCTTTTTGCATACGCCTTTTGGCAGGTAAGTATGCTAAAAAAAACCAGCCACTCGCGGCGACTGGTCAAGCTTGCTGTGTTGGGAGGAGGAAAACCTGATGCCAAGACGAAAAAGCTATGCAATTATCCCGTAGATAGCCAACCTGCGTCTCGATACACTAAGTCGTCCCTTGTTAAGGAATGTAACACATTTTTTTCAAAAGCTGCAATATTTATTTACAAACAGTCATTTGTGCGTGTGCCAACTTGTGCATTAAATGCCGAACAAAATAATGTAAGTTCCCCAAGCCGCAGCTAAACAGGCAATAATCGTTGACCAGATAGGGTGCCGACTGAGACTGGTAATGCCGCCTTGGGTTCGTAGGGTTTCTAAGTCAATCCAGGGAGTCGCGCCTCGCCGAAACCATCCAGTTGCAGTGACTTGCCGATTTACGAAGTCGCTGGGACGAGTGGACAAGGGTAAAAGATTACCAATAGAACCCAGTTGAGAGCAATAATGTAACTTAACCAAGCCGGTGTCGGTTTGTAGGATTAAATCCTGTCCCAGCCAGTTGCTAATCCCTTGACGCCCCAAGAGTTTTCCTTGCAGACGCACCGGCTGACTATCGACAGGTAAAGCATCGATTCGAGTCGATAAATCGGATAGGTTGGGGTTCGTTTGCAGAGTGGAAGCTTTGATATCTGGAAAGAAGGAATTGATCCGCAAAAAGGTGCCAATGCTAAAACCTATCGGCAGACAACCGACAAGGATCGTCCAGTAATCGTCGAGTATCCATGCAAGTTGCCGGATTCCCAGCCAGCTGCCAATCCACCCCAACAGCCAGAACAAGCACCCCAAGGCTAAACCAGACAAAATGCCAAAGAAGGGGGCACCTTGTAACCAAAGTTTTGACTTTTTAGTTTTAAGCGAAGATGCTCGAATCCGCTGTTCGGACATTTGAGTGAAGTCAAGTTCTGTCTCTAGCTTCCAGTGGCGGGCGTAGAGGCATAACAAGTACAGGCGATCGCCCATTAAAGGATGACTATTGTTGATGACCATCCACTGCCGATGGGGGTTGAGGTAGCCCCATTGCAACAGGGATTCCCAAGGTGTCTGGGAGGGAAAGCTGCCCAAGCTGATGGCTTGCCGATATCCCACTGGCGTCAGTGAATCAAAGCCTTCCAAAAGCCAGCGGGTAGACTGGTGTTTTTGGATATCAGCAGCAATGCCACGGGTAACTTTCAATAAAGCGCGGGAGAAGGCATTTGGGTTGCCAGTGATATCTGCCGCTATGCGATCGCTATAGATAATTCGCAGCCGCGACAGCCACAAACCGATAAAGCAAACTAGCCAAAATAAGCCGTAACTCAAAGCCGAAACAACCACCGCTGGAATCTTTAGCAGGGGGCTTTGTAAGCGGTCTCCCCACTGCGCGACTTGTCGGTACAAGGTGTAAGGAATCTGGGCGATGAGCATGATGAGGGACATCACTGCCAAATTCAATCCCAACGGTAAACAAGCCAGGGCAATCCACCAACAAGTCCAAGCCCAGTCTGAGTTCCTCAACAGGCTAAAAAAGCCTCCAATCAGGAACATTATGGTTGCCATCACCAAACCGACCAACTTGTTTTGGACAATGTGCCCCAACTCGCTGGCATAGACTGTGGCGATTTCATCCTCTGCCAGTTGATCTAAGAGTCCTTGACTGACCACAATTCGGGCAGTGCGAGGCAGATTTCCATAAGTGAGTGCGACTGGGGCGCTGATGGGTAAGATCCGCAAAGTCGGCACGGGCAAACGGCGCTGTCCGCAATAGCGGGGTAGCATCTTGGCGGCTTCTGGGCTGAATTTAGACAGCGCTGACAGCGACAGCGGTTGCATCTTCTCAAATTGCTTGAGGAAGAAGTCTAGTAGCAAGGGAGACAGACACGCTAGCAGCACCAACACGGTCACGATAGGCCAAGTCGGGTCTTCGTAAAAAGCTGGGATAGGCTGCAAAAATGGCAGGTTGATGAGGAAGTTGTTCGTCGTCGTCATCAAGAACTGCACGAAAACGCGAATTACCCAGAAAAGCGCGATCGCAGTCCCTGCTTGAAGCAACCACAGACGTTCTGGTTTCACTGCTGGCATTGCTCGCCATCCTTTGGCGCGTCCTGCTTGACGCCAGCCAATAATACTGGTCGATTCTAGAATTTTCTCATCTGTTGGCGTCTCAGATGGCGTCTCAGATGGCGTCTCAGATGGCGTCTCAGAAATGGCCCCTGTGTCTGCTGCTGTATCTGGCGCAATCGGTGCTTCTATCGGGGCGGCTACTTCTGCCTCTAGGTTGCTTTCCGCTTCTTTCCCTTTGCCCTGTACTAAGGGTGAGTTGGAGGGTGTTACCTTTTGTACTGGCTTAGTGCTGTTCGCCCTGACGCTTTCAGAGGCAGGTTGAGCGGCTTTTGCCCCCTGTGCGGGTGAAGTGGCAGGCGTTTGCAAGGGGACAAACCCGGTCGCGTCTAGAGCAGGCGACACGGATGGCTGAGGCTTTTGAGGCGGTTGGTCTAAGGGAATAAATCCGGTGACATCTGACGCAGGCGCAGCCCCTTGTGCGGGTGAAGTGGCAGGTGTTTGTAAGGGGACAAACCCGGTCGCCTCCGACGTTGGTGGAGGGGAAGGCGTTTTTTGAAGTTGAGGATAACGATTGACCAAATTAGCCAAATTCCGCTCTCCCCAGTCCTTCACCTTGGGATATTTGCTTTGACTGAGGGTTTGACAAAGCGCGATCGCTTTGTCGATTTCGCCAGTGCGTTCATAGGCAACCACCAGCCCCATCTGAGCGCGAAGGACTGTCTTTTGACTCAACTCAAACTCGCAAACGCCTTCTAGGTGGGCGATCGCATCTGGATAATTTCCCTGTTTCAGGGCTGCTAGACCAGCTTCCAGAGAGGGATTAGGAACAGAAGCCATAAAAATTCAACAGCACTCGGCTTCCTTCCAAGATACCCTCACTTCAGCGATCGCCTATCATTCAGCCAATTTTGAATTTTCAACCGCAGATGGCTACCCGTTTCAGTTGGATTCACCAATTAAAGTAAAAGCCGCCCAGTCTCTAGGGTCGGGGTGTTGTTTCATGGTTGTTAGCATCGCTTGCCGCAATGCTTGGGAGCGATCGGGGTTGAGCTGGAGATTTTTGTAAAACTCGGTCATTAAAGAGGCTGTTGGTGCATCGGGAACCGACCACAAAGAGACAATGACACTCGGAATACCCGCACTAATAAATGAACGTGATAAGCCAATCACTCCATCCCCGGTAATTTTTCCTCGTCCGGTGTCGCAAGCACTCAAAACGACTAATTCTGCATTAAGCTTCAGGTTTAAAATTTCAGAAGCCGTGAGTAAACCCTCATCTGAACCGGATGGAGCCAAAGCGATCGCACTGTTCAATCCCTGGATATCATCAAATATCCCATGTGTTGCCAGATGGATAATTCGGGCAGAAGGCAATGCTTGCGCGATCGCGGCTTTAGTCGCTTGCTTCCCTGTAATCGCCTGAGTCTTGAGCAGTTTAGCAATCTCTTTAGCTTCCTGTTCCGCCCCCGACAAGTTCGATAACTGCTCGGCGGGTTCTCCAGGTTTCAGCACCACCTTAGGCATTGTGGGATTGCCGACTATCAACGCATTCTTGCTAGAAAAAGTCCGTGTATCCCCCAAAACCCGTTTTGTGCGCTGATGGGTTAAATCCAGCATTTGAATTGAGGGAGCCGTCAGAATGGTATGTTTTTCTATCAGGTATTTACCAGAAGCATCTTGGAGAGCTGGAAATGGCGCGAGGAACAGCGCATCTTGTGGGATAAAAATCACGCGAGCATTTGGATCAACAGGTAGCTCTTCCGCAATGGGTTCAATCACCAGTTGATGGAGTTGCTGTAATCGTTTGGTCGGGCTTTCTTCCTCTATCAGTTCCGCTACAATACCGCCACCGCGCCCCCTTACCGCTATAGATTCACGGGTGTTGGCAACAAGGTCTTGTAGAGAAAGATTCTGTTTCTGCCACAGGGGCTTGAGGTCAGATGTCCGAAACGTCACTTCACCTGTAGGCTTGATAACCCAAATATAGAGTTCTGATTCCTTTGTTTGTTCTTTCCCTTGAACTTTGAAATTATCGTAAATAATCGAATATTCAACAAGGGTTGCATTTTGTTCCTTGGCAACTTTTTTAATCAGTTCAATATTGGGCGTAGTAATGCTAAATTGCTCTTTCGGGTTAGGAGATAATCGAGAAGCCAGTAATTCCACAATAGCCCGCGCCCTGCCCCGTTCGGCAATTTCCAGTGCTTCATTAGTTTTGTTCTGAACAATTAAAACTTCTTGTAGTAGGCGGTAAGTACGAGCTTGCCTTTCAAAGATTGACACTTTATTAGCATCATCTAATTTAATTCGGAGATTTTCCCAAATCTCAACTGCCTTGCGTAGGTGTTGTTCGGCTTCTGTGACCTTGCCAGCTTGACGCAGAGCATTAGCAAGATTATTCAAAGCATTGGCTTCGCCTTCCTTGTCTTCCTGTTGCCGTGCTTTTTCTAAACTCTGTTGATGTAAGTCAATTGCCTTTGCCGCATCACCAAGGGTTAAGTAAATATTTCCCAAACCTGCCAGGGCTTCAATTGGGTTAAATTCTTCTGCTTCTTTATAAAATTGAAGGGCTTTGTTATAGTCACCCAAGGCCTGGTAAATTCTTGCCAAATTGACTTTATCTTCTGCTATGCCAGAAGTGTTTTTCTCTGCTTGGTCGATGGCTAATGCTTGCAAATAATCTTTAATTGCCTTGTCAGAGTTGCCTTGGGAGTTGTAAGCATTGCCTCGACCTCTGATAACTTCTGCTTTGCTTTGTTGGTCTTGGTTCTGCTCTAAGATTTTTAAGGCATCGTTGTAATACTGAATTGCTTTGTTATAGTCAGCTAAGGAATTATAAACACTGCCCAGATTTGAGAGATTTTTAACCTGGATTTTGAGGTAATTAAATTCTTTAGCGATTTCCGATGCCTGGGAGTAGGATGCGATCGCATTGGTATAGTCACTCAGGCAATAATAAGCATTGCCCAATTTTTCCAGCATTAAACTTTCATTTTCGTGGTCTGCGATTTCCCGATAGATTTTTAATGCTGTTTGCCAAGGCTGAAACGCTGCTGAACAATTGGGGGCGTAGAATTCTAAGTCTCGCAGTCTATCTGCTTCTAATTGTGGAGTCGTAGCAATTTTTAATAGCGGCTCCAAAATGGCAATTTGCTTGCCAGACAAGTTCCATATACGGGCAGTACCATCATCGGATGCGGTAACAATCAGCTTTCTATCAGGGTTAAAGTTGACACTATTGACCCTATCTAAATGCCCTTTGAGTTCAACAAACAGCTTATCTTCTGTGTCCCATATACGGGCAGTAGCATCAAGATGCGTGGTGATTATAAACTTTCCATCCGGGCTGAAACTACTAGTCCCCCTGATAGAAGTTTCATACCCTTGAAGTTCTTTTAGTAACTTCCCTGAAGTATCCCATACTCGGGTAATACCATCAGTAGATGCAGTGACAATTAGTTGACCATCCGGGCTAAAGTTAGCATTGATAACGATGCCTTGAGCTGCTTTAAGTTCTGCTAACAGGTTGCCTGAGATATCCCACACACGAGCAGTGGCGTCATAAGAAGCAGTAACAATCAGCTTGCTGTTCGGGCTAAAGCTAGCACTTGTGACGTAATCTTGATGCCCTTGAAGTTCTGCTAGCAGCTTACCTGAGGTATCCCATACGCGAGCCGTTTTGTCATCAGATGCGGTGACAATCAGCTTACCGTCTGGACTAAATCTGGCACTGTTGACTCTGCCTTGATGCCCTTTTAGTTCAACGAACAACTCACCAGAAGTATTCCACACACGAGCTGTTCTGTCCAAAGAGGCAGTGACAATCAACTTTCCGTTTGGACTGAAACTAGCGCTATGGACTATGCTATTGTGAGCTAGAAATTGGGTGAGCAACTTACCTGATTTATCCCAGAGACGGACGATGCCGTTTTTATATGCACTGACAATCAACTTTCCGTCAGAGCTAAAGCTGGCATTGTTGACTTGGTTATTCTGATATGAAAACTCAGTCAGCACCTGACCTGACGTATCCCAAAGATTGGCAATGCCGTCATCAGATGCCGTAACAATCCTTTTCCCGTCCGAACTAAAGCTGGCGCTCCAGACTGGGCGATTATGCCTAGTAAGTTCTGCCAATAACTTACCCGACAAATCCCACACACGAGCAGTACCATCAAAAGATGCGGTGACAATACGTTGTCCATCTGGGCTGAAACGTGTCTTCCATACTTGTTTCTGATGCCCTTTGAGTTCTGCTAGCAACTTGCCAGAAATATTCCACACATGGGCAGTGCCGTCAAACGATGCAGTGACAATATGCCGTCCATCCGAGCTGAAATTAGCGCTGACAACATAGTTATGAGCTTGGAGTACTGTTAATAGTTTCCCAGAAACGTCCCATACACGAGCGGTACCATCACCGGATATCGTAATAATACGTTGACTATCTGGGCTAAAACTAGCACTTGAGAAAAGTCCAACAAAACGGTTACTGCTTACAAGAGTTTGGCTTCCTTGCAGTATCGCCAGTAGCTTCCCAGAAGCATCCCATAACCGAGTAGTACCATCCAAAGATGCAGTAACAATCAGCTTTCCGTCTGGACTAAAAGTAGCACTGTTGACAGCATCTTTATGGCCTTGGAGTAGGGTTAGTAATTTGCCAGACACATCCCATACACCAGCAGTACCATCATAAGAAGCAGTGACTACCCGCTTACCGTCTGGACTAAAATTGGCAGTTTGGACATTCTTATAATGACCTTGCAGTACAGCAAGCAGATTACCAGAAGCGCTCCAAATACGAGCAGTGCCGTCTGAAGAAGCGGTGACAATCTGTTGACCATTTGGGCTGAAATTAGCATCTTGAACAGTATCGTTATGACCTGTGAGTATTGATAGCAACTTGCCAGAGGTCTGCCATACACGAGCAATACCGTCACTTTCTACGGCAACCATCCGTTGTCCATCTGGACTGAAATTTGCAAAAAAGGAAATGGGCTTGGAAAAGCTGCGCCGAGGTTTCGCTTTATGTAAAGAAGGGGTTTGAAACAATCTCAGCAGTGATAGCTTTTTGCTAGATACATTCCACACACGAGCCGTACCTTCAGCAGATGCAGTAATAATATATTGTCCATCTGGGCTAAAACTAGAATCATTGACAGAAAACTTATGCCCTTGGAGTGCAGCTAGCAATTTGCCAGAAACGTCCCATACACGAGCAGTACTATCAACGGAGGCGGTGACGATACGCTGTCCATCTGGACTGAAACTAGCTTTCCAGACTTTTGCCTCATGCCCTTGGAGTACAGCTAGCAACTTGCCTGATACATCCCACACGCGGACAGTATAGTCATCAGATGCAGTAGCAATCAATTTTCCATCCGGGCTAAAACTGGCACTGTTAACAGAACTCTGATGCCCTTGGAGTACAGCTATCAACTTGCCCGATACATCCCACACGCGGGCGGTGAAGTCCCAAGAGATTGTCACAATTAATTTGCCATTCGGGCTAAAACTGGCACTTGTGAGATTATCCCGATGCCCTTGGAGTACAGCTAGCAACTTGCCCGATACATCCCACACGCGGGCAGTCTCATCCCAAGATGTAGTGACAATCAGTTTTCCATCCGGACTAAAACTAGCACTAGTGACATCTCTCTTATGTCCTTTAAGTTCAGTTACCAGTTTGCCGGACAAGTTCCACACACGAGCTGTTTTATCATCAGATGCGGTAACAATCAACTTACTATCTGGACTAAAACTGGCAGTTCTAACATCATCCTGATGACCTTTAAGTTCGGCTAGCAATTTGCCCGAAGTATTCCACACACGCGCTGTTTTATCATCAGATACAGTAACAATCAGTTTTCCATCTGGGCTAAAAATAGCACTGGTGACATTGCCCTGATGTCCTTTGAGTTCAGTTATCTGCTTACCGGACAAGTCCCAGACCCTAGCGGTGTCATCTTCAGATGCAGTAACAATCAGCTTACCATCAGAGCTAAAACTCCCACTCCTGAGAGTGCCTTGATGCCCTTGCAACTCAGTTAGCAAATTACTACTCGTATCCCACACTCGCGCCCTACTATCACTAGACGCCGTAACAATCAACTTGCCATCCCGGCTCCAACTGCCGGTGTTAACACTTCCCTCATGTCCTTGCTGCATGGCAAGCAACTTACCCGATACATCCCAGACACGGGCGGTTCTATCCAGAGACGTGGTAACAATTCGCTGTCCATCCGGGCTAAAACTAGCACTGTACACACTATCCCGATGCCCTTTAAGTTCCGCCAACGGCTTACCAGACAAATCCCACACTCGTGCCGTTTTGTCATCCGATGCGGTAACAATCCGCTTTCCATCGGGGCTAAAGCTGGCACTCCAGACTGTGTCAGTATGCCCTTGCAGAGACGCGATTAATCGCGTCTCTGCGCCAGACGCATCCCAGACACGGGTAGTTTTGTCAGCAGATGCTGTGACGATACGCTTGCCATCTGGGCTAAAACTGGCACTGTAAACACTACCTGAATGTCCTTTGATTTCTAACAACTGTTTGCCGGAAGTGTCCCACACGCGAACAGTTTTGTCAGCACCTGCGGTGACGATACGCTCTCCATCGGGACTAAAACTGGCACTATAAACATACCCTTGATGTCCAGTCAGTTCTACTAGCTGTTTGCCCGACAAATCCCACACACGGGCAGTCCCGTCAAACGATGCGGTGACAATGCGATCGCCATCGGGACTAAAATTTGCACTCCGGACACTTGCTGGATGCCCTCGTAGTTCCACTACTAGCTTGCCAGAGGTATCCCACACCCGCGCAGTACCGTCAGTTCCGGCGGTGACAATTAGCTTGCCATCTGGGCTAAAGCTGGCACTGTTGACACTCCCCTGATGCCCTTTGAGTTCAGCTTCTTGTGCGAAGTAATCAATAAAGCTGCCTGATACAGCAGGTTTGGCGGCGGGATTTTGGTCTAATTTCTGGTTATGGGGGGTTTGCGCGATCGCCTTCATATCAAATATGACTGGAAAATAGACAGGCAAGGGGGTTGAGATACCGAAGGCGAACCAGGGAAGAAAAAATAGACCAATTCTTGGGAGACGCATAAATCTCAATGAGGACAGCGCGATCGCGATTATCTACTGGAATACTTATCTCTCACAATTTGGCACTTATGTAATTTGCTCTCTAGTTTTTTGCCAGAAACTGGGTTGCTCAAAGAATTACCCGTGCAAACTGGATTGAGAAGGAAGCGATCGCCCTCTTCTCAACCAAATCTGGCGCTAGACTGGACAGTGTTACCAAGAGTCCAACCCTATGCAGTATCCAGATAAAGCCCTTACTTATCCAACTAGCCAAAAAGTCGATCAAGTTGATGACTATCACGGAACAAAGGTATCTGATCCTTACCGTTGGCTAGAAGATCCGGACTCGCATGAAACCAAAGCTTGGGTTGAGGCTCAAAATCAAGTTACTTTTAGCTATTTAAATGAAATTCCGGTTCGGGAAAAAATTAAGCAACGGCTAACCGAACTGTGGGACTACGAAAAATACAGTCTTCCGTTTAAAGAAGGCGATCGCTACTTCTATTTCAAAAACGACGGCTTGCAAAATCAAAGCGTTCTCTATACATTAACGTCCCTGGATGGCGAGCCAAAAGTTTTGCTAGATCCCAACAAACTTTCAGAAGATGGCACTATTGCTTTGTCGGGGATTTCGATTAGCGAAGATGGGAATTTGATGGCGTATGGTTTATCCACCTCTGGTTCAGATTGGCAAGAATGGAAGGTACGCGACGTTGAGACGGGCGAAGACCTTTGCGATCATCTCAAGTGGATTAAATTCTCTGGTGCGTCTTGGACTAAAGACAACCAAGGCTTTTTCTATAGCCGCTACGATGAACCGAACGAAACCAGCAAATTAGAAGATATTAACTACTATCAAAAACTTTTCTACCACCAACTGGGTAAGCCACAATCTGAGGATATCCTCGTCTACGATCGCCCTGACCAAAAAGAATGGGGTTTCAGCGGTGGCGTCACCGAAGATGGGCGTTACCTAATTATCAGCGTGTGGCGAGGAAGTGACCCTAAGAATTTGGTGTTTTATAAGGATTTCACAAATCCAGATGCGCCCGTAATTGAACTCATTAGCGAGTTTGAAGCTAGCTATAGTTTTATCGATAATGATGGCTCAATCTTCTGGTTTCGCACGGACTTAGATGCCCCTCGCGGTCGCGCGATCGCAATTGATACCTCCAATCTTCCCTCTGCTCCAATAAGTAAAGAGGAATGGCAAGAAATCATCCCGCAGGCAGAAGAAGTCCTCGAAGGTGTGGGCATCCTCAATAATCAGTTTGTGACTGAATATCTAAAAGATGCCCGGACTCAGATTAAAATCTTTGAGCTGAACGGCTCCTTTGTACGGGAAGTCGAGTTACCGGGAATTGGTTCGGCTGGAGGCTTTGGTGGTAAGCGCTACGATACGGAAACCTTCTACAGCTTCACCAGTTTCACAACACCCGCCACTATTTATCGCTACGACATGGTCAGTGGTGAAAGTACAATGTTCCGTCAACCGAAAGTTGATTTCAACCCTGATGATTACAAGACAAAGCAGATATTTTATCGCAGCAAAGATGGCACCCACCTGCCCATGTTTATTACCTACAAAAAAGGGCTGCAACTAGATGGAAGTAACCCTACTTATCTCTATGGCTACGGCGGTTTTAACGTCTCCCTGACGCCTAGTTTCTCGGTTGGCAATCTGGTGTGGATGGAGATGGGCGGGGTCTATGCTGTCCCCAATTTGCGCGGCGGCGGCGAGTATGGAGAGGAGTGGCACCAAGGCGGCACGAAGCTAAATAAGCAAAATGTCTTTGATGATTTCATCGCGGCGGCGGAGTGGCTAATTGCTAACGGCTATACAACCCCGGAAAAACTTGCTATCGGCGGCGGCAGTAATGGGGGATTGTTGGTGGGTGCGTGTATGACTCAGCGCCCGGATTTATTCGCTGCGGCGTTGCCAGCGGTGGGAGTGATGGATATGCTGCGCTTCCATAAATTCACGATTGGCTGGGCTTGGACTTCGGATTATGGTTCTCCGGAAAACCCGGAGGAGTTCAACGCGCTTTATGCCTATTCGCCGCTGCACAACCTCAAACCTGGGACCTCTTATCCAGCCACGATGATTACAACAGCGGATCATGACGATCGGGTGGTGCCTGCCCACAGTTTCAAGTTTGCTGCCGCTTTGCAAGCAGCTCATACAGGTGTTGCACCCGTATTAATTAGAATTGAGACTAAAGCGGGACATGGGGCTGGGAAGCCAACGACTAAGATTATTGAGGAAGTTGCGGATCGGTGGGCTTTCCTGGTGCGGGAGGTGTTCGCGTAGCGACGCGGATGCGCGAGAGCGATCGCTCAACTCAAATCGATTGCTATCTCACTCAATCATCAGTCATTATCTGCCTGGTTTGAAGAGCAAATCCAAGGAGCAATCCCCTATCAAACATCGCCAAAAAAGATAAGTTCCATGAATCTAAAATCAGCCCAGCGTTATCAGCAGTCGGCGGTCATCCCCTATCGCATCAAAAACGGAAAAATCGAAGTTTTGTTGATCACTTCCTCAACAGGAAAACGCTGGGTGATTCCTAAAGGAATGATTGAGCCGTTTATGACCCCGCAAACTTCGGCAGCCAAAGAAGCCTGGGAAGAGGCGGGAATCATCGGTCAGGTGCTACCGACTTTGGTGGGGACTTACGAGTATCAAAAAGGGGGAGGCACCTGCCAGGTTGAGGTATTTTTAATGCAGGTGAAAACGGTGCTGGAAGTTTGGCCCGAAGCTAGCTTTAGAAAGCGACAGTGGGTGAGTGTGAAACAAGCGGTTAAGCGCGTTGAGGAAGCCGAACTCAAACGCATTTTCATGACTTTCGCCGATACCTTATTCACTCTACAATCACCTCTCGAATAGCCTGAATCGTTGATGGGGCTACAAGTGTAGGTATTTTTCAGGAATCTTTGAAAATCGCGGCTTCTGCTAAAACTGAGTAGAGCGATCGCTCTTGTTGATGCACGCGATCGCTCTACTCCCATCGCTCAATATTTAGTCGCTAGACGAGAAGTAAGCGAAGTTATGCCAGATCGAAAACAACCCAATGGTTGCCGTAAAATGCTGCGGCGCACTTTTTTATTTTTAGTAGGTTTGGCACTTGCTCAATTTTTAACCGAATTCTTCTCAATTCCCCAAAACCGCTCCAATTTTGCTAGTCTCGTTCGTCAGTTATGGGAGAAAGCGATCGCTTTATGGGAGTCTCAAAACGGGGTGGCTCAAAACCCTTTACCTAGCAGTACGCCAACACCAATAAGCAGCGTTTCTCCTGAGCCTTTACCTTCGCCAACTCCAAAAACCAGCGCCACGCCTAAACCATCTCAACCGTCCTCCAAAACCAAAGTAAATCCCGCTGTTGCCAAAGGAAAACCCGTGCAACTTACCCAAAAAACAGTGGCTGGGGTGTCTTTTTATCAAACCACGATTGACCTCTCTGACCCAGAAACTTTCATCACTCTGGGATTAGCAAATAATGCGACTTATGCCAACGGGCCAACGGTGAGCAATGGTGATGAACCTTTTGCCCAGTTGGTAGCGCGTCAGAAGGCTGCTGTGGTAGCCAATGGCACCTTTTTTGATAAAAGTAACCAGAAGTGGGTGATGGGTAACATGGTGGCGGCTGGCAGATTTCTTAAATACAGTCGCTGGGAAAATTATGGGACTACCTTGGGGATTAAAGCAGGTAATCAATTAGAAATGATTACCGCCCGAACAGAAGGACAGCCGAATTGGGATCAACACTGGTTTTCAATTACTTGCGGACCAAGACTGATTAAACAAGGAAAAATTTCTATCTCGCCGCAATCAGAAGGCTTTGCCGATCCTCATGTTCTCGGTGTAGGATATCGGACTGCGATTGGGTTTCCAGCGAATCGAAAACAGTTATTTTTAATTTCTTTTCTTGCTAGTCTATCTTTACAACAAGAAGCCAACATTATGAAAGCGATTGGCTGTATTGAAGCAATGAATTTGGATGGTGGTGCTTCAGAAGCTTTAGCCCATAATGGAAGAATTTTACTTCCCGCAGGACGGAACCTGACGAATGTAATTGTTGTTTATGACACTAATTATCCTGCTCCTTCAGCTTTGAAAACATCTTGGCAACGCTTTCAAGCAGGCGATCGCCCCTCGATTCCTTTATAGCCGTCCCAAATGATTCGTGAAGGAGAGATTACCCGACTTCTCCAGGAAGTCGGGGATCTGAAGCACTAGCATCTCACCCCTAAAATAGGATTGCTTTATCAGCTTCCTCTTTAGATTTATCTTTTGAACAGCGTTAAGCATTCGCAGAGAGAAAAGGAATACTCTCAGCAAGCGGATCGTTAACACTTATCCCTTGTTTACTTGCCCAATACTCACTTAAAAAGTGAATTTGTCTCAAGCCAACGATTAGATTTAAACCTGGTACAAAAATCCACCAGACAACCAGTGGTTCTTTCATTCCAGCTTCGCTGTAGAGTTCGTTTACAGTTTTATAGAGTCTGAACTGCACAATGTAAATCCAGGCAATTCCCAGCAAGGAAAACCAACCAAACCCGCCAGGAACATCTGGATCGAATATACGCAACAATTGGGGAACTGCTACCCCCAAAACAAAAGGCGCTAAGCATAAAGTTCCTGACCAACCATAACCTTTATAGCGACGTAATTCTTCTTGGATTATCCACTTATACCAACCGTAATACAGCATTAGGGTAATAATCGATAAAAGAATCACTTGCCAGAGGGGACGGAGTTTTCCTAGAGGCTTGCTAGACATATTGACGGCTGAAGTGCTAAAGTTTTGCTCTATTATTTACATTTATTAATATACAGCAAACACCTCGCTAACGCCGCCTCTAATCTCAACCGTTTGTTCCACTTATCGGCAACCCTTTGGGCAATCCATAGAGAGCCTTTTTGGTTTGCTCTAACCTGTTGCTACTTTTTATTAGCAGTTCATTTTCTAATTGGTGCTTATTATCAGCTTTGATTAAAGCATCCATCGCTTCATAATATAAATCATTATCGTAAGCAATCAATATCAAATCAACTCCGGCATTCACCGCCTTGACGGTAGCATTTCTCAAACCATCTTTACTGTTGTAAACTGCATACATACAAAAATCGTCAGTGATTAAAACCCCATCTTGTTGCCAATCATTTCTAATTATGCTGATTACTTTCTGGGAAAAGGAGACGGGATGTTCAGCATCTACCGCCATCAATTTAGCATGACCCAGCATTGTAAAAGCCTGAGAATTACTCATTAATGTCCGGAAGGGTACCCAATCATCCTGCGCTAATTCATTCACGGAAGTATGCAATTCTGCACTTTCAAGATGGGTGTCAGTCTCTACTCTTCCCAATCCCGGAAAATGCTTAATCGTACATCTAACTCCATTGGCTTCTAGCGTCTGACAATATAACAAAGCAAATTTTTCAACGACTTCTTTATCAGATGAAATAGCTCGTTTATAAATCTTAGAAAATTTATCGTTTGGATTTATCACTCCTTTGTTTAAATCCAACACAGGGGCAAAATTTAGATTAATTCCAATTGTAGATAGCTCACTTGCCTGAGTTTTGGCATACTTGATGACTTTCTCTTTTGCTTGTTCTATATTTGCCGACTCAGAAATAACTTTTGATAATTGAGGTAATCGGGTTAGAGGGGGAGATAATCGAGATACTACACCCCCTTCTTGATCGGTCGCTATCCATAAAGGAGATAAACCTTGACTGCGGCGAATCTCCTGCAAAGCACTAATTTCTTGCTTGATATCTTCTTGGGTTTTATTTTTAATATTTCTGGTTGTAAGAAATATACCGCCTATGGCTTTTTTAGAAACTAGGTTCTTGACTTCATTCAAGTCTCGATAGCCAATAATAAAGTGCTGACCTAGCTTTTCTATTTGGGATGGTTTGGCATGGAATAGACTTTGTTTCAGTAAGTTAAATCTTATTTCAACTGTTAAAGCTGTAAGAAGACTTAGGCAAGCAATCACGAGGATTGTTTTATTCAGAAATTTTTTTTTAAGCTTCGAGGGGGTAAAAGCTTTAATTTCAGTAAAAATTAAAGCTAAATTGATTGCGATTAAACCTAAAAAGAAATAAAACTTTATGCTTGGGAGGAAAGGCGCTCTTAAATTAAAGGCAACGAATAAAAGGGCGATCGCTAAAAATAATTTAAGTATTTTAAATAAAATAACCATTTGCATAAAACAGCAAAATCAGACATCTCACGATTATTTATCTTGATTGAGCGATCGCATAATCAGTTCCCGAATCGCTTGAGCGGTGGCGGGTGCGAGTAAAACGCCGTTGCGATAGTGACCTGTGGCGAGAAGAACATTGCTGTAACCGGGCAGAAGACCGATAACAGGGGCGGGGCGTCCTTCAGGGCGGGGACGCAATCCCGACCAAGTTTTAAGGATTGTGGATTGGGCTAGGCTGGGGCAAAACGCGATCGCTTGCTGTTTCACCTTCTCCAAAAGTGCTGCATCTGCCACTATCTCATCCCCATTATTGGGAAACTCCACCGTCGCACCAACCCAGTATTCTGTGTCCGTTACGGGCACAATGTGGACATCATTGCCTGTAATTGTCGGCTGGAAATCTGCGCGCCCCATTGGCTGCGCTAGGCGCAAGTGCAACGCTTGTC
This sequence comes from Trichocoleus sp. DQ-A2, assembly GCF_039961915.1. Classification (NCBI taxonomy): domain Bacteria; kingdom Bacillati; phylum Cyanobacteriota; class Cyanophyceae; order Leptolyngbyales; family Trichocoleusaceae; genus Trichocoleus; species Trichocoleus sp. DQ-A2. The sequence continues at coordinate 16,428 of NZ_JAMPKD010000020.1, forward strand.
CCAATACCGGGCGGATATCAATCGGTTGTTTTAAAGACGCTGTGAGTGGGGTGGAACCAAGCCCCGCTGCCACAATTAACCAATCAACATCAACTTGCCCTGCGGTTGTTTGAATGTGGCGAATGTCCGTATTTGTTGCTTCCTCTCCTAAGACGGTAACACCAAATTTAAAGGTAACGCCGTTGAGTTGGGCAGCATCAACCAGCGCTAAAGTCAGAGCAACCGGGTCGAGTTGCCGATCTTGGGGAGAATAAATCGCGCCGACGATCTCATGACTCATCTCATGACTCAACTGAGGACAGCGAGACTGGAGTTGGGCGGCGTCCCAAATTTCCAGGTGCCAGCCTTGAGTGTGGCGAATTTCTACCAGTTTTTCCCAACGAGATAAATCTTCACCAGCAAAGCAGAGCATCAGAATTCCCTGGCGGTTGAAGGGGATCTGACGGTCTAAAAGCGCTTCTAGCTCTGGAATCAGGGTTTCATAGCGCTGGATGCTAGCCTGCCGCATTTTCCAGGCATTGCCCTTAATTTTGTGACTGATCGCGCCCATCAAGACGCCCAACGCAGCGCCAGTGGCGGCTTGTGCGGGTGGTTGCTTGTCCAAGACTGTAATTGTTAGCCCTGGAATTAAACTGAGTTCATAAGCGATCGCAGCCCCAACAACGCCGCATCCAATAATTACAACCTGACTCATCTGAGAGCGCATCAGAAAGAGCGCATGAGAAATGGGTAATCCGTAACGGGGTAATCGGTAATGACGATCAGCCCTGAATTCTGAGTCAGTAGAAACGAACTCATGACAAATGACCCAGGACTAATAACTTTTTCCCAATTACCCCTTAATTGGCTATGCCTTCGGAATCAAGTTCATAAAGGCGTCGAACTCTTGCAATACAGAGCGGAAATTTGTCACCGCTTGCTGATAATCCGCCTCTTTCGCAGCCTGATCGATTCTGACCAGATCGCTGAACAAATCTTTTGCTGCTTGACGCGCCGCCTGTTTGTCCTTAGGAGCCAAGCTATCTGCCACACGGTTCATATTCCGTCGCAAATCTCCTAGTGGCCCGTGAATAAATGTACCCACATCTACCCATCGCCGTTGTTGGATGAAGGTTTGCAATGTGTTAAGGCGATCGCGCTGTTCTTGAATTCCCGGAAGCGATTGCTGAATCTGCTCAATCTGAGCCGCCGTGTAAGTAGGAGCCGATTTCGTTGCCGCAGTTGCACTACCGCAACTAATCATAAATGTGGCTACCACTACCAAAATTAAACCCAAAATAGACCGATAACGTGCCATCATGCTATTTTTTGAAACCATGAATCAAATTTCCCCTGTTATTTTAGAGAAAAATCGGGAAAACGCGAGAGGAGAAGAGAAAAAGAGATGATATCACCCATTATCCAATTGCCTGACGACGCAGAAACCCTTGAATCGCATCGCTGACTTTGTCCGACCAATGGTCTTGAGGATAATGCCCGACTTCTTCCATCTTCATGATTTCTGCCCTCTGGATGGAACTCGCCAGCTGTTGCGCTTGAGTGAAGGGAAGCCAGGGGTCTTTCATCCCCCAGGCAATTAAAGTTGGCTGCGTCCAGCTTTGAAAACCGGATTCTATTTCTGCCATCGACTGCTGAAGCTGGAGATTCCGCACGGTGTACAGGAGACTTCGCCCCGCATCCGAACTTTTGAGGTAGGGACGGCGGTAAACGTCTAAATCCTTATCTGGGATGACGTAGCGGCTACCACCTTCTAAGGTTCTGTCCACCAAGAGCGGGTCTTGCGTCATCATATCGCCGACAAAAGGCAGACCCAGTTGTTGAATCTTCCAAGGCAGCTTGGCAGTCGTTGCCACAGGTGTATTGAGGATAACCAAGCGCTCGATTTTGTCTGGATGACGCAGGGCGTACTGGAGTCCCACAGAACCCAAAAATCCCTGAACAACCAGATAGAATCGCTCGATTTCCAGGTGTTGGATGAATTCTGCTAGTGCGTTGATGAAGGTATCGGGTGTATACGCAAAGTCCCGCCGCTCTGGTTTCGCCGAGAAGCCAAAACCAATCCAGTCAGGCGCGATCGCTCTATACCCTTTCTCTGCTAATCCGGGCATTACCCCGCTCCAGCTATAACTCTGCGACGGCAACCCGTGCAGCAGCAGAACTGGCAGGTTATCACTTCTACCAATCGGATTCTCTTCCCGGTAAAACCATTCCAAGGAACCGATCTTGATTAATTGCTCATTGGTTGACACTATCTTTGCCTGCACATCTCCCGGTTGCTTGAGCTTACCGCAAAAGCGGGAATCTCCGGCAAAGCAAGTCAAGTTTTAATTTTAGTATCCTGGTTAAAATTGCATCTACAATTCCGCTGTTGAAATATTAGAATTTCAAGGATTTCATGATAATTCAGCAATTTTTTCTGGTATATTATTAGGAGTTTATATTTATTTTTTACTCAATTCTTTATAATGGAAATTTAAGGGCAAGTTCAAAAAACGCACATATTTCCATTATTTGAATATACCTTAAAAAATAGCACTTGTATAGTATCCAGATTTACCATTCTTATCGCGTCAATGAATAAACTTAAAGAAGGATGCTCTACGAAGTTGCGAAATAGAGAACATCCTGTTATATTTAAACGCCAAAACAACTGAAAAAGCGCAAGTTTAGGGGAACCCAAGCGAAGTGAATGCAGCTGAACAGGCCACAAACATACAAGTCGCTAGTAAGATTGCTGCTGTTGTCAATCTCTACAAATCTGAGTTTCCTGATGCAAGAGCAGATTTAAAACCTTGGGCAAACGACCCGGATACTAGAGAGTTAGTCGATCCGGATTCAATTGATATCGGCTTCCATTTTCCGGGCAGAAGTCGCTTATTTCAAAGCCGCAGCATCTTGGTACAGATTCGCTTTTACGAAGACCCCGTGACCGGAATTCGCCGTGCTATCGGTGTCGAATTAGCAGGTTTTGACCATAAAGGCAAACAGTGGCTACTCTCGACCGTAGAGGAGTGGCAGTTTGTCGGGGAATCCCAGCCAGTGCCTGAAGTAGGGGAAAAGCTGAAGCACTTTTGTCGGCAAATATTTGAACTTTTCAACAGCGAAGAAATCGCTTAAGTCGAATGGGTAATCCCTAGGGAATTACTCGATGACTTGGGTTGTCTGAGCAATGACTACCGGCTTGCCTTCAAATTCGGCTTCCATTTTCTTCTTGACATTTAAATCATTCGTTAAGTTGTACTCTTTCTCAAAATCAGCCAGGACGAATTTACGAACTTGCCCTGTCACCGTAACATTCTTACCTTCAGCGATCGGAACTGTGGCAGAAACTGCATTCAAAACCAACACTTTTTCGCCACTGAATATTTTGTCGTCTTCTAACTGAAACGCTTTGGGACCAATAATTTCTTCAACTTCGCCACTGACCGTCACTGTCTGACCAATCAGTTGATCCGTGTTTTGAGCAACTTTTTCAACGGCTGTGGTAGGTTCAGGGGCAGCCGCTTCTTTCTGGACAGCTACGCAACCAGGAACAAGCATGGCAAGCAGCGCTAATGCGATCGCGCCGCCACTGTTCCAAAATCCTTCGGAAAAGCTCTTTGTTCTATCGGCAACCCGATTATTCGTAAATCTCTTGTTCATTGCCCAAATCTCCTAAATCTACTTCGCAGCTAGTCGCTACAGCAGTAGATAACCCCCCGATAAAACCTTGATAAAGCTTTTTTCCCGCCCTTGTTAAATCACCGCCCCAAGCCAGCAATTGTAAAACCAAGCCACCAGCTTTTAAGCGGCGACTTTTCGCAACAGGACAGCGATAGCTAACTATTATTTTAAAAACGAAAACTACTGCCTAGCGTCTACCTGGGGAAGGAAAGCTTTGGCGAGAGTATCCCAATGCTTCCCCTCTACTTTTAGGGTGTTGCCTTGTTTGGGCGATCGCTTTCAGTTTTCTACTGAATGTTTTTGTGAGTTCTTATTCCGTAACGCATCCCGTAGAACAAAAACTAACTGGATAACTAGATTGATAAGTGGAAGAACGCTTGCCAAAAATCGTGTAACGGTTATCGCGGATTTGTTCGTAAGTGCGATCGCCCATCCACTTCACCCCCGGTAAAGCTCGATATGCATCCACAAATACGCTGCCCATTGGCAACAATCGCCCAATTTCTTCTGCCGCATCACTTCCCTGCCACCGTCTCTCAGGCGTATCGGCATCAATCAAGATCATTCCCATTTCACAATCTTGGGATGTAATTCCAAAGTGTTTGAGGGCTTCTATATCTTGCATCGGGATGTATTGAAACATCTGCCCCTTATCTAAACTTTCCAGCAATTGCACAAGGGTGACACAGAGATTACAGTTGCCGTCATAAATTACGTGGTAAGTCATTGAGTTAACAGATGTTTTTATAAATAATTTGAGACATATTTTCGGAGCGTATATCTAAGCTGTAGATTTGATTTAACTTCAATGACTCAACATCTGAATAAGGAGGATACACCCTTTGAGATCCACTAACTTGACGGTATCGACTACGACGCAGTCGAGCGAATTTTTAGCTAATTACTAGGATAACCTAATCTACCAGTTTGCTAATTCTCTCGAAGGGCAGACCTAGTCTTGAAACTAACCCATAAATAGTCCACAGAGCTAAAGTTTCCAAGTAAAAGCAGAAAAAAACAGGTAGCAGTACCCAGCAATCCACACGCACAACAGTGCAAAAAAGAAGTGAGTTTGACATCTTGCACTGTTCTCAATTAGCTCCAAAACCCACGATAAAATCGATTCATTGGCGGATTTTATTGGCGGATTATTACAACTGGTGCAAGATGTGAGCGAAACGATCTCGCACTCACAACGCGATCGCCTGCATGGTGTATTCAGCGATCATCCCGACCGCCTGAAGACAAGCAATGTCTTAGCGGTGTATACGGCTACAGTCCTTTGAGCGGAACTCAGTAAGAATGTTCAATTGCACGAATATTTAGGCAGTGATTAGGCGGGATGAAACCCAAAATTATTGTCTGCGGCTTAGGTCTGACGGGGTATAAAATATTTTCCTTGCTAAGACAGCAGGGAGCGAGCGTGATTGGCATCCATGCCGAATCGATTCCTGGTGAAGATTATGATGTCGTAATAGGAGAATTACGGGCAGCTTCGACCCTGAAAGCAGCGGGGATTCAGGAAGCCCACACATTAGTGCTGGCTGGGGAAGACGAGGCGCTGAACTTAGCGATTCTCACTCAGGCACGAGTTCTCAATCCTCGGATTCGGATTATCAACAGATTATTTAATACGAGCTTGGGCGATCGCCTTAACCAGACGCTTGCAGATCACGTCACCATGAGCGTTGCTGCCCTAGCCGCGCCCGTGTTTGCCTTTGCCGCCTTAGGAAGTCGAGCGATTGGACAGTTGCGGCTGTTTAACCAAACTTGGCCCATCCACGAAGAATATATCGATGAAGTGCATCCTTGGATCGGTCGCAAGTTAAGTGACTTATGGGATGACCGTTCTCGGATGCTGATTTACTACTTGCCGGTGGACGGTCAGATGGATCTCATTTCTGCCGTCGTGTATGGGCAACCGTTACAAGCAGGCGATCGCTTAATTGTTGGCACCCAACCCAGCGTCCGCACCTCCGGCAAACCCGTACTTCCGAAACTTTTCAAAGTCCTGACCAACTTCCAACAGTTTCCGCAATACGGTCAACCGATAGCAGTTGTTACCCTAGTCCTCCTGATCACCGTTTTTGTTGCCACCCTCACTTATGTTTGTGTCGATGCAAAAATATCTGTCGTTGACTCCCTTTATTTTTCGGTTGGCATGATTACGGGTGCTGGTGGTAACGAGAAAGTCGCAGAACACGCACCCGACAGCATTAAAATCTTTACCGCAATGATGATGCTGCTCGGTGCTGGTGTAATCGGGATTTGCTATGCTCTCCTCAACGATTTTGTTTTAGGTACCCGGTTCAAACAATTTTGGGACGCCGCACGAGTTCCAGGGCGAAATCACTACATTGTGTGCGGACTCGGCGGTATTGGAGTTCAAATCGTCAACCAACTCCATACCCACGGACATGAGGTTGTTGTCATCGAACGCGACGCCAACAATCGCTTTCTCAACACCGTCCGCGCTTTGAAAGTGCCCGTGATTCAAGGAGATGCCAGTTTATCTGCCACCCTAAAAGCTGCCAATGTAGACAAGGCAGACGCCCTCTTAGCTGTCACCAGCGACGATATGGCAAATTTAGAGATTGCCCTTAGCGCTAAAGGGATTGCACCCAAATTAGCTGTCGTGGTGCGGAATCAAGACCCCCACTTTGCATCCCAAGCGCAAAAGGTGTTTGAATTTGATGCCGTACTGAGTCCGACTGAATTAGCCGCACCTTCCTTTGCAGCAGCGGCTTTAGGAGGACGAATTTTAGGTAATGGGATAACTGGCGATAGTCTTTGGATCGCCTTAGCCACCATGATTACACCAGGGCATCCGTTTTGTGGCAAGCGCGTTCAAGAATCGGCAATGGACGCCGACTTTGTGCCTTTGTATATCGAAACCAACTGCCAAACGATTCACGGTTGGGATGTTTTGGAAACTTGCCTTAGTGCTGGCGATATTTTGTATTTGACGATGCCAGCAAATCGGCTAGAGCAATTGTGGCGCGTGACGCCTTCTCAACTTCTAGCCAGTTGAGGATTCTGTACTGGCTAGAAGCGTTTAGTCAATTAGCTTTGTAGGGACACACAGCCCTGCGTCTCTACTGCTTAAATTAATTAACGCTGGCAGACCCTCCATTAACGCAGCAGCACTCGACTCCGAGGCCCAATGGGTTGCTCAGATGTCGTCAGCTCAATCGAGCATCCTGCCGTCTGCTCGTTGGCAGAAGATGAGACACTTGTTGCGTTACTCCCTTGATTAGGCGTACAACTGGTTGCAGCTGTTGCAGAAGACTCCAAGACCACATGATTAACCTCAGTAGAGTCATTGCGGCTGAAGAGTGAGGGAGGCACATTTGCCCCGGATGGGGATGGGGATGGGGTTCCTCCACTGGCTGGACTACCACCACTGCTAATGGGTGCTGGGGCAGATACTGGGGTGGTTATTGGGGAGGTTACTGGAGAGGTTACTGGGGTGGGTGTTGAGGAGGTGGGTGCTGGGGCGGGTGCTGGCGCTGGGACAGGTGTTGGCGCTGGGACAGGTGTTGGTGCTGGGACAGGTGTTGGCGCTGGGACAGGTGTTGGAGTAATTAAGACGGCATTCGCAGGCACTTTCACCTGTAATTTCACCGGCATACCACCGGCAGGAATAGTAAAAGAAGGGAGGGGTTTCGGCACGGTAGGGGGCAAGTTGTTGCCGAAATTGTATTCAGATCCAAAATCAAACACGGTGGGGCTGGTGCCTCCATTGGCATCGCTATATCTAGACCCCTGACCCCTAATTTCAAATACACCTTGATACTGTTGCCCAGTTTTTGGATCGGTGACAACGCCTTCCCAGAAGCCTCTGGCGACAAATTCATCCTGAATTGTGCCAAATAAGGTGGTTCCTTCTTGCCCGGTTTGCTTTTTGGGTTGAAGATTGCCGCTAGTTAGAACTGGAGAGGTAATCGTTCCATTCGTGGAGACAACGGGAATACCGCGAAAGTCTACATAATGAGTGCCATCGGCTTTGGTTCCTACATAGCCAGGATTGGGTGCAGTGTAGACGAGGACGCCGTTGCGGAAATATTGCCCTGCGGCATTAGTATCAACTCTAGTCGTGCTTTGGTTGAAATTTGGGTTGGCAGGGGGAAGGGTAAAGGTACCTGTGACTGTGCCAGTGCTATTGATGGTTACTTGGGCAAAAGCACCATCTGCTCCCAAGGCGACGATCGTCGCGGTTAAACTACTGCTAATCAGTAAGCTCAAGCTCAGCTGAGTTTTTGAAGATAGCGATCGCATAAATATTCTTTCCGATTGGTATTAGCCAAAAAATAGAGCGATCGCATCATGGCAAAGCAAAGCTTCCGCCAGTTTGTGCCTCACTCAATCACATATACTGGGGAATTTTGCCGAAACCGCAACGGGTTATTTCATTTATCAGAGCTTTTTCGCTTTTACTGGCTTTTCTCCTTAAAACCGGAAAGTTGCTCTCATCGTTCCCACGACTAACGTGTCATTTGCCGCATTATGGTCGGGGTTGAAAACGACTAAAACTCCCGGCGTCAGGAAAATGTTATCCGTCAATCTGGCTCGGTAAAACAGTTCTAAGTGCAAAGCAGTGTCACGACGCCCTCCCGGCGTCCCACTCAAATTGGTCAAAAAGTTGGGAAGATTGAAGCCATCCGGCAAGGTACTGGAAGTAATTTTCGGCGGCTGTCCAAACAAAATTCCCCCCAAATTTCCTCTACCAAACAAGTCAGGAAACGCAGAAAATAACATCCAATTCGTAGTTTCCACAGAACCCGAAAGATTGACCGGATCTGAAGAAGTCCACCCTCCCCAAGTCCCTAAAGTCAATCTAGGGTTGACGCGCCAAGCCAAAGTCCCTCCCACGGCGTGAGTATTAAAGGCAAAAGAAGTCGATGGCGAAATAATCGGTGCCAAGGGCGAAATGAGTTGATTGTCGCCGGTGCCGATACCCAGCAAACCATCGGGAGAGTGTGAATAGATATAGTGCAACCCGATATCTAGATTATTTGTAGGTGCAATGGTGAACTGCACGCCCGCACTGGTTCTACCGCCAAATAGTCCACCTTGGCTGCTATTACTGGTAAAGCTAGGAAGTTCAGCGCTGTAGACGGCTTGTAAACTCAGGCGTTTGTTAATTTGCCAGTCAAATCCAATGCCGCCCGTGCCGTTGCCAATTGACAGAATGGGGTTGCGCTGACCTAATAAGGAAATCGAACCATCTCCCGAACCTTCCAAAGGATGGATACCGCGAAATGTATTGGCAGGGTTAACACCAGCGGGACCAACAATAATGCCGAAGTTATCCGTGACTGGAAACCGATAGGAAAGGTCGCTTAAAACCAGGTCGTTGTTAGTTTCTAACTCAGTCGATAACCGACCCATATTGGTAAAGACAAAGGGTGCAGAAGAGGCGAGATTTCCACCCTGAAGCCCCGTCAGCAGTAAATCCTGTCCTGTAAACGAGGTTGCCAGAGACAGTTGAACGTTACTTGCTAGAGTCAACTGAGCTTTACCAGAACGTTCCGGCACCCCATCTCTGGGGAACAAATCCACATCTACTTGATTGCTTCCCTGCAAGCCAACAATTGCTTGCCCAAATAGTCGAGTATTGGTAGAAAATTGGTGATTTTCGAGCTGTGCTGTGCGACTTTCTAAGTTATCGACTCGACCTTTAACTTCCGCTAGTTCCGTGGCATAGTCTTGTTGAAGCCGTTGCAGGGTTGCTAAATCATCTTGAGGAATGCCTTGGGGCTGTGACAAAATTGTTTCCAGGGCAGCATTGAGGGCGGCGGCAAATTCGTAGCGGCTGAGGGAACGGTTGCCGCGAAAGCTGCCATCCGGGTAGCCGGAGATGACTCCATACCGTTCTGTCAGGTTTTTTAGGGCTTGGTAACTCCAATCTTCCGGAGTAACATCGGTCAGTTGATCGACTGATGTTAATTGACTCATCGCATCGTCTGATTCATCGCTGTCAAGGATATTTTCTAAGCCTGGATTGTTCGGCTGAGTTGTTGCGAGTATCTCTTGGGAGGCATTCGGAGAACTCATTTGGGTTAACAAACCTCTCCCCCCTCCCCTCTCCTGCGAGGCGAGGGCAGTAATATTATTCCCCCTTCCCTTACCCCCCTCATTCCCCTCGCTTGCGGCTACCGTGTACGATTTTTGGTTAAGTGGCAAAACGTTGATCGATCCCCCTAAATCTCCCTTAAAAAGGGGGACTTTAACTGGATTTCCCCCCTTTTTAAGGGGGGTTGGGGGGATCAAAACGGGACTGGTTTGAGAAGTCAGGCGATTGGAAGTTGAGAATTCTGGCTGCGTGACTTCAACCGTGACGGAAGGCTTTAAAACAGGTTGAGGCTCAGTTGCATCGAGCGATCGCTCGGATGGCTGAGGCATTACGGCTGAGGGTGGCAAAGTTGAGTTTTTCCCAGCAGTTAACAGTCCGACAACTACCAGGCTGAAGTCGCTCATGAGATTCTAGTCATTCTGGATACATAGCCGTTACCTTTGACAGCCGAAATTGCTAACTTCAGGAAATCAACTAAAAAAAACGGCACCCCACTTAGGAATGCCGTTGCCATATCAGTTTTTGGCGTCACAAGTTACGCATTGAGGCGTTATCCTTCTGACGCGGTGTGCTTCTAACCCCCTTGTTCAAGAGGCGTTGAGAAAATCAAAAAGACTTTAACGCGCTTCCATCCAGGCGATACACTGCTGCATCTGCTGGCGCATCGTCTCATTGTCAGCATGGTATCGGCGTCCGTGACCGGGTAGCACCCACTCAAACGAGTAATTAGCCAGCTTTCGCATTGATTTAAGCAATTCAGGCCAGGAATACCAACAGACATCGGGGAAGGCAAACAAGTGATTTAAACTTGGCGACCAAGCCAGATGATCTCCCGTGAACAGAAATTTATTTTTGTACAGTAAAACCGTGTGACCTTTTGTATGACCGGGCACTGGAATAATTAACAAATCTGGCTCCAACTGTACTGGCTCTAAGCCAGTTAGCTGAATTTCCACATTGCGAGTACCCGAAGAGATTTCATCGGTGTGGAGAATTCGCTGACACCCAAAATGCTCGGCATACTTTTGATGATCCGCTACATCATCTCGGTGCGTCAGATACATATAGCGAATCTCTCCCATTTCCTCTAGCCGCTTCACCAGAGGAGGCGTAAAGCGGGGAGAATCAACTAACACATTGCCTTCCGGTCGCACAATTAAATAGCTAGCAGCGCCATAGGAATTTTCTGCATGATAGCCGCAATGATAGACATTTTCAGCGACTAAAATCGGAAAACTGTGCTGAGCATCTTTAACGTCTTTTGGCTTCTCCACAGTCCCAATGGAAGCCGTAGGACAAGACAAAAGAGCCTGCATTGCTTTTAATCTTTCAGCCTCATTTTCTGGCTGATGATAAACTGCTGACTGCTCATCGGTGCGATAAAACACCTCTGGAGTCATCCAACGACAAGTATCGCAATCAATACAAGTCGTATCAACGTAAAAATCGCCACTAATATTTTCAGGGTGACGCTGATTTAAGTGAGCCATAATCTAACCTAATTGGTTGTTTAAAAAGAATCTTGTGCAAAATAAATGCCTTAAAGTGGAAGCTCGAAAAAGGGAGATAGAAAAGGCTCAATTTGCAGATCAATTTGCCGACATTGTTCAACTTCCTGTACTTGAGTCCATTAGTTCAAAAAACCTAACTTTAGAGAGATGATAAAAATAAGCTGCTCATCCCTTTTAAAGGTGGGACTACAAAAATTATAGGAACGCACTTGCTCGCGTCTGTCTAACCTAAAGCAAATAGATATAGAAATGGGATGCGATTGTGCTTACCAATCAATGGGTTGGCGATCGCGGAAAAAACCACTCGTGGGGCCATCATCTGGAAGAGTAGCCAGCCACACAATTGTTTCAACCCCTTGCTCTACAGACCGGGTAGCATTTGGGCCACCCATATCGGTTCTTACCCAGCCAGGACACACAGAATTCACTAAAATATTGGTGCCTTCCAACTCATTTGCAAAAATCCGGGTAAGGGCATTTAATGCGGTTTTGGACATTCGATAAGCGGGAAATCCAGTGTTCATGTCGGATAACTGTCCTGCACCCGATGATACGTTCACAACACGCCCATACTGATGCTCTTTCATCAGCGGAATTAATGCTTGGCAAAGCAGTAATGGGCCGTGTAAATTCGTCTCCATCGTTTCGTGAATGGTACTAACCTTGGTGTTGAAGATACTACCCTCTGGATCTCCTAAAGGATCTCTCGCAATTCCAGCATTGTTCACTAGAATATCTAATCGCCCAAATTGATTGCGGATGAACTGAGCAAGATGCTCAATACTCTCTGCACTGGTGACATCAAGCGGATGAGAAACTACATCTAAGCCTTCAGCTTGCAATTTCTCAACGGCTGCTTTCCCCTTTGCTTCGTCACGACTGGTCAGAATCACTTGGATATCTCGCTTTGCGAGTTGTCGGCAAGTTTCAAAACCCAGTCCCCGATTGGCACCCGTGACAATTGCGACTTTCTTCATTGGATTTTCTATATTTCCACTGCTCCCTTTGTTTCTACTCTAGACTTTTTTGCTTTTATTGAGTGTTCTGCAAAAATTTCAGGACTGATTTATCAATGAAGTTTCGGCAGATTCCTTGGGAAGTTGCTCAGAATCTGGTTAATTTCTTGTCATGGGTAAATGAACGTACAGAAGCAAAATTAGCAACACGGGTACAGTTTCCTGTACGCATTAGGGCGCAAGCCACAAAGCAACATTCCGCGCATAAGTCTTGATATCTTCTAGGGCGCGTGGCTCTTGGTTCATGCCATCGCCGGGAGCCTCATCCACAAAGCTAGGACAACCTTTTTCGATGTCCCAGTTGTAATCGACAAAATGGTGAAAACTCGATGCAGCAACTGCACGCCCTAGGGTGTTGCCGTCAGTGTCTTTTTCACTTTCGATAACAACAGCCAGATTAAAGGGACGACCTGTAATTAAGCTTTTGCCCATTGCAATAACACGAGCATTTTTTGCGCCTGCGGGAACTCCGATTGCGCCCTCATGGGGATGAGTGGGAAAATATTCGACTAATCCAGAAGGTGAATTGGGATTGCGTAGAAGTTCGTGAATGGGTTCCGTAGGCGTTATTTTTTGATAGTCGCCGTTGCGCCCAGAATGATAGTTAGGCCAGGAAATATAGGTTGTGTAGGGGTCGTCAATGCACCAGCGAGATTCGTCGGGGTCTGGATTTTTGGTGTTGAAAAAGTGGATCGCGCCGATGTCACCCAGACCGTACATGGAGCAACCCATATCTTGATGATCGCGGGTGGTGAGGATACCTCCACCGCGTTTGCGAAATGCATTGATTCCCGCACAATCTTTTTCCGTCAGACCTTCGCCAGTATCTAATGCGAATAGCCATAGCTGGTCAAAATCCGAGCGGTCGAGGGTACTTAAAATTGGGTCGTTGCCGTCTGCATCTAACACGCGATCGCGTTCTGTTACTTCAAACAGGGGATTCCCCGCTTCATCTGTAACAGATGCGAGATAGTCGCGTAACAACGAGAAGCGCCAAATACTCCAGTCATCTTCTGTTGTCGGGATGGTTGTCTGGAGCAAAATGCGAATGGGTTGTGTCATCGTTTTTTACCTAATTCTTCTGAATCGAGAATTATCCAAATTTGCAGAAAATGGGCGGAATTAGTTTCAGAGAAATTAAATTCACGGTGGGTGATGCCAGCGCCAGCACTCATCATCTGTGCGTCTCCTGGATAAGTACCTGTCCGATTCCCCAAGCTATCTTGATGCTCCATAGCACCTTCTAGGACGTAGGTGAGGATTTCCATGTCATGATGGCTGTGGGCACCGAAACCAGAACCGGGTAAGACTCTATCATCGTGAATCAGCCTGAGAGTGCAAAATCTCATTGGCTCTGGGTCAAACAAACCCCCCAAGGAAAAGGTGCGATCGCTATCCAGCCAACCTAGCTTGGTATAACCGCGATTTTGTCTGTCGTGGATTAAATTGAGCGTATCTTGACTCATCGCTTGCACCTCGGTTTGAGTAGTCAGACACGGATGTCAGTTCATGCGATCGCCTAACGCTAGCAGCTACATTGGCATTGGTGAAATTATCAACGGTTATTGTAACGAAGGCAACAGTTAGTAACTGTTGTTAGCGCTACTAGGCACTGTAGCTTTTGTGAGGAAAGCGAGATAGTTCCATAACGAGGAATGCTAAATACTCTAGTTATCTCCTCGGATCTAAAGGGTCGTTTGCAACAAAAATACTCATAGACTTTTCTATCGCCCTGCCAGCTTTAGAATGAGCGTGAATCTAGCTGATTTCCCAGATTGTTAACATTTGATTAATTGCAGAGGAACACTTATGGCAAAATCATCTGACAAAGAATTGGTTGCTAAAGCATCCCCGGCTCTTGTGGCTTTCTATCTTAGTCAACATCCTGATTCAGAAGGACGGATGATCGACGAGATTTGGTCATGGAATTACGAAAAGCTTGAACGGATTCATGACTATGTTCAGTGGCTTTTTCCCCTGAAAGATAAAAGTGGCTACAACCCTAATGCACTGGTTCTAAATGATGAAATTGTTCAAGCTTTTCGGACAGATCCTCTACTTAAAACACGTCTGCAAAAGTCATTTAAAGTAATGCTCAGGTTTTATGGATTTAAATGCAATGAAGGAAACGTAAACAATATTGTAATAACAAAATCAGATCAATATCAAGATAGAAAACGGGCTTGGATTGAGCCTCTGAATCATAATTACCTCCGAATTACCAGAATTTTAAAATGTTTGACAACTCTGGGATTAGAAAATTATGCTCAAGCTTTTTTCAAGTGTTTAGATAATATCTACTCAGAAGAAAGTCAAAAAATTGGAGCTGATACTTATGCTTTTTGGAAAAGGGCAATTGAAATGAGTTAATTTTTGGGGTTTATTGCCTAAACGATCGTTGTAATGAACCCCGAACATTCTCCTGAAAAACGACAATAAAATTACCTGTCCTTGGATAAGAGAGCGGGCAATCTTCATCTTCCTTGAAAGCCAGTCTAGTAGGAATATTGGGTAAAAAAAGCAGAATATAGAGTCAGCAGAGGCAAAGCATTCGCCCCTACTGACTCCTTTATGGGTAAGCACAATATGTTGCTTTGATGAATACCGATTAATTACATAATCCAGTCGGTGCTTACACGGGATGCAGGTGAGTTTTAATCGTCACCCAAGGTGCTTTCGCGATCGCGTTCCGCATCGTCTCCTCGTCTGGGAAGGTTTCCGATAGATAGCGTCCTTCGCAAACCAGCGTTACCGCATTCTCTGAAAAAGGCCAAGGACTTACCGCTACCTGAGTTGGATCGCCTGCTAGTGGCGTCAGCTTCAGCGTAATTTCACCCTCAGCGGTGGGAACCTTCTCTACTGAACGCTCTTTACTTAACTTCATGCACAAGATCAGCGATAAACAATCCCAGATTCCCACTAACTGCCGATTTCGGGCGATCGCTTCTGGTGTGCTGTAGGGTGCGTAATCCGGATCGTTGCGGAGGGAGTCAATTAATTCCTTCTGGAAAGCCTGTTCGCGCCCTAGGAAGTCCTGCACAAGCTGGATATCTTCTGCGGAGTCGTTACTAGAGTCGTAATGCTCGTAGAGGCGCGTACCGTGCAGGGAAGCTAGCAGCGCTGGATATCTTCCTTGGGCGATCGCTAATTGTCCGGCTTTTGACCAAATATCTATATGGATTTTTCTCGGTAATTCCGTGAAACTGTGCGGCAAACCTGTTTTTGGGTTGAAGGTAGGCGTCTTTTCCCAGGACAGCCAGCCAATATCATGTTGCTCGGCACCTAAGCAAACCTCTTTTCTAGGTTCCAACTTCCCAAAATACTCATTTCCCCACGCTTGTGCCAATTGACCCGATACCCACGCATGGGCAAGCTGCGCGATCGCTATCAGCCCCTCTGGTTCTTTGCGATATAGCATTTATGGTTCCTACCGCATCTTCCTAACTATAGTCGTGATGAGTTGGATGCTCCTCATCACAGCAAGCCGTGCTTTATCCATTTAAACCGCTCGCGCCCCACGAGTCTGTCCGCTCCGAGATTGATTTCCACGAACGGGATCGGCAGTGAATAGAGTAATCCTAATTTCCTTTGTTTTCAGGAAGGCAAGGAAGGAGCGAAGAGGTTGGATGTAACGTTAGGTGAATCAGGCGCGAGGGGACGCGATCTCGAAGCGAGTGCGATCGCGTTCCCTCAAATTCAGCACCTTAAATTCAGAACCTCAAATGCACAAGTCGGTGCAACGACAGTTGAACCGAAACTTTTACTGACTAAGTTTTATTGACTGCTCAGCTGCGCCAACCAATCCAATATCAAAGGATTCACCACGTCCGGACGTTCATCATGGGGACAGTGACCCGTTTTGGGAATGCCGACAACCTTCACGGGTTGCCCATTCTCACTTAGCTCTTTATAAATCGTCGCACCCTTAATCGGCGTCCAGGGGTCATCTTCTCCCCAAAGTACCAGCAGCGGGTGTTGTATTTTTGGCAACAACTCAGCTGGGCTAGGGCCAGGGGGTGCCGTGAGAATTGAGGCAAAAACCTGCTGAGCGCCCGTGTCACAAGAAGGATCGTAAAGCATATCCACCAGTTCATCCGTGATAGCTTCAGGGTTCACGTAGACCTGTCTGAGCGTGCGACGGAGACGAGCTTTGTGGCGGATGCGGTTAAATAGGAACGGGCCAGCGACTTTGGAACTGACCAGCTTCGTGAAGGCTCCCATCACCAGCCGCAGGGGGAAATTCAGCTCATCGGGGCGATGATTTAAGCCCCCGGCGCAGTTAATCAGCACGCCACCAGCGGAAATTTCTGGAGAATTCACCACTACCATCAAGCTGAGTAATGCCCCAATCGAGTTGCCGACAAAGACGGTCGGTTCCTGAATATGAGTTTTCCAGAAATCCTTGAGCAATTCTTCCCACAACTGGAGATTGTAATCGAGGGCTGGCTTGTCCGAACCGCCGAAGCCGAGTAAATCTAGGGCAAATACTCGGTAGCCCTCAGCGGCGAGGACTGGCATATTCTTGCGCCAGTGTCCAATGGAAGCGCCAAAGCCGTGAATCAGCACTAGAGGGCGACCTGTGCCCATGACTGTGTACTGAATCCGGTAGCCGCGCCAAGTCCAGTTGAGTTTTTCAAAAGTGCTTCCTGTTTTTAGCTGCTGAGTCGTCACGATAATTATTAAGATTCCTTAACTATTTTTCTATCGTAATAGTCTCTATCATTAAAAAGAGATAAACCAGGGAACATCTAACCGACTTGAAAAGTCACGCTACCCGTTTTGTTTAGGTGTGAGAAGAGATTAATGAAGCGAAGTTCCTTGGTATTTTTAGGCAGCCTGGTTTTTGCTGCTGCCGGTTTAAGTATGACAACGGTTGCCCCTGCGATCGCGCAAGTTGGACAAACAACGGCCAATCTGCCCTTATCGGGTCGAAATCTGCTCAGCCAAGCAGAAGACGATACCGCCCAGCTGCCAACAGCGGTTGCTGAAGCTGTTTTAAAGGATGCTGCCCAACGGACAGGAATGCAAAGTTCTGACTTAACCATCCTTCAGGTGGCGAAGCAAACTTGGTCAAATGGTTGCTTGGAGTTAGCAGAAGCAGGTGTTGCCTGCACCGAGGCACTGGTTCCCGGCTGGCTGGTACTGGTCGGTAGCGCCAAAGAACAGGGATTTTGGGTTTATCGCACCAACGAATCTGGAACGCTCGTGAAGTGGGATGAAACAGCAACCCAAACCCTGACGGCTCGACTCCGGTCGGAAAGTACCACCACTGGGCAACAGACAACAACCCGTCGCACGGAAACCACCGAGCAAAGGAGTACCGTCCGCACAGAACAGCGGTCTACGGTGGCAATGACCGAATCCGCAGGCAACTTTAGTCTTGCCGTTCTGCAACCCGCAGGCAGCCTCACAGAGGTGATTACTCGCGTATCGGTGAAGTCGAAACAAGGCAACAGCTATTCCCAAGAGCAGTATCTCGGCGACTTCAGATACAAAATCAAGCAAAAAGCGAAGTTTGTCAAAGGTGTGAATCCGGGCGATCGCGTAGTGGTGCGTCTATACGACCAAAATCGCTTGATTGGCTACAGCGAGTTTGAATGCTTGTCTGAAAACGCCGCCGTTAACCTAATTTTGTCAGAAAATCCGTCTGAAACCCGCGTAGTGCGGACTGTGTACGGGATTGACGCTGACATGGATGGCAACATCGACAGCGGTACCACCGCCTACAACTACTACACCCAAATCGACTCTCAGGAACGGGTAACATTCCTGAGCAGCGTCGAGCAAATTAACGTCAGCCAGTTCCAATCGAGCGAGATTTCGACTTCGGCAGCGACTAGCGTTTATTCCAGCTCATTTACCAGCGGTGAATCAATGCTGGCGGGTGAGAGTATGAGCGTTTACAGTTCCGGAATGGCTGCCTTGCTGACCTCGGCTCCGGGTCAGCTGGTGCAGGTGATTGAGGTAGAAGCCGATAACGCTACCTACGAAGTCAGCCAGCTGCTGGCAAGATATGCAAACGTGGGAGTCACTCGAAACATCCAGACGAGCTTTCCCGATGTCCCGCAGGGCTACTGGGCAAAAGATTTTATTGCCCAACTGGCGGAGTTAGAAATTATCGAAGGCTTCCCCGATGGTCGCTTCCGACCGGATCAGCCGGTGACTCGCGCCCAATTTGCGGCGATGCTGCGGAAAGCGTTTGAGATGAATAAAGTGCGGAATGCGATCGCCTTTCGGGATGTCTCCTCGGATTACTGGGCGTACAGTGCTATCCAAGAAGCCTATGAAATGGGCTTTTTAGGCGCTGTTTCCAGCAATGCATTTAACCCCACCCAAAAGCTTTCTCGTCTGGATATCTTAGTGGCATTGGCAAAGGGAATGAACTACTCTTCTGCCAGTACCACCACCCAGACGCTACTGCAAGTTTACAGCGATGCCGCTAGCATCCCTAGCGACGTCCGCAGTTTGGTTGCGGCGGCGACAGAACGGGGTCTGGTGGTGAACTATCCTAATGTCCAGTCACTCAAACCCAATCAAGTCGCCACCCGTGCAGAGGTGTGTGCTTTCCTCTACCAAGCTTTAGTCAGCACTGGGAAGGCTCAGAACATCGCCTCGCCTTACGTGGCGGGCGAAGGTGCGAAACCCCCCACAGTGCGCGAAGCCGTTGATCCCCCACAACCAGAACAAGTTCCTACCAATAACCGTGAGGTAGAGGGGAACGAACGCACGAATCAGCGTCAGAATTGCAACCAAGGGGTCGGTAATGGATCGGAAGGTTGCGATCCAGGCAATTCTAATCGGAACCAGCCCAGTAACGACGAAGGCGCAGGCGCAGCACCTGGAAGTCCGGGTCGTCAGGGTCGGTAATAGTCGATAATCGTTAGTCTGACGACTAAAGAAAGCCGCAGCTATCCAAATTGAATAGCTGCGGCTTCTATTTTTTCGACGTTTATATTAGTCATTAGCAATATTATTTCCCTTCTGGTTTACATAAACTTCTCTACTTGGAAAAGGGATAGTAATTTCTTCTTGTTGATAGCGTCGGTGTAATTTTTTGATAAATTTATGCTTGGCAATTCGTTGGTTTAGAAATTCATTAACTCTAAGAAACACTGTAAAATTAATACTAAATTCTCCAAAGTTTTGATATAAGATAAAAGGCTCAAAATCAGAAATATCGGCTGCTAATTCTTGCATTACTTCCTTAGCAACTTCAACCGTTATTTCTTCAACGTGTTCCAAGTCGCTATCGTAACTAACACCTACTTGAATTGGTAAAGTTATTTCTTTCACTGGTAAATGGTAATTCGTAAAAATGGCAGAAGCCAGTTTTGTATTAGGCACAACGACTAGATTATTTGGCAGTTCTCTAATCACCGTATTCCGCCAAGTGATATCGGTAACGTAACCTTCTTGTCCCGTCTCTAGTTTTACATAGTCGCCAGTTCGGACTTGTCCGGAAATAATCAAATATAAGCCTGAAAATAAGTTAGATAGCGTATCCTGAAATGCCAAAGCAACCGCCAAACCGCCAATTCCCAAGGTTGCCAAAATGGGTGTAATAGAAATACCTAGCGTTTGCAAGATCATCAGGATTCCCAAAACTAT
The DNA here is from genome assembly GCF_039961915.1 of Trichocoleus sp. DQ-A2. Classification (NCBI taxonomy): domain Bacteria; kingdom Bacillati; phylum Cyanobacteriota; class Cyanophyceae; order Leptolyngbyales; family Trichocoleusaceae; genus Trichocoleus; species Trichocoleus sp. DQ-A2. Next base: position 36,302 of record NZ_JAMPKD010000020.1, read on the forward strand.
AACGATAATCTTGGCTAGGTTAGAAAGTAATGAAGCTGAGACTCCGGGTGTTCTTTGACCGAATATAGTAACAAAACTAGCAGTCAGTCTGGCTAAAACTAAGGTGACAGAATAAAGGAAAATAACTGTCAGAATATTCTGAAAAATGCCGGAAATCCGGTCAGGAATCACCTGATTTAGTTGCAGAGTAAAAATGGCTCCATAAAAGCCAGCAACAATAAACCAAATCTTGGGGATGCCACGCAGGGAATGAAAAACGATTTCATTTCCTGGCAACCGAGTTTTAACAGCTATTCTTTTGAGTCTAGGAAGAAAAAATTTATCAAAAATTATCCCAACGAGAAATCCGCTAAGAATAAAGGCAATCGGGACAATCCATTGCTTCATGTTGATAGTTTTATCTCAAATCTACTTGTAATCTACTTGAATATTTTATGACACTAGCGTTGGTGGGCAATCTCCGTTGTCCCTATCGCGGCTAGATATTGCAGAGACACGATTGATCGCCTCTGCTGGCGCGGTTTATAGAAAAAAGATACAGCTTCAAGCAATTCTCGATTGGGAGAGATACATCGCTAGGGGCATGGCAATCAAAAAGCCGCTATCGAACGCTAGAACCGCATATATTCTGCCCAACCGAGAAACACGATTACGACAATTGTTGCTTCAACTGATCGATCAACTGTCTTAGATTTTCTGGGCTGAGAATGGCTTTCACTTCTATCTGTTGCTGAGTATCCCGCAGAGTCAGGATGTGGTTTTCGCCTTCCTTGGCAGCAAATTGCAATTGGGGATGTTTAAATTCAATCTTTTGATAGATGGTTTCTGGTATCCCTACCCGAATGACCAGTTCTCTTTGAGATTGGGGATAGATATAAAGTTGCTGGCGAAGGGTATCGAGTTCGAGTTTGGTAGGCGTAGTGCTGCGTTCTCGATCTTCGTTGATTTTGCGCCAGTAGAGAGTGATCCCGCGAATCTCAGGGATTTGAATCTCAAATACTTCGTCAAAGCGTTGGGGTTCCCAATCGAGTTCGGTAGCATCGCCCGTCTGGGGAATGATTCGCTGTCGCCACGTGATTTTATTGTCGATGAGACTTGCCCACCATTCGCGGATGGTTGCGAAGTTGTTGGTATTGTCAGGATTATTGCTGCCCTGTTCCCAGACGATTTTGTGTTGCATTTTCTCTCTTCCCTCCCCATCGCTTGCTGATTTCTCTTCTCTCCATCCAGTTTAAACTTCCTCCCTTGCCGGGAGTTGCTGTGACACAAAGATGTCGAGGTGTTGTATACGGCGTATCTACAGCGATCGCTCGTTTGCCCTATCTTCAAGTCTAAAACTGGCTGAATCCTGCGCGGGTAAGAGATGCTATGCAAAATTTTGCGATCGCTTCTAAATCTACCTTGAGCAGGTTTCGTCATACACTCTATATTGGTTCTCAGTCCGCGCCAGCGGGCTTTGTTTAAAAGTTCTCGCAACTTCTACTTCCTTTTTTCTGAAGTGGGGTTGGCATAGCGGTGATTTGAATCGCCAGGTATGGTGGCAATATGTTTACTCTTCCGATGAATCTGTTATTTCTTCCTAACCTGAATCTATTTGTTTACCACTTGAGAAACGGGTTGGGAGACGATGCAGAGCAAATCAACCAAAACCAGCTCACGTTTTGGGATAACTTCCCGTTAGAATTGCAAAGAATTCTTGTCGCTGCTGACGATTCAAATTATAACGATCCAGAATATTTAGAATTATTGCGCCTAGCGGGGGAAACTGAAGCTTATTATACTTTTCAAGCTCGCACTGAAGGATATCCAGTCAAAGGCTTTTATTATCCCGTGCGATTTAGCGATAGTTATGGGCTTTTGTTTAATTGCCACATTAACGATCGAGACTATTTGCAATCTTTTAAATGCTTTCCTAGCCTCAAACATCTTGCTGCTGATAAACAAGGCAATCTTGGAAAAACCTGGCTCGTGTCTGGGATTTTACCTCGTAACTGTGAAACCCCTTTAGAATGTCTCGCCCAAGAAGCTTACGAAACTTTGAAGTTTGGGAGGTGGAAACAGCAAAAGCCAAGTAAAGGAAAATTTTTAGGGGCAACCATTTTTGAAGTGTGGCTACCTCCCCAGCGTTGGGACATGGAAGAAAATCACCATGTTTTGGTTATCTTTTATCCCGATGTAGCCGCCGAAACTGAAGCTGCTAAATATTCTGAGGTCTGGATGCAGTTGTTTTACTACCGCAATAAAATTATTTGGTCTTATTGTGAAGCTCAGAAACTCAGACAGCAATTGCAAGAGAATTTCGGCTATATTTTTCAAGCGGGTGAAATGCTCAAGCAGCTACCGTTAAAAGAATTGCAGAGAATTTTAGAAGTAAATATAAAAATATTGTCCCAGTATGCTTCAGACTTAAATCATCTAGAAATTCAATTGCACGCGATTGAAACCTATCAGAAAAAATACCAAGAACATTTAAATTACCTGCTTCAAGAAGCTAGCAAATATGGAGAAACCGAGCTGGATTTTCTGGCACAATTTAACCAAATAGTCAAGCAATACGAAATTCAAATTCAACAAGATCGTGCCAGCTTTAGCCCTGCATTGAGAGTGCTAGAAGATGTGATTAACACGATTCGAGGCATCGTCGAGATTGAACAAGCTAAGCGCGATCGCAATCTGGAAAATATTATCGCCGCTGCCAGTCTGGGAGTGGGAACCGCCTCAGTCGCCGCCTCTGCTTCCTCGGCGTTGGTAAAAGATTTTACCCAGCCTTACCCTAACCAAATCGACAACCAACTATCCGCAGTCATCCCCTTGGCGAATCTGGTTATTGTCATCTTGTTCAGTATTGGTTTAGGTTGCCTGGTTAGTGGGTTTGCCTGGAAAATTTTGCGATCGCGTAGCGCTTGAGGAAAATCGCGCCGTTAATCCTCTCTCCCTTTGCCGCTTGGCAGTTCAAAATTTTAAATATGGACTTGCCAATTATTTACCACCAGGATTATGTCGTACCTCTCCCAGAAGGGCATCGCTTCCCCATGCCCAAATTCAGCAAACTCTACGAAATGCTCTTAAGCGATCGCGTAGCGCATCCAGAGCAAATTCATCCGCCCGAACCTCCTCCACTAGCGTGGATAGAACTCGTTCACACCCCAGAATATGTCCAAGCATACTGTGAAGGCACCCTCGATGCCAAAGCCCAGCGAAGAATCGGATTGCCCTGGAGTCCCGCATTAGCAAATCGTACCTGCGTGGCAGTAGGCGGTACGATTCTCACCGCTAAACTGGCACTCAGTCACGGTTTAGCTTGCAATACTGCGGGGGGTACTCATCACGCCTTTCCCGGTTATGGTTCTGGTTTCTGTATTTTCAACGATTTAGCCATTGCTGCCCGCGTGCTTCAACATCTGGGACTGGTGCGTCAAATCCTGATCGTGGATTTAGATGTCCATCAAGGAGACGGTACCGCCGTGATTTTCCAAGAAGATAGCAGCGTCTTCACCTTCTCGATGCACTGCGAAGTTAACTTTCCCGGAACCAAACAACAAAGTGACTTAGATGTTCCTCTCCCGATTGGGATGGAAGATGACGCCTATCTGCAAACCTTGGCAAAATATCTCCCAGATTTGCTCTCACAAGTCAAGCCGGATCTTGTTTTATACGATGCTGGCGTCGATCCTCATGCTGGCGATCGCTTGGGCAAACTCGCCCTCACAGACACCGGAATCTTCCGCCGGGAAATGCAAGTTTTGAGTACCTGTGTGGCACTCGGCTACCCAGTCGCCTGTGTGATTGGCGGGGGTTATGCTGACGATCTTGACTCCCTCGTTTATCGGCACTCCTTGCTACACCGAGCCGCCACCACTGTCTATCATCAGTACCAACTTTGATGCCAGACTAAGGGCAGAGGAGCCATTTCGTCTTCCTCGATACACTTTTTAACGGTAGCGGTATCCCGTGTCCGTACTTCGTACTCACTCATCTGAGGAAAAACCCCTTGCTATCAAAAGGCTTTGAAATTGAAATGTATACCGGCACCCCCAATGGTGACATTGTGGGTTTATCCGATCGGATTGTGGCAGACCTAGACGGGTTCATGCGGGAGCCGGATAGCCGCAACGTGGAATATATCACAGAACCCTTTTATTGTTACGACCGATTATTGTGTGCCTTGCTACGCCCTAGACGGCAACTCCGAGAGTATCTAAAACGCCTGGGAAATTACACCCTGATTCCGGGGAGTACGCTGTCTTTAGGAGGCAGCGATCGCTTCTGGCGCTCTGACCCTAGCAATCCTTACCACGACTACATTGAGAACACTTACGGCACCAAAGTTGTCACCGCCAGCGTTCACATCAATATCGGTATCAGCGATCCTGAAACCCTGATGCGGGCGATTCGCCTTGTCCGCCTAGAAGCACCCTTATACCTTGCCCTCAGTGCTTCTTCCCCGTTTTTGGATGGTAAAGCCACTGGCTATCACTCGACTCGCTGGGGATTGTTCCCAAAAACCCCAGCCCACGTTCCCTTATTTGAAAGTCACGCCCACTTTATCCAGTGGACGGAAGCCCAATTAGCCGCTGGGACAATGCAAAATGTCCGCCACCTCTGGTCATCCGTGCGACCAAATGGCAACCAGCGCCCCTACGACCTTAACCGCCTAGAACTGAGAATTTGTGACCTGATCATCGATCCGGTTGCCTTGCTGGCGGTTACAGCCTTGCTAGAAGCCCGACTTTTGCAGTTGATTGATGACCCCAGCCTCGATCCCCTAGCAATGAGTCAATTGTCTTCACAAGACTTGATTACCCTGACTGACGCCAACGAAGACGCCGCCGCCCGTCAAAGTTTGGATGCAACTCTGAGACATTGGCAAGACGGCAGACCGATCCTGGCGCGAGATTGGATTGAAGAAATAACCAGCGAAGTTTGGGACATCTCTAAACAGATGGGCTTTCGCTGTTTCTTGTCACCTCTGAAAAAGATTCTCCGCGAAGGAAATTCGGCTCAGCGGTGGTTAAATCTCCAAAACCAAGGTTTTGACACTTCCAGCGTGATGATTGACGCCATTCAAGCGGTGGCAGATCAAGAGCGCGAACTGGAAGACAAATTGTGCCAGAGCCTAGTTGCATGAAGCACTTGAAGGATCGAGAATGAAGCCTGAAGGCAGAGAATTATCCTAAAGCCTTCATTCTTTATCTTCGATCCTTACCTAGCCCCTGATTTCTTTTTTTGCCTTTTTGTGGCTTAATTTTTTGGCTAAAAAGAATCATTCGGGAATTAGAATATTTAATCAATTTGCTTGGGGTGAGTCATATAACAAATATGTATAGGTTCATGCCTCTTTGGGTATAATTTGAGTTTCCATCGTGGATTTTAGTGTTAGAGCCAGAGTAATTAGTAAGTCTCATGCCGTTTGTTGTTCTCTACAAGCCGCAAATTCCGCCCAACACCGGCAATATTGCCCGTACCTGTGCTGCCACTGGGACGGAACTGCATTTAGTCGGGCCGTTGGGTTTTGACATTAGCGATCGCTATCTGAAACGTGCCGGTCTGGATTACTGGCCCTACGTCAATCTGCACCACCACATTGGTTTAGAGGATTTTCAGGCATTCCATCAGCAGCGAGGGGGACGATGGATTGGCTTCAGCGTTTCGGGAAGGGATAACTACTTGAAGTTCGAGTTTCGGGCAGATGACTGGCTATTATTTGGTAGCGAAACAACTGGATTACCTCCAGAAGTTCTCGCCCTTTGTGCCAATACTGTCTATATTCCAATGTCACAGCCGCACGTTCGGAGCCTGAACCTTTCTGTTAGTGCCGCAGTCGGTTTGTTTGAAGCGCGTCGCCAACTGGGGATTTTGTCCTCCTGAAGGAGGCAAACAAGTCCTTTGCTCATTGCGTGTTATCAATCTTTAGTCAGGTGTTCGCAGATTGAGTTAAAGGTTAGAAATTTGGTTTGACCTTTTCTCTAGGAATCTCAAACGTGTTAACCGGCAACTGTTTGTGACTATTTATGGCTGAGCTTTCCCTATGACTTCTTGCTCAACACTCGGTGACGAATGACTCTTTTCCCTTTCTTGAGAGAGTTTCTTTTACGTCCTTCAGCTATCTAGAATACCGAATGAGCGCGGCTTAGATAAGAAATTTCTATGAACAACAGAGTAACAACGGGAAATTGATTGATAGATTTTTTTATCCAAAATCTTTCAGTGCTGAGCCTCTAAAACAACCTCGAATCAATCTTTAGGAAGATTTTTAGTAAATATGCGTCGGTATGCTCTATGCCATTTGTCAGAGTTTTCTCCATGATTCTACGGTTGTTATTCAAGGCAAAATCAGCTTAAAGTCTCATGTTGTAATGGATCAACAGCAGGATGCCAACAACGAAAAAGTTGTTTTCTCAGTCTTCCGGAGTAAAGCAAGTCAAGCAAGTATGTTCCAATATGCACGCCTTAGAAAGGAATACACCATTGACTTGCCAGCTCTTGACAAAAGGCTCCTGATTAACGCAATGATGAAGTCTTCAGCAGGGTGGGTCAAATGTAGGTCGTGCATGATTAAATTTTCCCAGTCATGTAAACTTGTCTAAATCAAAAAAGCAGGGTAATCTTGCCTAGGTATGATTACCGGCAGTGATCCTAATCACTTTTTGATGTGATTTGTCCCATTGACTGGTAAAAAACAATCATTCAGGGACAGTTAAGCGCTCGTCATAAGTAGGAGGTCGTGTTTGAAACGCCCATTCACGCACAAGATTAAATCAGTTCCTTCCTGTGCAGCAGACAAAGATGCGAAAGCGAATCTGTCCGCAGGAAAGCTTTCCGGGGGAGAGTCAGGTTTATTGAAGCCAATTTCTCCAGAGGTTAACCGTCGGGCTCGCACCTCTGCCGCCATGATTGGATTGGCAATCTCAATGGGCACCTCCAGCCTATTGCTGCCGCAACAAGGCGATGAAGCAAAGGCAGCCGATCCGGTCGCCACTGAGCCGACTGTTACCAACGCTCCTGCTGCAACAGATATTGCTGTTGCCGCTCCTGCCTCAAAAGTGGAGCCAGAAACAACTGCTTCAGTCGCAGCAATAAAGCCGGAATCCAAATCTGTCGCTGCTTCCCCAAAGGTAGTAGAGCCGGAATTCACATCTGAGGCCGTTTCCCCGAAGGTGGAGCTGGACGCTAAAGCAGAATCGAAACCAGCACCGCGCGTTATCGAACACAAGGTGCAGCAGGCACAGACAATTTGGCAATCGTCGAAGAACTATGGGGTAGAACCTGCCGCGATCGCCACTTCCAACAACATTAAATCCAGCTCAGCTCTTCCAGCTGGACAAGTGGTGAAAATTCCTTCAGCGAACGGTATTGTTCACGAAGTGAAGCCGGGCGATACCGTCGAAAAGCTATCAGAGTCTTATGGTGTTCGCCCGATACAGGTGCAGCAATCATCTGGAGCGACAACATCGGATGGACTGCCGGTGGGTCAATCAGTCACGATTCCCGGCAACGTAAATGAGCTATTAAAAGCAAGACAAGACGCTGCCATGAGCCGCTTAAAGGAGCAGCGGAGCCGCTTGCAGAGCAGTCTGGCGGAGTTGCGGTCTGAGGAGACGACAAAAGCATCTGCTGGTCAATTAGAGGTCACTGAAACAGCCCAAATTGATAGCTCTGAAGCTGCTGAGGTGGAAATAGCTGCTCCTAGAGTGCAAATTCCGGTCGCGGTGCAGATGCTAGGGGAAAACGCCCCCAATCAGGTAATCAACCAAGTACCGTCCGTACCACGCAATATCGCGGTGCAGATGCTAGGGGAAAACGCCCCCAATCAGGTAATCAACCAAGTACCGTCCGTGCCACGCAATATCGCGGTGCAGATGCCAGGAGAAAACGCCTCCAATCGGGTGATTAACCACCTCCCATCGGCACAGGCACGGGAATCGCTAGAAGCATCCCCGCAGGCGATAGGGGTGAATGAAAGCGTACCAATCCCAGTACCGACCGCGACTAACCAAGCGCTGCCAATCCAGACAGTGGCACCCGTACCGATTGCCGTCGTCGAACCTAATGGGGTAACGGCAGATGTTTACCAGGTCAAGGCGGGAGATACGGTGGATGCGATCGCTCGCATTCACGGCGTTTCCAGAGGAGAACTGCTGCGGATAAATCAGTTAGATAACCCGAACATGATTCGAGTGAATCAAGCACTGAAAATCCCGAAAAAACAGACTGTAACTGTAATTCCTGGTTTGAACGCTGCACTTAGACAATCCAAGTCTAATGTTGCTGTACCGAATCTCTCCGTTCCTACTTTGCCAACGGCTGTTCCCTTACCCGTCGCAGCAACACAGGTACGGGTGCAAAGTAGTGCTAACGTACCTATCGTCAAACCAATGTTAGTAGCGGGTAATCCGTTACCCATTGCCACACCCGCTGCCACACCGATTGCCGAGAGGAACCAAACTCAGTCTGCTGGCTTGAAGCAAAACTCTGAGTACAGCACCCAGATTGAGAAACTACGGGAAGACATCATCAAACTACGGCAGCAGTATCGTACCCAGCAAAACGGGGATACCGCTAACTCACAGAACGTTCCGGTTGCTAACATCTCGGTGCCAGTGACTCCCGCATTCGAGCCGGTTGCACCTGTCGTCAACAAACCGTTGCAACGTTCTGAATACTCGACTCCGATCAATCCAGAATTCAGCCCAAATCGTTATAACGAAGCCGTACAAGCAGAAATGCAAAAGCGGCAACGGCAACAACAGCGATCGCAGGCGGCAATCGAAATCAAAGTGCCCCCACCTGCTGCACCACGGGCTAGAACCCAGAAGCCATTGGTGGCAGCAGCGCCCTCCGGAGCGGACACTTATAACCCGACACTCCGGCCCCCCTTCGGACAACAAGTTGCTCCAGAGTTACCGCCCCTCCCTGGTCCAAATCCCTACCTGCCGGATAGCCAAATCCAATTCAATGGCTACATCTGGCCCTCAAAGGGCGTTTTGACCTCTGGTTATGGTCGGCGCTGGGGACGGATGCACAAGGGGATTGATATTGCGGCTCCGGTTGGCACACCCGTCGTGGCGGCAGCTCCTGGTGTCGTAGTCTATGCACGCTGGAATTCAGGTGGTTATGGAAATCTGGTGGACATTCAGCATCCGGATGGCAGTTTGACTCGCTATGCCCACAACAACCGGCTCCTGGTTCGCGAAGGCGAAGCAGTTGAGCAAGGTCAGCAGATTTCTGAGATGGGCAGCACCGGACGCAGCACTGGACCTCACCTTCACTTTGAGTTACATCCATCTGGAAAAGGAGCTATCAACCCAATAGCTTTGCTACCTCGACGCTAAAAAAAGGCAAAAGACAAAGCAAAAGACAAAAGAAAATATATTCTTTTGTCTTTTTTCTTTTCTTGCGTGAGGGATAGCAATAATCACGCCAGTATGCTAGGATGATAAGGTTGTTCAAGAAAACTTGGCTCTGTAGCTCAGTGGTTAGAGCAGGGGACTCATAAGCCCAAGGTCGCAGGTTCAAATCCCGCCAGAGCCATTTTAAAAGTTATGAAAAGCTAGGACTGAGGAATGAGTAGGCTTGCGATCGTACTCATTCCTCGGTGCTAATCAGTCAGAGTAGTGCCGGATGAGTTCGGCAACAGACCAAGCTTGAGCGATCGCTCCTTGAGCTGCATGAGGCGGATCGCCATCAAAAATTTCCGAAACCGAACCCAGGCAGGCTGAGGACTGCAAGTGTTCAATCATCGACTGCCAATCAAAAGGGACGGGTTCTGAATCGTAGAGGCGCTTCCAGGCTCGGATAAAGGGGCCAATCAGCCAACTCCAAACCGTACCTTGGTGGTAGGCGCGATCGCGATATTGAGAATTCCCAGCATACGTCCCCACATAGCGGGGATCGGCGGGGTCGAGACTGCGGAGACCGTAGGGTGTCACTAAGCGATCGCCTGCTACCTTGAGGACAGACCGCCCTTGCTCGGTAGGAAACCCGCAATGATAGAGCGAGAGCGCCAAAACTGCATTCGGACGAATTGTGGGGTCTCGCACATCATCCGGTGCGATCGTATCGTAGAAATATCCCAGCGTCGGATTCCAGAACTTTTGCAGCGATCTCTTCACCTGTTGCGCCTGCTGAATATAGCGTTCTCGCTGGTTAATCCGCCTCTGTGAATTCGCGCCTCCTTCCCTTAATAACAATTCTGCCCATCGGCTAGCCCAGCACAAAGCAGAGTACCAGAGAGCATTAATTTCTATAGGTTTACCCCGACGAGGCGTTACCGGCTGACCATCAACCACCGCATCCATCCAGGTAAGCGCCACTCCTGGCGCATCCCAGGTAACTAGCCCATCCGTGGCATCAATCCGGACATTGTACAGGGTGCCAGCCATAAAGCTTTTGTAAATCTGCCGCACCACAGGATATTGCTGAGCCAGAAAATCCCAATCCTGCGTTGCTTCTAGGTAAAGACCCAAAGTTTCAATCCACCACAGCGCAGCATCAATACTGTTGTAAAATGGCTCAGCTCCAGTATCTGGAAACGCATTCGGAATCAAACCATTCCGACAATAGCGCCCAAAAGTTTCCAGCAGTCCCTTCGCTAACTCATAGCGCCCAGTCGCTAAAGCTAGTCCTGGTAGAGCAATTAGCGTATCGCGTCCCCAGTCATTAAACCAGGGGTAGCCAGCAATCACAGTCGGGCCAGCAATGGAAGCGCGGTAGACAATAAATTGATCGCCTGCTCGCAACAGCTGCTGGCAAATATCATTGTCAATGTCATTGTTAATGGTTGAGAGTTCGTTGCCATGAACCCTCAACAAGGGACGGCGAAGCGCTTTCAGTCGTTGTTGCTCAACCTGCACTGCTTGCTCAAAGTCTAGGGAACTGAGCTGTGATTGTTTGGAGTTACATAATCCCACTTTCGCTTCTAGGGTGAGGGAGTCTCCCGGTTGTAGGGGTACTGTCAGGTATCCAGGGCTGTAGAGGTCTTCCTTGTCCCCCAATCCCCGCCGCTTCTCTTCTGGATAGTAATAATGCCAATACCAAACGGTGTCTGGTTGATAGCGACCCTTACTCCAGCGCAATTGCCAGGGAGTCCCAGTCCAGTCAGGACGCATCCCTTGCAAGCAAATTTGCTTTTGACCGACTAATTGCGAGAAGGACAATCCGGAAGCGCCGGATTGCTGGTGGTGAAAGTCGCGATCGCCAATTACCGGGCGTAACCTCAGCGTAGCCAACTCAGTGCCTTCATAGCGGTACTGAATCAAAATCCGGTGACAAAACTGGGGAGTACCTACTTGCTCAGTCTCCTTCCCGCTACTTACGCTCTGTGAGCTACTTTCTACTAAGCCATAGGGCATCACCAGCTGCCTGCTTAGCTGCCAGTTATCTTCACCCCAAACCCAACGGGGAAAGGGGTCAATGTCGAAAGAACGCAGTAGCTCATAGCCCAAAGGGTCAATTTTTCCATCTATCCAGAAATTCGTCCCCAGTGCAAATACCCGTCCTCCTACATCCAAACTGGCATCCAGGTGAGACAGTAATAAAGTGCGCTGACTCGGCGGATCGAGGGCGGCAATTAACCAACCGTGATAAGTCCGAGTCCGAGCATCACAAACCGTTCCACTGGCAAAACTTCCTAACCCGTTGGTGAGCAGCCACTCGCGCGTATCCAAATTCTTCATTCCTACTCAAACTCGTTATGAGTATGATATAGTTGTTACAGTTCGTAAATTAGCTGTCGTTGCGTCTAGGGTAGACCTCAACTAGATTACCCTTGACTCAGCACGAGTCAATGCAAAATCTATTCCATTTAAGGAGAATCTATTCATGACCCACCACACAGAAGGCTGTCTTCGGGTTGGACAAACCGCCCCGGACTTTACCGCAACCGCTGTGGTCGATCAGGAATTCAAGACCATCAAACTGTCTGACTATCGTGGCAAATATGTAGTCTTGTTCTTCTATCCTCTTGACTTTACATTCGTTTGTCCTACAGAGATTACAGCTTTTAGTGACGCTTATTCAAAATTTCAGGATCTCAACACTGAAATCCTTGGTGTCTCTGTAGACAGTGAATTTTCCCACTTGGCATGGATTCAGACAGACCGCAAGTCCGGCGGCGTCGGCGACCTAAACTATCCCCTCGTTTCCGATATTAAGAAAGAGATTAGTGCTGCTTTCAATGTCCTCGATCCAGAGGCAGGCATTGCACTCCGGGGGCTGTTCATCATTGATAAAGAAGGCGTGATTCAGCACGCTACGATTAACAACCTGGCTTTTGGTCGCAACGTCGATGAGACTCTGCGGACGCTGCAAGCAATCCAGTACGTACAAACTAACCCCGACGAAGTTTGCCCCGCTGGTTGGCAACCGGGTGACAAGACAATGGTTCCCGACCCCGTCAAGTCAAAGGTCTTCTTTTCTGCCGTCTAAATTTCTGGTGTCGAGTTAGTTTCAGAACTGATTCAGTCGTCAATTAATCAAAAACCCCAATACATCTTGTATTGGGGTTTTTTTTTAGGCTTGCGATCGCGTTAACTCCTGTAACGCTGCTTGCACGATATCTAGATGCTGCTGATTATATGCGATCGCGGCTATCCCTTCTCACCATTACTCGTGCAGTCGTAGCGACTCACGCCTTATACTTTCTGACTCAGCAATTTTTTCTTGAGTTGCTGACACTCTTTTGCTAGCGGTAGGTTTAATTCTGTAGCAATGGATAAGGCGCGATCGCAATACTCATTTGCCAGCCCTAAATCGCCTAATCTTTGATGAAGTCTTGCCAAGTTATACAGAGTTATAGGTTCATCACAACGAGCGACAACTTTTTTAAATATTTTCAGTGCTGTCTGTAAATTCTCTTCAGCTTGTAAATAGTCTTTTAATTCGATTAGGGTATTTCCCAAGTTACCAATTACCTTTCCTATAATCTCATCATCTCTTATCTCCTCTAGCTTGCTTAACACCTGCTTATAGTTATTGTTTGCCTGCGTGAAGTTTCCTAAGTAATAATGGACAACAGCTATGTTATTTAATGCTGTAGCTTCCCCAGTGAGGTTGCCTGTCTCTCGTGCAATTGCCAAATGCTGCTGATGGTAATCAATTGCATGGGGATAATCTCCTATGGATTTATAAGCAATGCCTAGATTGCCCAGCGTTTCCGCTTCTCCAGATCGGTCGCCTCTTGTTCGTACAATAGTCAAATACTGTTTAAGATACTCAATCGCTTGATGGTAATCTCCGAAAGATAGGAATGCATTCCCTAAATTGCCTAGAAGTCTAGCATTTACCCTAAGATTTAATTTGCCTAAAAGTCTCTTGTACAGTTCAATCCTTTCCTGATGATATCCCCAAATTCCCAACTGAATATGTAATTCGTCCTTTGTAGGCGTATTGAGGCGAATAGAAAGGATATCACTAGCTCTTCTCCAATTCTCAACTTCACATAAATGATGAAACGCTTCTAAGTAGCCTCGCACTTTCTCTAAATTAGTAGCATCAGGCTTTGGTTTGTACTTCATAAGCCAGTTTACAACTGCTATGTAATCATCGAGCTTACTATCTAGGACTGAAGCCGCCAGATAGGGTGGATTGATGGCAAGTTCCGTGAGAATTAAATTCCCTGGTGGTGTAATGCTATCTGTCATTACTGAGAGTGTCGTAGTTGTTTAGTTATCTCTATAAAGCTTTAATCGATGAGCGATCGCTACACTGCGAATTAGATTGTGTTGCCCGAAAAGACGCTCATCTTCGTGGTTAATTCCTCTATCCTCAACGAGATAGCGCTCGCGTAATGCCTGCAACGCATCCTCGCACCGCTGCTGATCGTAACCCCGATATTCTAACTGACTCAGCCACCAACTCTCGGCTACCTCGCAGCGGTACACTGAGGCAGTGCAAAGCATAAAATAGGCATCATAAACATCGTTTTTTAGCCTGTCAAAGCTTTTATCAAGACGTATTTTAACTTGATTTTGCAATTCATGGCTGTATCGCTCTAGGTGCCAGCGATCGTCTTCTCCTTTAACTTTTCCTTCTTTACGGGCTAAGTCTAAAGCATTTTTTACCTCTTCAATCTCATTGCGGTATTTTTTCCAATAAGCTCGGACATTCTGCTGATAAGACTCTGCAATTTCTCCGACAATTACCCGCAACGCTAAAGGATGTCCGTCGTAGACTTCCCCAATCTGCCGAAGGGGACTATTAGGTGATTCTAGATCGTCCTCTAGCCTAGCTTTTCGGAACAATGCCACCTGCTCTGGTATTTCTAATCCTTTTAATAGTTGATGATGCCAAAAATTTTGATACCGGGAACATTCCAGCTTCAACTTCACTGGAAAATCTTGGGAAGTGATGATTATCCGACTCTGGCAAAATGGTTCTGACAACAAACTTAGAAAAAACTTCCTCCACTCATCATCTGCAAAATCATTCCAGCGAGTGTCTTCGCTTTTGCCTTTCGTTAGTAACTCCTCAAAAGAATCCATCAATACCAAATACTTATGTTCGCACAAGCATTTGACTAACTGCCGTCGCAGTTGCTCTGGCTTGCGCTCATCTTGTGGTGGCTTTTCTCCCCATTCCTCCAGCCATCTAGCCGCAACACTAGCAAAATATGAATCTTTATTCCTATCTTCAAAATTCTCCCTATGTTCCGTCCAATCTCCCCGCAACTCAAAAACTAATCGTTCAGCGAGAGCAGTTTTGCCGATACCTGTTATCCCAACCAGTATCAAGACGCGACAATCACCCAATACCTTATTACTCAACTCTTTGACTAATATTTCTCGGCTTTCCCCTACCCAGTTATCGTTATAAGCAGAAAACTGTATTGGTGAAGCAGGTTGCGAGTTTGAACTACGTTCAACAACTTCTTCCCAGTTGACTCCTAAAACTTGGCAGAAGGCTTTGAAAGACTCAGTATTAATGGGCTTTTTTCCTTGCAGGAAACGTTTCCAAGTTATTAGTGAGACACCGTTGGCTAGTTGCTCGGAGCCTTCCCAGTTTTTGTCTGGCTCTAGAACCCTACTAGCTGCTTTAAGCCATTTTTCGTCCTCTACAGTCCATCCCTTTTCGTTCCTGGCTTGCTTAATTCTTGCTAGTCCCTTCTGTGAAGCTCTGAGCGAAGGCATTTATACAACCTAAGTTTTTGATTGTCAAGGTCAATTTTAGCTCAGTCTCACACTGAGCCTAATCTGCGTCTGGTGAAACTTGAGCAAATCAAGGATTCTGGATTGTGGGGGACAGCAAACAGCAAATTGCTTCTTCCTGGTAAAAACGAGCGCTCTGAATTAGGACTAAGACAATGCAAGCTCAAAATTTTGTTCAACTGGAACTGCCTGTAAACCTGGAGAAAATTGACTACCTCAAGCCAATGCAAGAAGCAATTCAAAATATCCTAGACTTAATCTGGAAAGGAGTAATTTTGCAGATTTCGCCACCTGCTACGAAACATCTAATGAGTCAGCATGGAAAACTCATTGCTTTTAGTAATGGCGAAGCTTACATTAAAGTTTCATCGCTAGCGATTTTCCGAAGGGCTGAGAAGAAGTTGCCAGATGTAGAAGTCGCTTTCAAGAAAGCTTTTGGTTCCAGAGTCAAAGTTAGTTTAGTCATTGACAAAACTCTCAATTGATAAGAAGAATAGGCCAAGAGCTTAAAATTAAGTCGCAACTCCAACTCAAAGGGGATGCGATTTTTGTTGGGATGAAGGATGCGATCGCTCTCTCGTCCACGATTCGCCTCGGTTCGCAAAAAAGTAAAGAACTATTACAATTACAGCAATAAGACCAAAATGATATACCGATGCTGACATCTACTGACTTTAGCGGACTGTTAAATCAACGCTTCTTTGAGAATTTCTTGCCGATTCCAGCAACCAGCCGTTTAGACCTGGGAGAAACCACTCCAGCATTTGAACTGCCGGACATCACCAATGGCGGTAAAGTCAAGTTATCGGATTACAGGGGAAAGCAACCTGTCATCCTTGCCTTTACCCGCATCTTCACCGAAAAGCAATATTGTCCCTTTTGCTTTCCTCATATCAAAGCGCTAAATGAAAACTACGAGCGCTTTACCAGTTTGGGCGTCGAGGTTTTGATGATTACCAGTACCGACGAACAGCAGAGCAAAACGGTTGTCAAAGACCTGGGGTTAAAGATGCCCTTGCTCAGCGACCCCAGTTGTCGGACGTTTCGAGCTTACTGTACGGGTCAAGCTTTGGGTGCGCCTCTGCCAGCTCAATTCGTACTGGATAAACAGGGAATTCTGCGCTATAAACATTTGTTCTCCTTCCTTGACCATAATGCTGAAGTGGAGAAGCTGCTAGAGACGCTCAGCGGATTGTAGATTACTGAAATTAATACGAATAAGTTGCGTTCAAGACCCTAATCTGTCTGAACGCA
Organism: Trichocoleus sp. DQ-A2; assembly: GCF_039961915.1. Lineage (NCBI taxonomy): Bacteria > Bacillati > Cyanobacteriota > Cyanophyceae > Leptolyngbyales > Trichocoleusaceae > Trichocoleus > Trichocoleus sp. DQ-A2. The sequence goes on from NZ_JAMPKD010000020.1 coordinate 52,699, forward strand.
ACTTGGGATTAGTATCAGGGAAGTGGGCGAGAAACCCTGCGGAAAAGCGGCACATCGTTAGCCATTGAATTCGCCATCAAGAGAATATTTGACCGTTCTATAGTGGGAAAACTAACGCGATAAATGAAGTCATCCTGCTGCCACATCACTGAAGAAAATTCATAGGATGGCTTCTGCTTTTTTCCTTCCAATAGATATCCTCTAATATCTTTCCTTAAGGTAATGCGATCGCCTGCTGCTTTATGTTTTTCTAATTCTCGTATCGCATTGAGAGAATTCTTTTTCTCAACCGAAAAACTTCCGACTAAGCACGGTTGGGGATTACTGTAGCAGGTAAAAAGGCTAACAGTATAAGCTAACGGAGTTTCTGAGGGGAAGACGCGGACAATCAACTCAGAAGGATCTACATCGGTGGGGCCACTGAGGAGAATTTGGGACGGCAAGCGCATAATCAACCCAGGCGGTACGCTGCTTTGAATTGTCTCTAAATGGCGTGTAAATACAGGCGCGGGACGAGCCTGTACGGGTACGTTCTCGGATGCCCTAATTACTACAGTCCCAGCCACCGCCAGGACGACTGACAGAAATAGATTTTTAACCCGCAAGAATTGGTAACGCAAGGATTTGAGAGTTTGTCAAGGGTTTTAAAAAAAGCATAGCAGCTGGAATGTTGCTCAGGGCGATCGCTCGCCCAAAACCAGAAGGCAAATGCCAAAATCCGACCTTAAGGCTGACCAAGAGAACTGCCTTCGCACTTTATGATTTGTAAAGTGAACGTTTGTAAACTATCAGCAGTCTAAATAGACAGGCAGGCACAGAGCTAACCTGTTGCCTTTGCATCTCACCGCTGGACAGCCCCGCCCAAGGCGAGTCCGAACCGTCTCCTGAGTGGAACACCCAAGTGCAACTTAAGCGTATGTCTCCTGATATATCTGCTGCTCAAGCCTCTCGGCAGCAAACGAGTCAAAAATCAACAAGCCAACGGCAAAATCAAAAAATTCCCCTATTTATATTGATATTTGCTGTTTTAGGGATGCCTGGGTTGACCAGTTGTGGCATTCTGCCGAAAGCAGAAGCGGAGGCTCAATCTCCCAGAGGGCAAGAAGGGGGGCAAGGAAAACCTACACCAGTGGATGTGGCGATCGCTCGCAGCGAATCGCTTCAAGAAGATGTAAAATTTATCGGCACGACTCGCCCACTCAGAGAAGTCTCGGTGCAACCCCAAGTGGAAGGACGGCTGCTCTCTCTTAAAGCAGATGTGGGAGATCGGGTGGCGCAGGGTCAAATTGTTGCCCAGTTAGATGACACCACCTTGTTGACTAGCGTGAATCAGGCGCAAGCAGAACTCGCAACGCTTCAAGCAGAAGTTGCCCGCGCCCGAACTCAGGTAGCGAATGCCCGGACACAGGTGGAACAGGCAAAAGTTGAATTGCAGCAAACACAGCGGGATGCGGCGCGACTGGCTGGCTTGGCGAGACAGGGTGCGATCGCGCAGCAACAAGCAGAATTAGCTCAAACCGAAGCTCAAACGGCTCAACAAGCTTTGCTCTCTGCTCAGGCACAGGTGAGTACAGAACAGCAAGCAGTCGTAGCGGCTCAAGGCAGAGTCAAAGCGCAACAATCTGTACTGGCTCAAAATCGCGAACGCCAATCCTATTCAGTATTAACTTCCCCCATTAGCGGCGTTGTCGTTTCTAAAGGGTTAGAACCGGGGGATTTAGCGAATCCAGGTAGTGAAATCTTGAAAATTGGAGATTTCAGCCGCGTCACAGTAGTGGTGCCAGTTTCAGAATTGGAATTGTCAAATATCCGGGCTGGACAATCGGTGCGGGTGCAATTAGATGCCTTCAAAAACAGGGAATTTCTTGGACAAGTGGCTCGCATTTCTCCGGCGGCGAATGTAGCGGCTCGTCAAGTGCCGGTAGAAGTCACGATTGCCAACCCCAAGGGTGAGATCGGCAGCGGACTATTGGCACGGGTCAGCTTTGCCTCAAATGCGTCCCAACGGGTCGTGGTGCCGCAAACAGCGCTGCAAGAAGCAGGAGAGAGAGGGAGACAGGGACAAGGAGGGCAGACACAAGGGAGGCAGGCACAAGGGGGACAGGCAAGGAGCGAGGGAGAGAGCGCTTCCAACTCCCAAGAAAATGCCAAATCTAGCAAAGCGACGGTGTTTGTTGTGACTCGTGAAGGGCAACAGCCAAGAGTGCAGGCTCGATCGGTGACAGTGGGCGATCGCGTAAATGGAAAAGTAGAAATTCTGTCGGGATTAAAGCCGGGAGAGCGATTTGTCAGCCGCGCTGGTAAGCCGCTCAAGGATGGCGAACTTGTAAGCTTAAGTGTTTTATCAGAAACCGCAAAGCCTTAGAGTTTTGAGTTTTGAGCTTTGACTTCTTAATTCAAAACTCACTCATGCACTCAAAATTCCGAATTCACTCAAAATTCAGAACTCAAAATTCAAAATTATTATGTCTGGATTTAGCCTAAGCGCGATCGCCATCCGCCGCCATATCGGCACACTCATGCTCACATTATCTGTGTTGGTGATGGGAGTGTTCTTTCTCTCCCAACTCCAAGTCGATTTGTTGCCATCTATCACCTATCCGCGAATTGGCGTGCGGGTAGAAGCGCCTGGAATTTCCCCCGAAGTGGGAGTTGATGAAATTACCAAGCCGCTAGAAGAAACTCTAAGTACCACACAAGGAGTGGTGCAAGTTTACTCCCAAACCCGCGAAGGGCAGGTGAGTTTAGACTTATTCTTTGAACCGGGAGGCAACATTGACCAAGCGCTCAACGATGCCACTGCTGCCTTTAACCGGGGTCGCAGCAGACTCCCCAGCACCATCGAAGATGCGCGTTTGTTTAAAGTTGACCCCTCCCAGCTACCCGTTTACGAAATGGCGCTGCAATCCTCTTCCCTGGGGGATGCGGATTTGCGGGTATTTGCCGATGAAGAATTATCCCGCGAACTCAGTGTAGTCAATGGTGTCGCCGCCGTCGATGTTGCGGGTGGGGTGGAAGAACAAGTGCGGGTGCAAATTGACCTGAATCGCTTACAGGCGCTGGGGGTGAGTTTGGTAGATGTGTTGAATGCTTTAGGCGATCGCAATCAGGACATCTCTGGGGGTCGCTTGCAAGGCAACGACTCCCAAACGCTAACCCGTACCGTCGGACGCTTTCAGGATGCACAGGAAATTAGCAATCTCTCCTTTGAAGTTGCTTCCTCAACTCCCAGCCCAGTAGGAGCGCAAAGCCCTACACTTTTACCACAATCTCGCGTTTATCTAAGAGATTTTGCCGAAGTCATTGATGGTACAGAAGACCAGCGGGTATTTGTCTATCTTAATGGGCAACCAGCGGTAAAACTCAGCATTCAAAAGCAACCAGATGCCAATACTATCGAGGTGGTGGAAGGAGTTAAAAAACGCATCGAAGAACTCCGCCAATCGGGTGTAATTCCCGCAGACATGAAACTGCTACCCACCTTAGATGAGTCAAAATTTATTCGCAACTCCCTGAATGATGTCATCGTTTCTGCCATCTCCGGAGCATTACTTGCAGCCGTAGCAGTTTTATTCTTTTTAGGGTCACTGCGACAAACTTTGATTATTTCCCTGACGATTCCCCTTTGTACTTTGACGGCTATCGTCTTGATGAAGTTTTTTGACTTGTCTTTGAATGTGTTCAGTTTGGGAGGTCTGGCGTTGGGGATTGGTCAAGCGATTGACACCAGCGTCGTCATCATGGAAAACATTGCCGAAAGCATTGGCATGACTCCAGGCACTCGGACAAAGCAAGGGTTAAACAAAGAGGAGATCATTGAGCAGTCGATCGTCAGTTCTCAGGAAGTAGAATCAGCAATGATTGCTGCTACAGGCGCGAACCTGGTATCTGTAGTGCCATTCTTGCTAATAGGTGGCTTTTTCTCACTACTATTTAATGAATTAATTCTTACGATTTGCTTTGCAGTCGCAGCTTCACTTTTAGTAGCTCTGACCGTTGTACCTGTTCTCACATCTCGGCTATTGGCTATCCGCTGGTCGAGTCGGGTAGGTGAGTTTCAGTTGTTGCGGCAATTTAACCGTTCTTTTGAGGCGGCAACTGGCAGCTATACTCGCACTTTAACGAGGGCGCTGCCTTATCGAATATTGATAATTGCGATTTCGGTTCTGGTTTTGGGAGGCGGTAGCTTGTGGATGGCAGGGCAAATTCCTCAAGAAATTCTGCCTCGTATTAGCACTGGTCAAGCAAATTTATCTGCCCAGTTTCCTCCGGGAACTAGCGTGGAAACTAACCGGAAAGTGATGGCAATGGTTGACGAAATCCTCACAAAACAGCCCGAAACTGACTATGTATTTAGCACGGCGGGAGGTTCTCTTTTCGGCAGTAGCACCAGTGCAAATCCCCTCCGAGGTTCCAGCTCCATCACCCTCAAATCCGGTACAGATGTCGAGAAGTTTGTCGAAAAAGTCACCCAAGAGTTAAATAAACTGAATTTAGCGGGGATTCGTCTGCGGCTCAATCCCGGTCAGGTGCGAGGTATCATCCTAACGAACTCGCCAGTGCGGGGAGCGGATGTTGATATCATCCTCCAAGGAAACGAAGATCGACCGCTGCAACAGGCAGGGCGGCAAGTGGTGCAAGCCTTGGATGAGCAAGTAAAAAGTGCAACGTTTCGACCGGATGCTGACCCTCGGCAACCAGAAGTGCAGATTCGACCGGATTGGGAGCGTGCAGAGGAGTTGGGGTTGACGACGCAAGACATTGGGCAAACGATTCAGACAGCAATCGAGGGGTCGGTACCAACGCAGTTGCAAAGAGGCAATCGCTTAGTAGATGTGCGCGTACAATTCAATGAAGAATCGGTGCAACGCGCTTCGCAATTAGAGGAGCTGCCCTTATTTGTCAATAACAACAGCTTAGTTCGGCTGGGTGATGTCGCGACCATTTCCGAAGGGCAAGCGCCTGGAGAAGTGCAGCGGATTAACCAACGACAGGTTTTTATCATTGCTGGGAGTCTCAGCGAAGGAGCTAACCTCAGCGATGCCTTTGCAGAGGTAGATCGGGTGTTAGAAAATTTGCAGTTACCTGAAGGCGTGACTGTACTTCCTAGTTCCGCAGCCGAAACCAATCAGCAGTTGCAAAATTCTCTGAAAACTTTGGGGGCGCTATCAGCCTTCTTAGTGTTCGTGGTCATGGCGGTGCAGTACAACTCGTTAATTGACCCCCTAGCCATTATTCTGACTTTGCCATTAGCTTTAGCTGGGGGAATTATCGGGCTTTACGTCACTAAAACCGCCATCGGTGCTACTGTTCTAGTCGGTGCCGTTCTGCTGGTGGGCATTGTGGTGAATATCGCTATCATCATGATCGAGCTAGCGAACCAGATTCGGGAACGAGAAGGATGCGATCGCCAAACTGCCATCATTAAAGCCGCTCCCCAACGTCTGCGACCGATTATGATGACTACCATCACGACGGTTTTGGGCTTACTGCCGCTAGCCCTGGGCATCGGGGAAGGCTCGGAATTCCTACAACCTTTGGGCATCGTCGTCTTTTTTGGGATGTCTATCGCCACCATCCTCGCCCTGTTTATTATTCCCTGTTTGTATGTGCTGCTGCACGAAGTACCCGGAAGCCAGCAGGTACTGAAATGGCAGCGATCGCTATCGAGAAAATTTGCCCGTAAAACTTTTTCGAGCGATCGGAAGTTCTAATTTGTGCTGTCTTTAGCACTCAGAGTTTAGCCCCACCCCTGTCCCTCCCGGTCAACGGGAAGGAGTTCAATATTCCCTCTCCGTCAACGGAGAGGGGTTAGCGGTGAGGTTCCGAGTGTGTAGAGAGTTCGTTTTTTGGCCCAGCATCAATTGCTTCTTTCAATTTTGTGGGCGAACGGGAATTTCAATCCAGAACTCAGTGCCCTTGTCTGGTTGAGAAAAACACTTAAAGACGCCGCCGTGTTTTTCTACCACAATTTGATAGCTGATCGACAGTCCCAAACCCGTGCCTTTACCAACCGGCTTTGTCGTGAAAAAAGGATCGAAGATTTGCGCCTGCACCGCCTCTGGCATACCAGAGCCATTATCAATAATTTGAATCACCACGTTAGCAGGATGAGGGATGAAAGGATGAATAGGTGAATCGGTTTCATGCTTTATCCTTCCTTCTTGCTCCTGTATTTTTTCACCTTTTATTCTTTCTGCTTCCTCCTTCAAAAAGGTGCGGATAGTAATCTGAGCGGGTGAAGTTTTAACGTCTGATGATGTTAGGGCAGTATCTGTGTCACTTGCGTGGTGCAAATAACCAGCAGCTTCTCCCCTTTCCATCGGGTGGTTCGATCGCTCCCAGTTGTTTTGCTGCTCCAGCGCGTCAATCGCATTGCTAAGGACATTCATAAACACTTGATTGAGCTGACCGGCATAACACTCAACTAAGGGCAGATCGCCATAAGCCTTTACAACTTCAATCGTAGGAGTATTACCCTTCCCTTTGAGTCGATGTTGCAAAATTAACAGCGTGCTGTCTAAACCCTCATGGATATCCACCCGTTTCATCTCGGCTTGGTCAAGGCGAGAGAAATTCCGGAGAGACAGCACCAGTTGACGGATTCTGTCGGCTCCCACCTTCATTGACGACAGCATTTTCGGCAGATCATCAGCAATGAATTCCAAATCGATTGCTTCTGCGTGTTTGGCAACCTCCCGATCGGGATGGGGGTAACGCTCCTGGTATAGATGCAACAGATCGATCAAATCTTTTACGTACTCGCCAACGTGAATGAGATTGCCGTAAATAAAATTAACCGGATTGTTGACTTCGTGAGCCACACCTGCAACTAGCTGTCCCAAACTCGACATTTTTTCTGTCTGAATCAGCTGGGTTTGGGTTTGTTGTAATTCTTGGAGGGCACAAGCGAGTTGTTCTGCTTGATGCTGGGTTTGAGCGAGTAATTCTGCTTGCTGTATTGCAACTCCCAGCTGAACAGCAGTCTGGGTGACGAACTCAATTTCTGAGACATCCCAATGTCGCGTTTGCGAGCATTGATGGATACATAACAATCCCCAAAGGATATCCCCTTTTAGCAGCGGCACCACGAGTTGAGCTTGGACTTGAAATTGCTCCAGCAGCTCGATATGGCAATCAGTTAAGCCTGCGTTGTAGATGTCATCAACTACTTGAATCCGACCCTGTTGATAAAGTACAGCATAGTTTTGGGAAAAGTGGCGGTCGTAAACTTTGGTTCCTAAAATCGGCTTTAAAGCTGGTAATACGTCCTCTGAGACAAATTCATCATCCAGCGAGCCAGAGGCGGAATATAAGCGAAATACTGCCACTCGGTCAGCCCCTAGCAGTTGTCGGACTTCAGTGGTCGTTGCTTTGAAGATTGTATTTAGATCGAGGGATTCTCGAATCTTAGTAATGACTCCAAACAATGCTTGTTGTTGTTCGGCAGCTTGTTCTAACTGTTGTGCTTGAGCGGTAGCAGTAGCAGCGGCACTACGGCTTTGTTCGTAGAGTTCGGCTTGCTGAATTGCGATCGCGGCTTCATTTGCCAGCTGTTGCAGCAAATCAATTTCAGCAGTCTTCCATTCCCTAGGAGCTTGGCACTCATGGGCAATTAATAGCCCCCATAGCTGTTCCCCCATGTTAATCGGGACAACTAAGTTGGCTTGAACCTGAATTTTCAGTAAAAACTCTATATGACAGGGATGCAAATCTGACTCAGCTACGTTATGAACTGCTCGAATCCTTCCTTGCTGGTAAGCAGAGGCGTACTCCTGAGGAAAGCATTCATCTTCGTATATCTCTCCCAGAATTGAGTTCCAGCTGCCTGTCACTGCTTCTACAACCACCTCCCCTTGCCAACTTCTGGTGAACTGGTAAATTACCACTCGGTCTGTGCTTAGCAGTTTCCTGACTTCCTGCACAATGCTTTGTAGGATCTTCTCTAAATCCAGAGTGCTGCGAATTTGGTCTGTGACTTGCTTGAGGACTTTGGCAAACTCTAAGGACTGTTCTAGCTGGACAGTTCGCTCTTGAATTTGATGCTCCAGGTTGCTATTGAGAGACTGCACCTGTGTGTACAGGAGATACTGCTCAATCGCCATTGAGAAGTGATGACCCAAGGCTTGAGCGAGTTCAATTTCTCCCGGCGTCCACGCTTGTGCTTGACCTCGTTTCAGTTCCCTCCATGCCTCAAAGGAATTACGAGGTTGCAGTTGTCTCCGATCCGGGTCGAAATTTCCAGCCCACAAAGTTTCCGTATCAATTTCATTACGAAAAATGCACAAGTATCCCAGAAACTGCTGACGATACTGGAGGGGGACAATCAGGATGCCCCGAATTCGAGTCGTGCGGAACGCTGGCGCGATGACTCGCAGATGAGGTTCTTTATAGAGATCCGTCACTGCCTTGATGGGATTGCAGGCAGTGTCTTGTAATTTTAAATATTCCTGCCAAACGGGATGCTCTTCAAGCGGACGATCTTTCCCGATGGCTCCTAGCATCGGTTGATCGCCGCAGGCAAATAGGATTGCTTGACTTGGATTTTCTGCCGCTATGTAAATTCTGCCCCCACAACCTTTAAAGGCTGCAACCGTTTCCGTAAGGGCTTCAGAAAGCTGAATTGTTGGTAGTGCATGGAGCAGGGTGGCGACTCGGTTAATCCGCGCTTCCCGCGTTGCTTGGGCGCAGGCGAGTTCGAGTAAGGTAGATTGAGCGATCGCAATTGAAACTTGATCTGCCACTAACTGGACGATTTGCAGTTCTTGTTCCGAAACCGAACGCGATTCAGCGTGATGAGAGACTAATAAACCCCATAGTTCCGGCTGGGTCTCCTGCGTGCGGGCATCATGATATAGAATCGGCACCACGAGGGAAGATGTGACTCCCATTGCCGTGAGATATTCAATATGGCAGGAATCTACTGGGCGATAGCGAACATCTTCCGCCTTCAAAGCAGTACCTGTCTGGGCGCAATCCAAGGAACTCAGACCAATCAACCCTGCGGAAACATCGACAATTGAGCGCTGGCGAGCTTTCAGAAACATCTCGCGGGCGTGGGGAGGAATGTCATCAGCCGGAAAATTTAGCCCTATCAAAGATGGCAGGCGATTGTTATCAATTGCCTCGGCAATCACTTCTCCACTGCCATCGGCATGAAACCGATAAATCATCACGCGGTCGGTTTCAAGCAATGAGCGAATTTCAGCGACTGTCGATGTCAAAATTTCTGGCAATTCTAGCGATCGCCGAATCCGATTGGTAATTCCGTGTAATAAGCTTGCTTGGTCTATTTCGTGCTGCATTGTTTGCGTATTATCACTTAAGCTCATTCCCTCTATCCACCACTTTTATAAATTCAGGCATGAATGTTTTTGTATATTTCTATTCTGTAACTGAAAAGTCATACTGGGTATTCGTAAAACTATTGATCTTATAAAAGTTTTAAAATTATTGTTAACTTTAATATTTTTAAGGAAAAATAACTCAAAAATATTGACAGTTTATGTAAGACATGCTATGAAAAGCTAAAAATATTTTCCCTAAAAAAATCGCTAATTCAGATTAGCTAAATATATAAATTCACAAAGGAGTAACGCTACTTTTTTCCTAACCGTTGCCGAATTTCTTGACGGACACTCATCAGGATTTTTCCCAAATGATTTTGTCCAGTTTTTTCTACACCGCAACCCCAGTAATAATCAGTGGGAGAATCCTCCACGATTGGGCGATCGCCGGTCGAAAGCAAAATGGATTGAATCTCTAGGTGAGTTAGAAACTTGATTAGCACGGCTTCGCGCATAATTTGGGTTTTCACTTGTTCCCAGTCCGGACGGATGCGGCGGGTGCGATCGCGTCCCAGTATTGCGGCTTCCATTGGCGTCTTCGCGCTAGCGATCGCTGGGATTAACGCTTCATCCTCGGTGCCAACAAATTTTTGCGCTTGATAATAATGCTCCACCGTCATCCAATCTTGACCCAGCAGATAAATGTTATGAGGAGAAAAGTTGGAAAAACATCCGTAGGGATCTTCAAATTTATAAAAGTAAATCGTCATGTCGAAACTATAAAAGTGCTTGTCCCAGTTCTACCATGCTTGTTGCTGCAAGGGATGCAGTCGAGTAGGCGACTTTCAGCCGCTCGAGTATTCAGCATTATCAAAGTTGAGGATGGTAAGCACCTGTTGCCAACATCCCAACCCAGCTTTGGGTCTGTCTCCCCAATATGGTTCGGTGAAAATTATTGTTTGTTGGGTGGAGAAACGAAATCCAACAAATGCGAACTTTGGTATTTTTCGCCCTAACCAAACCGTATTCAGTGTTTCCCTGGGGCTAGTTGCCTGGTTACAGAACTTTCAGAAAACCTTATCGCTCAACCATTATAGGGGCACAGCATTGCCGTGCCCCTACTTTTTAAATCAACAATTGTGCCCCTACTCCTGGGAGTAAAAACCCTATCCTCTTTTCAGGGAACGGGAGTGTTAAAACTGGTTACTGTTTCCCTAAAGCCTTTAATCCCTGATCGATCTGGTCAGCTTGCTGAGTTTGACCTTGCTCTTTAAACAAGTCTCTGGCTTTTTTCATCGCTTCGATTGACTCAGACTTCTTACCTTGTTGATTTAGAGCTACCCCTAGACCAAAGTAAGCAGGTGCTGCTTTCGGAGCAATTTCGGTGGTCTTTTTGAGAGCTGCTACTCCCTCATTTAACTTTCCTTGTTTGACCAAGGCAACCCCTAAGAAATAGTGTGCATCTGCACTTTTCGGGTCAATTTCAATTGCCTTCTTGAAAGCCTCAGTCGCTTCGGGTAATTTACTGTCACCTTGGGCACCTAAAGCAACTCCCAAATCATTGTAAGATCTGGCGTTTTTCGGGTCAATTTCAATTGACTTTTTGAAGTTGGCAGCCGCTTCAGGTAATTTGCCTTGATTGACCTGAATAAATCCTAAGTCATTATAGGATTTGGCATTTTTCGGATCAATTTCAATTGCCTTTTTAAAAGTAGCAGATGCTTCTTCCAGTTTCTTTTCTTGAACCTGAACAAATCCTAATTTATGATATAGCTCTATATTTTTAGGACTATTTGCAATTGCCTTTTGAAAAGCATCACTGGCTTCAGGAAATTTCTTTTGGTTGACCAGAATAGTTCCTAACTTATTGTAACTTTCTGCATCCTTGGGATTAATCTCAACGGCTTTGTTGTAGTCAGCGATCGCTTCGTTTAATTTGCCTTGTTGAGCTAGAGTATTTCCTGAGTCAACATACTTTTTAGCGTCAGCCTCTGATTTTTGACAACCTAGCGTCAGGAAGCTTAAGCATCCCGCTGCTAAAATCATCAGCCCGAACCTGGATAACTTTGCAGTCCTAGAAGACATAACCTAGCAAGTTTCTGGATGAAAGCCCCAATATAACACATGAGGAAATTGCACCACTGACGATTTAAAAGGGGGTTGCACTCTCAAAAATTTAATTTTGTAGAGTGAGGAATACCTACCAAATCTTATCTGGGTGGGCTTTTGCCCACCCAAAAGAAATCAGCCCAAGCTAACTAAATGCTCAATCGTTTTACCCACCCATTCCCGGTATCATGCTCTTACTGAGGCGTTTGATAGCACTCTCTGCGACTTCAGAGTAACGACTTTCTCCGCACAGAATCTTGCCCATGCGCTCAGTGGCACCAGGGCGCTTAACACCGACTCGATAAGCAATCTTAGGAACTCTGTAGAACACTCCTGCTAAGCGTTGTGCCCACTGCATATCCGATCCCCATTCTTCGGCGATCGTGCTGGTATATCTTTCCAGAGCATTGCCATCCCCGGAGAGTGATTTGTCAATCGCTTCCGCTGCCTTCAAGCCGCTAAACATTGAGGGACGAATTCCCTCAGCAGTAAACGGATCGACGACACAGGCGGCTTCTCCGGCTAAAACTGCATTTTGCGTATGCAGCCTTTGATTGCCATCCCATAGAGAAAGGGGATGACCATATTGCTTGCTCTGATTGACCTCTACGCCGAAAGATTTGGCGTACTCAGCCAAAATTTTCTTAAAGTCTTGGGGTTCACCGCCGATGAACGTGCCAACGCCGATAGAATATCCGTCTGCTTTAGGAAAGTTCCAAATATAGCCATTTTTGACCATCCCAAATTCAAAATGAATCTTTTGTTGGTTGGTATTTTGGGCAGGTATTTCTGCTTCTAAGGCTCCAGCCAGACGCCGTTTGCGCTCTTTAAAGTCTAACCACTTAGCCATTGGCCCTTTGGCTCCGTCTGCGGCAATCAGATAGCGACCTTCAACGGGTCCATTGGCGGTGTTGACTTGCCAGCGATCGCTCTTAAACTCAATCCCCGTTACTTCAGTGTTGTCTCGCAGTTCTGCGCCTTGTTGCTGCGCCTGCTGCATCAGGAAGTTGTCGAAAACGTCTCGCCTTACCATCCAAATCGGTTGTCCTGTTTCCAGCCCTACTTCCACCGGATCGCCCATTTTCCAGGTGTAGCGGAGTGATTTGAGTTTTAAGGAAATCGCTGGAGAAAAATCAAAATCAAACCACTCTTGTATCGCTGGTGATACTCCACCCCCACACGGTTTGTAACGCGGCATTGCGTCTTTTTCTAAGACTAAAACCGAACGTCCTCCCTTAGCTAGATGATAAGCTGCGGTTCCACCTGCTGGGCCAGCACCGACAATAATGCAGTCAAACATCGTGTTAATTTTTGCTTCTGAACACACTTGCAATTTAAGCTTGTTAAGCGAAGAATTTACATCCTCACGCTTGACACTCACTGGTAATTAAGCTTAATTGCTTTCCCTACCAGCTAGCTATTTGCGTAATTATGCTTATCTCGGTAAAACGTATACAATTTCAGGCTTTCAGGATTTTTAAGATAAATATTATTCGCCTTGATTTAGATTTTCTCTTGACTTCTAGAAGACAAACCGTGTTTTCCAGTACGTAGTCGTTCAGCTTTTTCTTCCAGACAACTAGAGAGCGCGATCGCGATATTTATTCAATTCATCAATTTTACTGAGTGCAAAGTTTATATAAAGCTTATAGGATAGGTTCATGAAAGTTTTATAAAGTCGCTGACCGACTATTTGGTGTTTCTACTATTTTCATAAGGGGAAAAGCGATGTTCTGGGAATTACGCATCCAATACGCCAACGGCAACGAGAAAGTTTTACGCACCTGCAAAAATCGAGAAACAGCCCTGCGGTACATCGATGCGATCTACTCCCAGGGCTATCCTATGCACGTTGCTTTCCTGGTTCGCCCTGCTTTAGATGGACAAGCGCTTCAACCTGCCTAGTATCCGTTTCTAGCCTTTTGTCCTGAGTCCTTAGCTCTAGCGCGATCGCTTTTGACGAGCGACCCATGACGAGTGACTAATGACTTTAAACGGTCGTGATATCTTTTTCTTTCTCGGCTAACAGCTCATCAACCTTGGCAACGTACTTGTCAGTTAGCTTTTGAATTTTTTCCTGCAAGTCTCGCGCTTCATCCTCAGAGATTTCACTATTTTTTTCTTGCTTGCGAATTGAGTCTACGGCGTCGCGGCGGATATTGCGAACAGAAACTCTTCCTTCTTCAGCATACTTGGCAGCGATTTTTGCCAGTTCTTTACGACGCTCGGTCGTTAGGGGTGGAATATTCAATCGAATGACTGAGCCATCATTGCTCGGAGTTAAACCGACATCTGATAAAGAAATCGCTTTTTCGATCAGATTCATGCTGCCGCGGTCAAACGGCTGAATGGTAATCGTACTAGAATCTGGTGTATTAATACTTGCCAGAGATTTTAGAGGGGTTGGGGAACCATAGTATTCCACCGACACCCGGTCGAGGAGAGAGGCGTTTGCCCGTCCCGTCCGAATCGTATTAAAAGACCGTTGAGTTGCCTCAATTGTCTTTTGCATATGATTTTCAACATCAGCTAATTTCACAAGATCCTCCTACAATTGTTCCCACCGCTTCTCCCGTAACGGCGCGGTGGATATTGCCCCGCACCGAGAGGTCGAACACAACGATGGGGATGTTGTTGTCTTTGCACAGGGCGATCGCGGTACTATCCATCACCCGCAGATCGTGAGTGAGGACGTGTCCGTAGGTCAGGCTCTGATAACGACGCGCCCCTGGGTTGAGATGGGGATCTGAATCATAGATCCCGTCTACTTTGGTTGCTTTAAAAATTACATTCGCATCAATTTCCGCCGCTCGCAAGGCAGCGGTCGTATCAGTGGTGAAGAAGGGGTTTCCCGATCCAGCCCCAAAAATTACGACCCGTCCTTTTTCTAAGTGGCGAATGGCGCGACGCCGGATGTAAGGCTCCGCTACTTCCTGCATGGCGATCGCTGTTTGGACTCGTGTCGGTACTCCGATTTGCTCCAAGGAGTCTTGCAAGGTCATCGCATTCATCACCGTTGCAATCATCCCGATGTAGTCGGCTGTCGCCCGATCCATCCCAGCCGAAGCTGCCTTGACACCGCGAAAGATATTGCCGCCACCGACGACAATTGCCATCTGAATGCCACTTGCCACGACATCTGCGACTTCCTGCGCGATTTCCTGAACCACCATTGGATCGATTCCATAGCCCAGGTTGCCCATTAAAGCTTCACCGCTCAGCTTTAGTAAAACCCGCCGATAAGTTATCCCCATGCCCAGACTATTGTCTCACTCAAAATACCTCCACCATAAGATAACAGTAGAGGAGTAAGTTTTGTGATATTATCCGCAAATTCAGTTACTAAAGTGTGGAGAGCCTTGAGACTACGTGTTAAGGACGCCAGTTTATCGGGGTGCCTACCGCCTCAGTTGAGGCGGTTGTAATCGCCGTTTTTCCTTGCAGTAAAGAAGCGATCGCATCCCGTAAATAATGCACCTTCACCGCTGCTGGATCTTGGGAATTATCATCAATCCGTCCCCTGTAGCGGAGTATCCCAGAATTATCTAATAAGAAAACCTCTGGCGTTGTCTGTCCCCCAAAGCAACGAGCGACATCCTGTGTGGTATCTCTCAGATAAGGAAAATTTAGACCGTGAGTTGCTACCAAATTTTGCATATTCTCGAAGCTGTCTTCAGGCGACTGAACCGCATCATTGGCGTTGATGCCAATCAGGGTAAATCCCTGGCTTTGGAACTCGCTTTGAATCTGGATTAGCCGACCCATATAGGACTGCACGTATGGGCAATGATTGCACATAAAAACAACGCCCACAGCTCGATACTTTTCTAAATACCGAGCCAGGTGGTGGACTTGATTATCGATTCCCGGTAATTCAAAATCTGGAGCATAACTACCAATAGGAGTGCCGGTCTTTTCCATTACACTCATTTACTTATCCCTGGGTAATTACAACAAAGTACGAGGGGGCTACAGTCGTAAAGAACAAAGCAATTACGGTTTCTATTTGCCTTGGAGGAACGCCTGATAACCGATTAGTTTGTAGACTAATTTTGCAGCAGTAAATTCTGATACTACGGAATCTACAATCGGTGCCAATTCCATGACATCACAACCAATCACTTCGTGATTTTGAAACACTTGCCGCAAAAAAGAGAGTAGGGAGTACCAATTTAATCCACCGGGTTCTGGGGTGCCGACACCAGGTATCAGGGTGGGGTCAATCCCGTCGAGGTCAATGGTGAGGAAAACGCGTCTGGTGGGGATACTTGCGATCGCCCTTTCCATCCAATCCGGTTGCGTTGCAATTTCTCTCGCCCGGAACACCGTCAAATTTTTCTCTTTGATCAAGTCAGCTTCTTCTTTGCAAATGGCGCGGATGCCGATTTGCACAGTTGGCAATCCCATTTCCACAATCCGCCGCATCACGCAAGCATGGTTGTGAATCGAGCCTTCGTACTCATAGCGCAAATCGCCGTGAGCATCTATTTGCACGACCGTAAAGGGTTCATCGGGGTAAGCTTTTTGGTATGCCTCTACAAGACCAGTTGTAATACTGTGTTCGCCACCCAGACCAATCACAAACTTGCCGTCAGCTATCATCTGAGATACCGTTTCGCGGGTAACTTGCAGCATTTCCTCAGATGAAACTGAACGACCGTTGCGGGTGTCTGCAATTGATTCAGCCGTATAAATTCCAATGTCTTTGCCAGTTTCCCAATCTAGCTCCTCATCATAATATTCCACCTGCCCAGAGGCTTCTAGAATCGCATCTGGCCCATTTTCGCAGCCATTTCGATACGTTGTCGTCGCCTCATAAGGAATCGGCAAAATCACCACTCGCGCGGCATCGTAGGTAGAAGCTAAATCAGGACCAAGGAATGGCAGAACAGAAGTAGGAGTTTGCACCGTAGTCATCACCAACTAAATTTCATGAGGGAGTCACCAATCTAGATACTGACATACTCCCCGCTTTGAGTGCTACGCACAGATGAAAAACTAAGGTTTTGAAATTGAAAATTGGAATTCTCCGTGTCACTTTCCGCTTCTTGTGAGAGTCTTCACCTGTGTACCAGGCTTATCTACACTTGGCATCAGAGTTTTTACGGAATTTTCGATTCAGTTGCTCAAAATTATTGGAATTAGTGTTTTCCAGAGTTGAAGAATTGTAAAATTAGGAAAGCATAAGTCTACCCGTGGCGTTGAGAGCGCATTCAAGGTGCGACGGGATAGAAATCAAAGAGATGCGATCGCTATCTATCCCATGACTCCATCTTCCTCCACCACTCCAACTGCACCTACGGCTGCCCATATCGTCACGAAAACTTGGACTTGGCAAGGTTTTCCCATCTGCTACCAGACTCAGGGAACTCAAGGGCCAGCGGTTGTGCTGGTACATGGATTTGGGGCATCTTGGGGGCACTGGCGCAAAAACATCCCGGTGTTGGCTCAAAATTGCCGCGTCTATGCCATTGACTTAATTGGCTTTGGTGGTTCCGCGAAACCCACGCCAGGGGGCAAGATTTCCTACACCTTTGAAACTTGGGGACAGCAACTCGCTGATTTTTGCCGCGAGGTGGTAGGAAGCCCCGTTTTTTTAGTCGGAAATTCCATTGGCTGTATTGTGGCAATGCAAGCAGCAGTCGCTCACCCAGATATTGTCTTGGGAACTGCCCTCATTAACTGCTCTCTGCGGCTGCTGCACGACCGCAAACGCGCCCAGTTGCCCTGGTATCGCAGCTTTGGGGCACCTATCGTTCAACGACTGCTGGCAGTTAAGTGGATTGGCAAATTCTTCTTTAGCCAACTTGCCAAGCCGAAGGTGGTAAGGAAGGTTCTCCTGCAAGCCTACAAGCATCCGGAAGCGGTGACAGACGAACTGGTGGATATGCTCATGGCACCCGCGTTTGATGAGGGGGCTGTGGACGTTTTTGTAGCCTTTACACGCTATTCTCAAGGGCCGCTGCCGGAAGACCTGCTGCCCCTTTTGCCCTGCCCGACCATCATTCTCTGGGGAACGGAAGATCCTTGGGAACCGATAGAACTGGGGCGAGAGTTTGCCAATTACCCCAAAATTGAGAAGTTTATTCCCATCGAAGGTGTCGGGCATTGTCCCCAGGATGAAGCGCCTGAATTAGTTAACCCAATTTTGCAGGATTGGATATTGCAGATGTACTCGGACAATCAAGTTGTAGCTGAAAATCCTTAGATTGGTGGAATTGGGGATCTATAGCAATTCTCTATTGAATGCAGTACGGTTTAACCCCTTCTGTGCCCCTCCCCGTAAACCTCTCTAGGTTCAATATTTCTCCTCTCCGTAAACGGAGAGGGGTTGGGGGTGAGGTTCCGAGTGTGTATATTGCACTCAACTGAGAACTGCTAAATGCTTCATTTAAAATGAGTCCCGGTTAGCACTCCGCTTAAGCCAGTCTTGACCCAGCTGAATCGTCACATCCGAAACTAGATTGCCCGTACTTTCAACACGCACTTCCCCGAATCCCAGCGAACGGTAGATGGCTTTGGCACTATTTCCATCTCCCTGTTGAGCCACTACGTGCGTTACCCGCAACGGTTCGGGCCACGGGTCGTCAACGTAGACGTTTCGGTAGCCAGCATTCCTTAGCGTGTTGATTAAAGATTGGACAGCCTTCATATCACCTGTACTATCTTGAATCGCTACCCGGATATAGGCTGGGTCAGTTGCTTCACCACCGTCCAATCCCTGGTCAAAATGCTGCGCCATCATCGTCTGGATGCGGCGGCGATTTGGCACCCAGTAACTTACCTCATGATGCCCACTACCACTAAAGTCACCCGGTACCATTAACATTTGCACTTGGGAACGGTCGGTCTTGACACCATAGCCAACCAGGGCTAACAACTCCTCAACCGTCAAGTTGGTGTCAATATGCGACTGAATAACCGAAAGAATCTTCGGCATTCTCGCTAAAGTGGTTGGATTCAGTGCTTGCTCCATCAGTGCCCGCATTACCATTTGCTGCCGCTGAATCCGACCGATGTCGCCATACTTGTCATAGCGGAAGCGCAGCAATTGCAGCACTTGATTACCATTGAGATGTTGTTTTCCTGCTTTCAGGTTGATGTACAGGTGCTGGCTATCATCTCGATATTTCATATCCCTGGGGACATAGACGGTAACGCCACCCAAGGCGTCCACCAGCTTTTCTACCCCCTGAACGTTTATTCGGATGTAGCGATCGATTCCCACACCGCTGAGGAGTTCGCTGGTTGCCTTAGCACTGAGGGCTGGTCCCCCCTCAAGATTCGCTGCATTAATCTTGGTAACGCCGACGCCCTCCACAAAGGTGCGGGTATCCCGTGGGATTGATAAAGCCGCGATTTTTTGCGCCTCCGGGTCAAACCGCAGCAAGAGCATGGTATCTGATAGACCCTCGAAGGAGTTTACCAGGGCGTGGTATCCCAGATTTTTCGTTTCAGGAGGAGGGTTATCCAGGTCGGAGGAGATGACCTTGATTCCCATGACTAAGATATTTACCGGGCGGGTCAGTTCTGGCAATCGCATACTGGTGCGGGAAATGCGATCGCCATCAAACACCGCAGCTTCTTCCGGACTTAGCTGGCTTTGCAGCAAAGGCGTACTGGAAAAAGACACGGCTAACAAAGCTCCCGCAGTTGCTGACAGCATTGCCACCCCAGTCAAGCCCAACCCAAGCCAAAGCCAGTTCACCTGGTTTCGTTTTTGAACAGGCCTTTTCTTGATGGGTTGATTGGATGTTTGCCCCCACGGGCGTTTTTCAGGAATTTTTCGGGCTGACACTGGCTTCCTCACACACGCAAAAAAGATAACACGAATTTGTGTTCAAGGTAGGGGCGCGGAATCTGGCAATCTGTAGCTGGGACGTTTATTTCTAACAAAATCCGTCCTTAAGAAGGATTGCACTAGAACACTCATAGCAGTTTTTCTACCGATTTACTGCAAAATCAGGCAAACACTGGCAAGAGTTTAACCTCATTTCGATAGAGATGCGTAGGCTATAGGGGGAACCAGCTATCAAGTGTATAGGCCGAATCTTCATTCAACCTTCCCCATTCCTTACTTTTGTTCAAGGAAAGCATCCGGATACAAATGGGTTGCACTGGTAACTCCGGTTGCTTTCTTTGAAAAAATACTGTGCGCCTACAACCTCTCTTGCCTCGTCCCAAGCTGAGGTGAACCAATACACGCTCGTTTAGGACAAGTGTTTGCGAACGACTCCCTCCGCAAGCCCGCTAACACCCGGAATACGTACAGACTTCCGTTGCCACAGACGCACCATCAACCATAAGCTGACCAAAAAATAACCCGATGTCAATAGACCATTGATAAATAACAAACGCAGGGTTAAAGTTTCTGAAGCTTGGGCAACTCCAGCCCCCAATAAACCGTATGCCAATAGCCAACCGAGAGCCAGCGTCACCGACAGCCTACTCACGGTTTGTTGTTGCCGGTCGCTATCACGTCGGTATAACGTCCAGAGGGCTGGGAAAAAGCCAACTACAGGAATCAAATAGATAAACAGTTGGTAAAGTGGGGTTTCCAACCTGTCCCTCTTGATGTCTTGATTTTCAAACGGGTCAATGTCTTTCATTTTGGTTCCACAATAGACCCCATAAATAGAACGGTTCCAGTTTGATTATCTCGAATACAAGCGAAAAACGGGCGGTTAACAATCATCTCGAAGGGTTCCTCTGGCATCGGTGCAGATGTTGTCATTACTCCGACGGCAGTGACTGCGGCTGCTTCGGTTCCGGCTTCGTTCACTTCGACAAAGGTTTTGTGCTTGACTTGATTGAGCTGGAGTGGGATAGAACTCATCTGAGTAAAATTAGCATTTGAGTCGAAAGCTACTTCCATACCCAGCGCTTTGAGAGCGTCGTTGAGTTCTATGTCGTAGTCCATTTTGAAACGAGGCATCTGGATAAAGCCCGGTTTCGTTTTGAATTGGGTCATCCATTCCTCCCAGTTTTCAGTATTTAGCTGCTGGTAAAAATTTGTAAGTTTAAAATTTTCTTTTGGCAGAAAAACATATAAGCTAAGTTTTCCTTTTCCGTAGGGTAGACTAATGGCTTGAAACTGGTCGTTTTCGTAGTATTTATATTTATCCC
Organism: Trichocoleus sp. DQ-A2; assembly: GCF_039961915.1. Classification (NCBI taxonomy): domain Bacteria; kingdom Bacillati; phylum Cyanobacteriota; class Cyanophyceae; order Leptolyngbyales; family Trichocoleusaceae; genus Trichocoleus; species Trichocoleus sp. DQ-A2. The sequence goes on from NZ_JAMPKD010000020.1 coordinate 73,221, forward strand.
TTTGAGACATCATTGGGTGTTGTTTCTGAGTTCCATCGGAAAGGTAGAACGGTTCAGTTGTTGTTTGCTTCTGGTCAAATTTCTTTGTCCAAGTCCCTTTGAAGTAAAGAGCGTTGATCAAAAATAACACTTGATCGGGTGGAATTTCGTTGACGATTGAATTGATTTTACCGCGAGTATTTTGTTTTACCCAGTTATTAATGTCAGATATAGCGCTGGTTTTTCTAAAGTCTAGTTCTGCAATTTGCGCCTGATAAAATTGGCGATTTTTTTGAAGAAAATTTGGGTTAAAAGAGACGCCTTTCTTTGCCCAAAGAGAGTTGGCAATGGTGAGCTGCACTTGGGGGTCTGGATTTTCTAAGAGCGCTTTCAAGGCGTCATTGGATTGATTGACTTCTTGTAGGCTTAATCCTTGCAATTCCAAGGTTTTTGCCATTGCTTGTTGAGTATCGCCGCTAGCACCGTTGTAGGTCATCGAGAGTGCAATCGCTACACTAGAAGGCGACACAAAAATATTCTTGCCGCTGTCCTCTTTTAAAATTTCCTTGAAGAGTTTGAACCCAAATTTTGTATTCGCCGCAACCAGTCTCGAATCCACGGTTTTCTTCTGGCGCTGACTGATGGTAGGAGAGGTTCCAGGCTGCCTGGGTTCGCCCATTGCAGCCTGCGGATTTTTGACCATCGACCATCCCAGTAAACCGAATAGGATGATACTGACTGATGCGATCGCTACCATTAAACTGAACATTGGTCGCTTCATATAGCTGTTTATATTGCCGTAACATTTCTTTTCTAGAATGACGGCTAACAGCCAGGGACGTTCCACTGGTTACGGTTTTGGCAACTGATACCAATTTACTATTTTGATGTCACATTTGCGATCGCCCCAACCCCCCTTCAAAAGGGGGGCAATAGACGTATTTGTGGCAGACATAAAGTGAAATGGTATGAACTGGATCGAAGAAGGTTTAAGGAGCGTGTCTATAGAAGGCGCGATATTTTGTTAAACGCACCCCTATATTCTTCAATCTCAAATCGCGATTTTATGTTTAATTTTTCCCTTTGAGTAGCTCTTTCGCCGGTACCGTCCACCAAGCTAAGGCATAGGCTTGAGTATTTTCATTGAATTTCTGACGATATTGGACGCGAATTTTGTAGCGACCCGTGGCAGGAATTTCCTGAAAAATGTGTTCTACACTATCAACATCGCTTTCCGAAGACCAGATACTCTTGCTGATATCATTATCTTCGGCTCGCATCAGGTAGATATCGAGATTGTTTAAGCCGCGATCGCTAAAACTTTCCCCGACATCAAACTGCTTGTTGTTATTTTGATCTTGTAACTCCACGCGCCTATCCCAGGCGAGCGTGATCGAGGCAAAACTCCCTTGCTGCAATGGTTGGTTCAAGACATAATCCTGAAATGCAGACTCCTTCACTGTGCGGTAATCCCAACCGACCAACGGCACCGGCTTTTCAGAATTCCACTGACCGGGACTAAATTGCTGGTAAGCCCGAAAAGTATTCATCTGTCCGGTACCCATTTGGAAGTCTAATGGGATTTTTCGGTCTTTGTAAGCATCGGAGGCTAACCAGTCGCGGTTATCTTTAGTCAAAATTGTGCGACTCATCGCTTGGCGCAGTCCATCACCAGTGTCTTTGATTTTTTCTGCGGAGTTCAGCAGCACAGCTTTCATAACTTCATGACGACGGGCGTCTGGAGTCCAGTTGGGCTGTTGTGTTCGCAGCTGGCGATCGCTATATTCTTGTAATAACGCGACAGACGCGGTGACATGGGGAGCCGCAAAACTCGTTCCAGTGACACGAGTTTCCTTACCCTTAATGTCTAATACCTCGATCTGGCTACCGGGTGCTACTAAACTAATCGAGCGACGGGGGCCAACATTAATTTCCCGGTCAAGCAGACGCTTCGCAATCCCGATAGGCGCAGCGCTCAAGTTGGCAAAATCTACTTTCGTAAAAATTCCCTCGCGGCGCGTTGTGTAAGCAACATTGACGCCATTATAGTTATCGGTGGGAATCGGAATCCCGCCAGTCCCTTGATTCCCCGCTACTACATAAAGCGAGTCGTGGACGCGAGCAGACCAGTCAATACACTGGGTTAGTAGAGCGTTGCCATCCAGAATCGGGTTCGGTCGAGAATCTCGCTCCAGAGACTCTCCAAAACTAAAGTTAATTGCCCGAACATCGCCCCCATTTTGCATTGCCACATACTGCGTGGATAAGCACTCTTCCGGTTGACCTGTTTTTTGCGGTGCGCCAACCGCTGAAGCATAAAGTCGTGCCTGCGGTGCCACGCCTGGTAAACCTTTATCCGAGCTAATCATCACGCTTGCTACCATTGCTGCGTGCCCATCAACATTACTATCTGCTTTGGCTGGGGCATCTCGATAAAAGACTCGGATCAAGGAGAAAGCTCGATTCCGGGAAACCGCTTTATCCAAACCAAATTGTCCCGGTCTTCCAATCTCCACTTGACCGATAGCAATCTTACGACCCAATAAGTTATAAGGAGCAGCGTGTAGCCTTTGGGCATCAATGCCTGCTTCTCCTAGTGATGAGGTTTCGTTAGCCAGAGAGGAAGGAGCGGTTAACGCGGTAATTCCCAGCCCCCAAACAAGCCATGTTAGTTTTTTAAAAATCTGCTGGTGAGCCACGCAAGCTTCTCCACTGAAGTTTTGAAGGTTGAAGGTTGAAGGTTGAAAATCTTAGTTTCAAGGTTGAAGGTTAGAGATTGAAGGTTAAATTCACACTTCATCGTTCATACTTCATACTTTTTTAAGGCTTGCCACGTCTTTTGTTAAACTGAATACCAGACGAGGACGCAAGAGAGTATAAATAACCATGACCCAAACGCCATCCCAGAAGCCGATTGTTATCGCTCCATCAATCCTATCAGCTGACTTCAGTCGATTGGGAGAGGAAATTCAGGCGGTAGATGCCGCCGGTGCAGATTGGATTCACGTTGATGTGATGGATGGTCGCTTTGTTCCGAATATTACAATTGGTCCGCTGATTGTAGAAGCGATTCGCCCAGTTACCCAAAAGCCGTTGGATGTCCACTTGATGATTGTGGAACCAGAAAAGTATGTGGCAGATTTTGCGAAGGCGGGGGCAGATCATATCTACGTTCATGCAGAACACAACGCTTCACCGCATCTGCACCGGACTTTAGGACAAATCAAGGAACTGGGTAAAAAGGCGGGTGTCGTTCTCAATCCTTCTACTCCTTTGGATTTGATTGAGTATGTGCTGGAGATTTGCGATCTGGTATTAATTATGAGCGTTAACCCCGGTTTCGGCGGTCAAAGTTTTATCCCAGAGATGGTGCCGAAAATCCGGAAGTTGCGTCAAATGTGCGATGAACGTGGTTTAGATCCCTGGATTGAAGTGGATGGCGGACTCAAAGTAGATAATACCTGGCAGGTTTTGGAAGCAGGAGCGAATGCAATTGTTGCTGGTTCTGCTGTGTTTAAGGCGAAGGATTATGCACAGGCAATTGAAGGGATTCGCAATAGTAAGCGTCCTTCACCAGAATTAGCTGCGGTGTAAGAAGCATTTAATAATATGCCTGTAGAAATGGGATAATTCTTATCTCTACGAGATGAACAAAGCCTGCGATCGCAGGCTTTTTTTGTTGTTAGATAAGAAGGCGATCGCTACTACCCCTTATCTAGGCCTAACACTCCGACTTGGCACTGTATCCACACCCTCACCAAGAATTCAAACTACAAACATTTCTTGGCTTTCAGCCCAGATGGGAAGATTCTGGCGAGTGCGGACTTTGATATTGGTTTGTTCGTGAATGGTCGTCAATGGTGAGGATAGGAAAATTTCAGAGAAAGCTATTCAATGAGCTGAGCTAATTTAAAGGCTATTAAACCGAAAAAGGCGATCCAATCAAATTGGGTCGCCTTTTTTTAACAAGCTAATGCTATTTCAATTTTGCTGGCTTTAGTGCCTGCGTCCACCTAGCCACTTAGCTGCCATAATGCCAAATACAGCGGCAACCACTGGATTGCTCAGAAACTTCATAATAGCTGGTTTGTCAGCTAATACATCTTGGAAGATGTCAGGATGAGTGTGATAGGTAAAGGTAGCCAGTTTGCTAACATCATCTGCACTCATGCGGCTGGGGTGATGGGTGGAGAGACTTAATTGTTGCTCTAACTGGCGGTCATTAAGACCTCTTTCCTTTAACCGCTTGAAGAACTCCCGCGCCACATCATCCCGTTCGCTGGGTTGAATCTGCGCGATCGCTTTTTGGAGTTCTGGCTCCATCTGGCTGACGGGAATACTGTCTGGATGTAGAGACTTCCCAAACAGTTGACGGCGTTCGTCTCTAGAGGAACGTTGAGCAAAGTCATCAAAATTTTGATAATCACTGCTAGGATCGCTTGGAGCGTCCTGCATCATTTCGGAGTCACCACCAGCCAAATCATTCATGATTTGACGCTTATATTGTTCGCTGCTGGTCATTTTCTTATCTCCTGATTCAAAAGCTAAAAGAAAAAATCGTAAATTCTGGGTAGAGAGGGGATTCACCCCATCTCTACAAATGCACCTTCTAAAGTAGTTAAAGCTAGATGAATTGCCCCAGCTTTCACCGATTTCCCCTTAGTTAAACTAAGCACCTTGATACTGAATTTGTTTTGACTGCTCATCATATTTGGCTGTCAAAATCAGTTTTTTATCTGGCGCATACATCAAAATGGTTAAATCTTGGTTGGGAAAATTCTTGTGGAATCCTTGAGCTAAAGAGCTTGCTAAACTTTTAACTTCGTTAGGACGGACTTGGGGCGTAATCACAACTCCTAATTTGTTGTTATCACGGACGTAGGCATCCTTGACTAATCCTTTCGCTGTCTGGACTACCCAGTTACCAAATTCTTGACCGGCGGCAGTGCTACCGCGTTCCAACTGTTGATATGCGACAATGCTGTTAGCACCGCTACTCGCACCCGGTAGAGCTTTCGGTTGAGTTGCTTGGCTGGCTCCACTACAAGCTGTAGCTGTAGAGAGGAACAGAACCAAGACTAAAGCCGTAAAAATTTTCCGAAATTGCTGAAGAAAATTCACCTCAGTCTCCTATTAAACTTGTCTTTACAAGACAGAATCAGGGTGTTACCTGTCTGTGGTATTGGCTGCATTAAATAAGGGAGAAGGTCTAGATGAATCTTTTCAGTAACTAGACCTCCAAAGTCAAGTATTAGGCGTTATCAACCAAATCTTTTGCCTTATCTTTCACATCTTCTTTGGTGTGACTTACTTGGGCTTCAGCTTGCTTGGCTTTTCCTTCAGCTTTATCTTCTGGATCGCCAGTTATATTGCCGAGCGCTTCTTGGGCTTTGCCTTCGATATTTTTGCCGGTTGCTTTAGCTCTATCTTCAACGCTCATTTTTTTCTCCTAATCTTTCAAACAGTTTTTAATTTAGAAGATGCGTTAAATTTGCGTTATTGCCGCAGTCTTCTTTTGCTTCTATGTATTCAATGTATCTAGTTTTGTTTACACAGCCTTCTGCCCCCAGACAGAAAAAATGGGGATCGCTATTATTACTCTTTACCTATGCTCAAAGAATGAGTATTTCCTACGGCTAAAGGTAGATGATAATTTAAAAAAATTCTTAATTTTTACAATAGGAAATCTTGTCTCGGCTAAAAACGTGGGATCATTATCCCATTCATAAGTTCCCTTCAACAGCTTTCTCGAACCTTTGCAATGGAAGCACCCCTGCACCGCTAGAAACAAGCGGCTTTTCAAAGTTGTAGAGGGAGTGCTAATCAAGTAAAGGGGGAGAAGTAATTTAGTCCAAAGTGCGACTAAAGTGAGGTTGCAAAAAACTTGCATGACACAATTTCATTTGCAAGCAATGTTGAAGCCAATAAACGAATCAGCGATCGCTTTACCGCTCGAATACAAAAGATAAGAATTGTCAATATTTGTTAAAACAATTATGCTGTTGGCGATAAACGTGCATAACAGTGACAAGTTAGGATTTATTTCTGGCGATCGCTAGATGAGCAAGGCATAGAAGAGGGCAAATGGCTAGGATGAGAGAGAAGAGAGATGTGGTAATCTGCCGACCAAGCTCCAGGCACGAAAAACAATTTTCTTAAAGCTTCTTAAAACTGTATGACGCAATTTTGTCTGCAAGCTCCCTTTCAACCGACGGGCGATCAGCCGAATGCGATCGCGCAACTCACGAAAGGCGTAAAAAAAGGCGATCGCTTTCAAACCCTACTGGGAGCGACGGGAACGGGCAAGACATTCTCAGTAGCAGCCGTTATTGAGAATGTCGGCAGACCCACGCTGGTATTGGCGCACAACAAAACGCTCGCTGCTCAATTGTGTAACGAATTGCGGGAGTTCTTTCCCCCAAATGCGGTGGAGTATTTCGTCAGTTACTACGACTACTATCAGCCAGAAGCGTATATTCCCGTCACCGACACATATATCGAGAAAAGTGCTGCAATTAACGACGAAATTGATATGTTGCGACACTCCGCCACGCGATCGCTTTTTGAGCGGCGCGATGTCATTGTCGTGGCTTCCATTAGCTGTATTTATGGTTTGGGAATTCCCTCGGAATATCTCAAAGCCGCGATTCCCCTAAAGATGGGGCGAGAAGTAAATCAACGCGAGTTGCTGCGAGATTTAGCTTCCGTGCAGTATAGCCGCAACGATGTAGAAATGGGGCGAGGAAAGTTCCGAGTTCGGGGCGATGTGCTGGAAATTGGCCCTGCTTACGAAGATCGGATTATTCGCGTAGAATTTTTTGGAGATGAAATTGACGCCATTCGCTACGTTGACCCCGTAACTGGCGAAATTCTTCAGAGTATGGACGCCGTAAATGTGTACCCAGCGCGTCACTTTGTCACCCCAGAAGATCGGCTAGAAGCCGCTTGTAATGACATTGAACAGGAACTTAAAGATCGGCTAGAAGAATTAGAAAAAGCCGGGAAATTACTAGAGGCGCAACGACTCGATCAGCGCACTCGCTACGATTTGGAAATGTTGCGGGAAGTCGGATATTGCAACGGCGTTGAGAACTACTCCCGACATTTAGCAGGACGGCGTGCGGGAGAACCGCCAGAGTCCTTGATTGATTATTTTCCCAAAGATTGGCTGTTGGTGGTGGATGAATCTCACGTCAGCGTCCCCCAAATCCGGGGAATGTACAATGGCGACCAAGCACGAAAAAAAGTGCTGATTGAACATGGTTTTCGCCTCCCCAGTGCGGCTGATAACCGTCCTCTGAAGTCAGAAGAGTTCTGGGAGAAGGTAAATCAGTGTATTTTTGTTTCTGCAACTCCCGGTAACTGGGAGATAGAACAGTCAGAGGATCGAATTGTACAACAGGTAATCCGTCCGACTGGCGTACTCGATCCAGAAATTTTTGTGCGTCCCACGGAAGGACAAATTGACGACTTGTTAGGTGAGATTAAAGACAGGATTGACAAGCGAGAACGGGTGCTAGTTACTACCTTAACTAAGCGCATGGCGGAGGATTTGACAGAATATTTACAAGAACGAGGAATTCGAGTCCGCTATCTGCACTCAGAAATTAACTCGATTGAGCGAATTGAAATCTTGCAAGAGTTGCGCGAGGGTAATTTCGATGTGCTAATTGGGGTTAACTTGCTCCGAGAAGGGTTGGATTTGCCGGAAGTTTCTCTGGTGGCAATTTTGGATGCAGATAAAGAAGGTTTCTTACGCGCAGAGCGATCGCTTATTCAAACGATTGGTCGTGCGGCTCGTCACGTCCGGGGTCAAGCGATCCTCTATGCTGATAATCTCACCGATAGCATGATCAAAGCGATTGACGAAACCGATCGGCGGCGGGGGATTCAGATGGCATATAACAAGATGCACAACATTACACCCCAACCGATTATCAAAAAAGTCAATAACTCAATTTTGGCTTACCTAGATGTTTCGCGGCGGCTGAATTCTCAACAGTTGGAAGAAATTTACGAACAGGCGGACGATTTGCCTTTAGAGAATATTCCAGAGTTGATTACCCAACTGGAAGCGCAGATGAAGGAAGCAGCAAAGAATTTGCAGTTTGAAGAAGCGGCAAAATACCGCGATCGCATCAAGCATCTGCGAGATAAATTACTCGGTCATTAAAAACGCTCAAGCGCCTCTCCTTTCTTACTTTGCGTCCTTCGCGTCTAAGCACTTCGCGCAGGCTTCGCCAACGCGGTTCAAAAATTCAACAGCGATCGCACTTTGACTGGAAAAACAGGGTGAAGAGCGATCGCATCCATACACCAATCAGCCATCTGAAAGCCAAGTGCAATCTTCATAATTGAGTTCACCGACTCAGGCATCACCCGTGCAGCCTATGAACGCCATCACCAACGGCGTTGGCTTAGGATGGCTGATTGATCCAAAGACGAAGCAGGTAGAAATTTACCGTGTAGGGCAAGATGTAGAGGTGTTGGAGTTTCCTTTAACTCTATCTGGCGAGGATGTGCTACCTGGATTTGAGTTGGATTTGGATGAGGTATGGTGAAAGCTGATTTTTGGTAAGCGATCGCATCCAACCCGAATGGGATTCACTGCTAGAACATTGCTACACAGATGGCAATTCTCGGTACGAGCGGCACCACCTCATTAGTTCCGCATATTCCGGAAGGGCGCTAGATAAGGCATACCAAGGATTTCTGGAAAATTTAGCAAGCGCAATTTTTTGTCATCCCAGCTAATTCCCTCATCCAGAAATCATGCTCTCAAGGAAAATAAACCTTACCCTAAATTTCTACCTTTTGATTGTGGTGAATGGTACTGGCGATATCCGTACAATGTTGGCGATCGCTGTCTGAAACTTCACTGCCGCCAATGCAGTTAAACTTTATAAGAGGCGACTCTTACTTTGTCGTGCCCATCTCATAACCCCAACGTTCAGGGTGCCACGAGAAAACCTAGCGTCCCCTGCGGCTCGTGGAGCGTCAATCTGGCTTTGAATCGTCAAATGTCGATTTTTCTCCGGCATCTACCCACAGCCGAGTCATCTCCCCGCGTCATCAGCGGCTGACGACGATCTTCCAGATTAGGCAGTGCTGAAACCAGAAAAATTAAATTTGCATCTGCATCTTCGATCTTGTTTGCAAAGGGCAGAGCTTCTCGATAATGTTGGCAATTCGCGCAGTCCTAATTATGTTCGTGGGGTTGCGATTTCAACCAGTACTTCTGGGCATACTAAGAGTATAGAAGAGCATCATTAAGCTTAGGAATGTAACATATGCTTAATTACGATCGCGTATCTGAAAAAACTGCTCTGAAACCGATGTCTGTTGATTTTACTGTAGCCATTCCGACTTATAACGGGGAAGACCGTTTACCTGATGTCTTAGAGCGACTGCGATCGCAAATTCATACCGAGCAAATTGTCTGGGAAGTTTTAGTTGTTGATAATAACAGCTCAGACAATACCGCCAAAGTTGTTCGAGAATACCAAGCAAACTGGCCTTTCGCCTATCCTTTAAGATATTGTTTTGAACCCCAACAAGGACTTGCCTTTTCCCGTCAACGTGCAGTCCAAGAAGCCAGAGGTAAGTTGATTGGATTTCTTGATGACGATAATTTACCAACATCTACGTGGGTTGCAGCAGCATACACATTTGGGCAAAATCATCCGAAAGTTGGCGGTTATGGGAGCCGCATTTATGGTGACTTGCAAGGGACTCCTCCCAAAAATTTTGAAGAAATCGCTTGTCTGCTCGCTATTGCAGACAGGGGAACAAATGCTCTATGCTACGAACCCCACAAAAAGGTTCTACCACCTGGAGCTGGATTAGTTGTGCGTCGCCAAGTCTGGCTGGAAAGCGTGCCAAAAAATTTTATTCTTCACGGGCGAATTGGCGACAATATGCTGGCAGGAGAAGATTTAGAAGCGCTATTACATATTCAACAAGCTGGATGGGAAATTTGGTACAACCCTGAAATGTGTATTTACCATCGAATTCCCCACTGGCGCTTAGAGAAAGACTATTTAATCAAATTATGTCGCGGCATTGGTTTGAGCCGCCATCGGACTCGGATGCTAAGTTTCAAACCTTGGCAGCGACCCGCCGTTTTTTTTATGTATATGGTTAACGATTTACGTAAAATATTATTTCATCTCATCAAGTATAGATTTTCCTTGAAAGATGATATTGTAGCTGCTTGCCAAATGGAGCTTTTTACTAATAGCCTGATTAGCCCTTTTTATATTTGGAAAACCCGACTACGTACTTATAACATAAAAATTGATTAAATTCTGTGTAGAGAATTTGCCGTTTATATTGTAAATATTCTCAATATAAAAGCTTTACTTTCTCTTCATACAGGGAGTATTCGTCTCGCTTAAACTGGTCTTTAGCTGGATCAACAGTGAAAAATTTATGGAAGCGATCGCTCTAAAAGCCTAAGCTTTTCTTCCAATCAGTGCTGTTGATACCTCAAAAGGCATTCTCGTTGGCGATTCAAAAACCCTAGGAACTATCGGTAACTTTAATTCTCATACCGTATGAACAATATTACGACAGCAATTCCCTTTGTGGATCTTCAACTCCAACACCAGCCTCTTCAAACACAGATAGAGGAGGCAGTGCGGGGTACGATTCAACGGGGAGATTTTATATTAGGTCAGGCTGTAGCTGACTTTGAGGCGGCGTTTGCCAGTGCCTGTGGTGTAGCTTATGGCATTGGAGTCGCTTCGGGAACAGATGCGCTAGCGCTCGGATTAGAAGCCTGTGGTATTGGTGCCGGGGATGAGGTCATTTTACCCACCAATACCTTCATCGCCACTCTGATCGGCGTTGTCCACGCTGGTGCCACACCGATTTTAGTCGATTGCGATCCTCAAACTGCGCTAATTGACTTTACAGCCGCCGAAAAAGCAGTCACAGCCAAAACCAAAGCGATCGTTCCAGTGCATCTGTATGGGCAAATGGTTTCGCCCCGTCAACTTTTGGACTTTGCCAGCACCCACAACCTGATTGTATTTGAAGACGCGGCTCAGGCTCACCTAGCACAGCGAGAAGGTTATCGTGCCGGTTCTATTGGTAAAGCAGCAGCTTTTAGCTTCTATCCCAGTAAAAATTTGGGTGCCATAGGAGATGGAGGCATGGTCATCACCAATGATGAAGCAGTAGCGAAGAAAATGCGATCGCTCCGCAATTACGGGTGTTCCCGTAAGTATTACCACACCGAACCCGGTACCAATAGCCGACTTGATACCCTGCAAGCCGCTGTCCTCAACATCAAACTCCCTCATCTTGCCGACTGGAACCACTCACGTAACCAAGCAGCCCAGCAGTACGACGCCTTATTGAAGCCGCTGGCAAACTCTGGAATTTTCCCCATCCAAAACCAAAGTGGCAACGGTCACATTTATCACCTTTATGTTGTTCGTGTCACTGAAGCTTGTCCCCTCGACCGGCAGACGATTCAAGACAAACTAGCGGCTGTTGGTATTCAAACCGGCATCCACTACCCCATTCCCTGTCATCTTCAACCCGCCTTCGAGAATCTCGGCTATCAAGCCGGAGACTTCCCCCAAGCCGAAGCTCTAGCACTGGAAATTTTATCCTTACCGATGTATCCAGGCTTAAGCGATACCCAAGTCCATCAGGTCATTGATACTTTGCAAACCTTGTGTGTGAGAACCTGATGAATTTTCAATGTAAAAAACGCTAAGAATAATGATTCTAACTTTGCGCTTAGCATTAAAAAAGCTTAGAAAATTAAGGTCAAACTATGCATTTTGAGCGAAAGATTCCGATTGCCATTGAGCGTTACTTGCTAGAAGGAACCATTGTTGCTTTGCTGGTGATTCTGTACGCTCCACTGTTATGGCACTGGTACGATGGCTGGTTGAACAAAAATATCAGTATTGAACATGAATATTACAGCCACGGTTTAATTGGGTTGCCTTTTGCCGCCTATATAACCTGGTCAAATCGACAACAATGGCGTCAGTTACCAGATACAAGTCATCCACTAGGCGCAGCCTTGCTAGCCTTGGGCGGGGTATTTTATCTCAGCGGCATTACTGACCTGATAAATTTATCCTTTCCTGCTGTATTAGCTGGACTTTGTCTGTGGCTGAAAGGAGTTCCTGGCTTCAAACTTCAAGGCTTTCCCTTGTTACTCGTATTTTTGGCAACGCCGACCCAAATTCCTTACTTACTAGCTCCCTATACCTTGCCCCTCCAGCGATTCATTGCTGCAACAGCTGGTTTCATCCTGACTCAGTTCGGGATGAATGTTACTGTCAACCAGATTTACTTATTCGTAGGCGGACGAATTGTAGAAGTTGCGCCTTTCTGCGCTGGACTTAAGATGTTATTCACCAGTCTTTATGTAACCTTGATGTTGCTTTACTGGACGGGTGCTTGGGCATCTCGTACGAAGACGATTTTGTTAGTCGTCGGTGCAGTAGTCATTAGCGTTACTGGTAATATCGTCCGCAATACGCTGCTAACTTTCTTTCATGGTACTGGCCAAGAAAAAACTTTTGATTGGCTGCACGAAGGCTGGGGCGGTGATGTTTATTCTGCCTGTATGTTGGGGTTAATTGTGCTTCTACTCAATGCGATCGATCGATATATTTCAGATGAGCCTCAGAAGGATGAAGCATGAAACTGCCCAAGAAATTGCAGCGCTTTCAATTTTCTAAAGTCGTCTTACTGAGTTTTCTTGTCGGACTGATGGCAATTGGCGCAGTTCCTAGTTACTTGACAGGACGCTGGTCTTGGGCAAATCCCCCACGAGTGACCAACCTCAAACAACTCAAAAATATACGGCAGGCTGGTCTAGCGCTTCCCGGCTGGCAGACTCAACAACAGGATACCGTCACGATTGGCGGTCATAAATGGTCGATTCAGGAACTCCAGCAGGATGAAAAAACCCAGGTAACTTTGCTGCTTTTGCCTCAAGAAGATCGCAAGGCTCAACCAGAGGTTGAGTGGATGGATATTAATGGGTTTAAAGAGTGGCAGACCGATCAAGAGCAGCGGTTGCAGTTTAAGGTTGAAACTCAAGCACAAACGGGAACCCAAAACACTACAGAATCTGGAACTTCTGCTACACGTCCGACATCTTCCGATGTTAAAGCTCGTTTCTTTCGCGGTTGGACTCGGCAGCAGACCTTCGCCGTGCTTCAGTGGTACGCTTGGCCTGGAGGAGGCAATCCGTCTCCTAGTGGTTGGTTCTGGGCGGATCAAATGGCTCAATTGCACCGTCGCCGCTTGCCTTGGGTTGCTGTTAGCATCTTGATACCGATGGAGCCTTTGGCTGAGGTTGACACAGCTCTACCACTGGCTAAATCGCTCGGTCAAACGGTTCAAGCTGCTTTGATGAAAGAGTTATGAGTTGAGAGTGGGAGGAGAAATTTGCTTGACTCGCTTGGATTTGAAGAATGAATTTACTGATAACTACACTCTGTGCAATCTGTGCAACTTTTTGAGAATTGTCACCCTTGATGCAACCCGGTGGAGTTTAGAAGCCAAACGGCTTTCTAACGGGTAGAAGTTTATCGCATCTTGATCCAAGGATGTTGGAAGGGAACCTAAAGCTCCATAAGGGTTTTAGGATTTGCAATCGTGCCAGTCTAAAACATCACGGGATGAATTTCTGGGGAGGAACTTCAAGACGCGATCGCTTTGTTGAGAATGCAAAGAAAGTTGCACAGTGAGTTATAACTGATAAATTTGATGATCGGTTCCCTAAGGTCTTAGTGAATATATTTATGTCTCGCACTTCTGGAGGCTGGTTTCACCGCTTCACCGCCTTCTTTCTCTTCACTCTCCACACGAGTGTCTACACGTTGCCGAGTAGTGTCCTACTCTGGATGCTGCACTCAGGGAGTTTTGCTGGTAGAGGGATGAGTCAAACTTTACCCACATTACCCAACTCGGTCGCGCCTCCCCTCCCGCCTCCGCCTCCTTCCCCTAATACCAACGAAAACGTACAATCGCCAGTGGTGATTCCAGCAGCTCCTATCGATCCCACCAGTCCGCCGCCACCGCTGGGTTATCCATCGCCTCAGCCGTTTGAGGGACAGCCGACCCAGTTTAATAATCGCTACCTACTGGGAACGGGAGATACCATTTCGGCGTTGGTTGAGCGTTTTCCAGACTTGAGTTTTCAAAGCGTCATTGACGCGGAAGGAAACATTGTGGCACCCCTATTAGGGAAAATATCTGTACTGGGTCTGACTCTGGAAGAAGCTCAGGAAAAAATTCGCTTGGGATTAAACCGCTTTGTCATCGATCCCGCTGTCACTGTAACGCTGGCAGGTCAACGTGCAGCCCAAGTTACTATCAGTGGCGAAGTCGTTAGACCTGGTTTCTACACCCTGGCTCCTGGCGCTCAACTTTCTGCGGCATTGCTAATCGCTGGCGGTAGCACTAATCTCGGAGATCTGCGATCGGTTTTGGTGCGTCGCGCCCGGATCGATGGCTCGACAATTGAGCAACGGGTTGATTTGTTTACGCCGCTGCTAAATGGACAGTCACTCCCCAATTTACGCTTACAAGATGGCGATGCAGTAGTCATCCCGAAGCTAGAAGTTGCTACGGAGCAAAACTACGATCGCTCGTTAGTTTCTCGTTCTACTGTGTCTCAGCAGCAGATCAATATCCGAGTTTTGAGCTACGCTGGTGGGGGAATTGGTAGTATTAGCTTGCCCAACGGTAGTACATTTGTTGATGCTTTAAGCGCGATTGGTCCCAGTCCAGATACTTCTAACCTGCGAAATATTGCCCTGATTCGATTCGATCCCGAACGCGGCAAAGCAGTGACTCAGAAAATAGACGGGAAAGCAGCGCTACTGGGAAACATTGCTCAAAATGTCCCCCTAAGGAATAACGATGTCATTGTGGTAGGTCGTAACTTGGTTGGTAAGATCACTTATGCCTTAAGTACTTTTACTCAACCCTTTCGGGATATTTTGGGATTTCTGCTATTTTTTGATCAGCTAAGAGAAAGTGCTACCGATCTGTTTGGTCCAACGACTGATAGTAACAATAACTCCGACTAAAGAAGCTGGTAATAAATGCCAGCTCAAACCAAAAATATCTGAGAAAATAGATGATAGAAAATACCAAGCCAAAGCAGCAAAATAAGAAAAACATTTAGCGTAAACTTTTGATTTCTACTTGTTTCTACTCCTGATTTCCTCATTAGCCCCTAGGCCCGAAAACGACCATGACTCCTCCCATTGTTAAGCGTTATCTGATCGCCCTGGATCAACATAAATGGATTGGATTAGCTGGTTTTACTATCATTGTCGGTGCATCAGCCGTCATGGGTATACAACCAGCACCAGCTCCTGTTTTCAAGGCCACAGGGGTACTGGCTTATAACGGGCCGATTGCACCATTTTCAACGACGACGCAAGCGATTCAAAAGCAGGGTCAAGAGCTGAATGAGGATACGCTGCTAGCAGAGAATGTGGTTAAAGCAGCAGCAACGCGGGTGAAAGCAGACACAACACAAATTGCTAAAAATGCGAAAGTAAAGCTGCCGGAGGAGGACGAACCGAAGGTTATTCAAGTTTCTTACAGCGATAGCGACCCGAAGCGAGCGAGTGCCACCTTGGAAGCGCTAATGCAGGGAATGGTGGAACAGAGTCGTTTGATTAACAGCTCCCGGCTACGAGCGATTATTGACTCTATCAGTGCCCGGTTATCTCCTGCTGAGATGCAACTTAAAGAGGCGCAACAGAGACTAGAGCAGTATATTCGCCAGGAGGGACCCGCACTGGTTGCCGCTCAGGATGGGAGGACACTGGGTGCAATTTCTGGCAGCCAAGAGCAGCAACGTCAGATTCAGATGACTTTGGAGGGAATTGACACTCAAATTCGTAGTCTACAAAACAAGTTGGGTTTGACGGCGGCTGAAGCTTACACGTCTTCTGCCTTGAGTGCTGACCCAATTATTAACAGCTTGCGATCGCAAATTCATCAAACTGAAACCCAGCTGCAAATTCTCAGCCGGGATTTGCGGCAAGAGCATCCTCAAATCATTCAGCTGAAAAAACAGCTAACAGCCTACAACGAACTGCTATCGTCGCGAGCATCGGAGGTAATGGGTGGAGGCGGTGTAGCAGCGCCCTTGCCCCCCAGCCAAATTCGCAGAGACAGCAGCCTCGACCCCACGCGGCAAGGTATGGCAAACACGCTGGTAGCTTTACAAACCCAGCGCGAAACCCTGCAACAGCAACTACAGGCTAGTCGCAAAACCGAGCAGCAACTCCGTGCTGAATATGTAAAAATCCCCAATAAACAGCTGGATCAAGCCCGACTACAACAGCAGGTTCAGCTCAAACAAGGTCTGTACGATAAGATGCAGGCGGCATTAGTAGATGCCAAAGCAGCAGAAGCCGAGACGGTCAGCAGTCTTACCATTGCTCAACCGCCACAAGTTGCCGCTAGCGAGCAGAAGAGTCAAAGCTTACCGTTAACGGTAGCTGTGGGAGCTTTGGTCGGAGTATTAGTGGGTGGCGGATTGATTTTCCTGTTAGCGATGCTGGATGGCACGTTCTACACGGTCGAGGAAGTGCGGGCAGCACTACGACAACGGGATGTTCTGGTGCTGGGTGAAGTGCCTTTCGTTGTCCTCCAAGATCCGCAATTGGGCGAGACGCCGGTTCTGCTCCAGCAGGATTCTGTTTATCACGAGTATTACGAGCGCTTCCGCAGCACTCTGCGGCGAGCCAGCGATCAACCTTTGAAAGTAGTGTTATTGACCAGCACGATTAGCCAAGAGGGTAAGACAGTCAATGCTTATAACCTTGGAATTGCATCAGCTTGTGCTGGCAAGCGCACTCTAGTGATAGAAACTGATTTGCGATCGCCTTCTGAGTCCAAATTCCTGAAAGTCTCTCCCGATCCAGGTGCTAGTCTCGAACCCCTACGGTACTACACTCAGTTAAGTGAGTGTATCCGTTTAGTTCCAGATATTGAGAACCTATACGTGGTGCCTAGTCCCGGCCCGGTACGTAATCCTGCTGCGATTCTGGAATCCAGCGAACTCAGGCGGCTGATCGAAGATGCGCGAGGTCGTTTTGACTTGGTGATTCTCGATACCCCCGCCTTAAGCCGGTGCAACGATGCCCTCCTATTGGAACCCTACGCCGATGGTATCGTTCTGGTGACTCGACCCGGTTTCACCCAGGAGAGTATTTTGGTAGAGGCAGTCGATCAATTGACCGAGGCAGAACTACCACTCGTGGGAGCGCTCATCAATGCGGTAGACACGCCAGTACAGGTTCCCAGCGCGAATAACGAGGATATTGAAGCCGACATAGAAGAAGAAGAATTAGAACCTTCTCCTTCTCGGTCCGAAAAAGTGCCAAATGAGTACATTAAGCGTTAATCATCGCAAATCCAGTTCGGATATCCATCCTCAATGGAAACCGCTAATGACAAATGGCTAACCGCTCATTGTAGAAAAGTAATGAGCAGTTAGCCATTCGTAAAAAAAACTAGCTGTAAAGCGTCTAAAAAAAACCTGTTTAGATTCTTGTTTGTAGCACAGGAGAAGAAGTGACTGCTTTTCCTGATTTTCAAAATATGCAGCTCCGCCAAGAACCGCTTGCTAAAAAGTTTGTTGTTCTGGATGATTATCCGAATTAGAAGAAAACAAGCCCAACAGCGGTGCTAAGATTGCCCCGAAAACAAAACCACCAGCGTGTGCCCAATAGGCAACTCCACCTTGCTCCATACCAATATTCGCAGGCGCATTCAGACTCGCAACACCATAAAAAGCCTGCTGAACAAACCAAAAACCGAGGAAGAAAACAGCAGGAACGCGAATCGTGGTGAAGAAAATCCCCAGAGGAATTAATGTTAGCACTTGTATATTAGGGAATCTGAGAATGTAGGCACCTAAGACACCCGCGATCGCGCCACTGGCCCCCAAGGAAGGAATGCCAGAGTTCATTGAAAAATACCACTGAGTTAAAGCTGCTAGAATCCCGCAAGTCAGGTAAAAAATTAAGTACCTAACGTGACCCAGCTTGTCTTCAACGTTATTGCCAAAAATCCAGAGGAACAGCATATTACCGGCAAGGTGTAAAAACCCGCCGTGCAAGAATTGCGATGTCACCAGTGTCAGCCACTCCGGTACCGGCTGATTCACGGGTATGCCACTAAAGCTAGCAGATAACTCTCTAGGAACCACAGCGGCAAGGCGAAAAAAACCTTCCAGCTGTTGTGGAGCCAAAGTCAACTCATATATAAAAGCCAAAATATTCGCAGCAATCAGTCCATAAGTGACATACGGAGTGAGGCGTGTAGGATTATCATCACGTAAAGGAACCACAGGCGTCTTTCCTAACTATCCAAGCAAAAGCTGGAAACAACATAACTTAATTTCTTCCTAGCTGTCTTTTCACCTCTGGATAGAGATCCCGTATGAGACGCTCTCGGTGAGAAGGTAGAGGCAATAAATAAACCCCTCTAGGGACATTAGAGGGGTTTAATCATGGTGCATGAAGAAATTATTGTCAGACTACCAGCCCTGTGCAGCCTTTTCCATGACATAGGCAGCAACATCCTCAATTTGTTGTTTATTCAGACGTCCTTTGAAGGCTGGCATAGCATTTTTACCATTCATTACCTGGTTGACAATGGCATCCATCGAATACATCCCATACTTGTCTAGGGCATCCTTCTTTAAAGTTTTATTAGCCATAATCACGTTACCGCCGCCCACATGGCAAGCAGCGCAGTTAGCGCTGAAAATTTTAGCACCACTGACTGTATCAGCTGCATTGGCTGGGCGAGTCAAGGCAACTGTCAACAGAGCAATCGTCAACAGTAAAACCGATAACAGTTTCCTCAACTTGATTCTCCTCTTCTTAACAGGTCTTCTTAACAGGTACAGTCATAAAAAAAAGCCTTGCAGAACTATTCTAAGCTTCTTCAAGGCTTTTTCTATCACCAAAGAGGAGAAGAAATCTTAAACCTCAAGGGTGATTATGATTGAATTGCCAGCCTAAAGGAACGGTTCTATTAACCCTCGACTGTAATTTTACCAACCATCCCAGCGCCCCGGTGAGGTTGACAATAGAACGTATAGGTGCCTGCTGGTGTGTCAGCGGGGAAAGTCGTTTCGTAGGATTCTCCTGGAGAGTTTAGCAACTTGGTGTGAGACAGATCCTTAGCCAGCGCTTTATCTCCGTTTGGCACTCCCTTATCATCAAAAACAGCATTATGGGGAGCTAGTTTATTATTGACAAATTTTACTGTGTCACCCGGCTTGATTGTGAGTTTAGCCGGTTCAAACTTCAACATCCCGGCATCTGTGCCCATTTTAATCGTATAGGTTTCTGCTGATGCAGGAGAAGCTGACAACACAAAGCTAGAGACTACTAGCAGAATTGTGCAAATTAGTAAACCTAAGCTTCGTGGAATTGCCATTCTCAATCTCATCGTTTCCTCCCAAAATTGTCAATTAATTTTGTTTAGTAGTATTTTAGCTTTAACGCTTACATTCTGTAGAAAATTAAAACATTTCTGCTTTCTATCAATCGGAGGCATTGGCAGATGCATCCTGAATCGGCACGAAGATCAGAAATCATTTGTACCCCATCCCGGTGCTACCTGCGCGGCTCTTAGAACAAAGGCTGCTATCGTTTCTACCTCCTGTCGCGGCATCCAACTTTCCGGTACTTGACGACACCAAAAGCTTTCTTCGCTCCCGTCGTAGGTCATCGGCTGTCGAAGGAAAGCCACGATGCTGTTGATGGTGTCGCGGGGTGGAGTGGCACCAGTCAAGTCCTTCAGGGACAAAGATACGGCTGGATTTGGCAGGGTAGCGCCGCCGACATGACAATTTAGACAGTGTTGTTCAAATAACTGCTTTCCTGCCGAGAAATCTTCCACAGAGAACTGGCGAGTCTGACCTTGCCCATCTAAGTCTAGGGAAATGGGTTCGGTAACTCGCAGGTACTGCCGAACGTAAGAGGTTGCGGCTTGCGCCGGTAGACTGACCATCCAGACACCCCAGCAAATGCCTAAAATCAAAAATAAACGGCGAAGTGAGAAGAGTTGACGCAGCATTGACCATGTTATAGATTGACAAAATACAAAAATTATGAGTTATGAATTTATTCAAAATTCATAACTCATAACTCATAATTTTACTTAGCGCACGGCTTTACCGCCTCCCCACTGTTCGCCGAGGATTTTCGGCTGTAGAAGGATATGACCGCCGATCTTAAACAGGTCATCATCTGTGAGATTTCTCATCACCGTATAAATATCGGAACTCTCTGTGCTGGGGTGTACTTCAGAGATTGCCGTTTCCCCATCGTAGGTCGTGGGATGATGCATATAATCCACCAGAGCGGCAATGTTGTCGCGCGGTGGGGTTGCCCCAGCCAAATCGTCCGGACCTAGACCGACGTTGAAATCAGTCTTGGTAACGCCCCCAGCATGGCACGAAGCGCAGGCATAGTTAAATAGGCGTTTGCCTTCGGCGACTTGTTTTAGGTTTAATGTCACCTGCTGTCCTCGATCGTTTAATTTTACGGTGCGAACTTCGTCAGTTAGTTCGACTGCCATTACCTGAGTGACAAGCAATCCGAAGGTGAAAATTACAGTGGCTAAAGCCAGACTTATGTATCGCTTAAGCATGGTTCTCCTTAAGAAATTTGGTGCGAGTTTTTGATCCACAACACAGCTGGACTCAATCTTAGTAAGCCGACCCCTAAGTTGCAGGCTTCTCAACCAATCATCTGGACAAAAAGAAGCAAGCCGATTGCCAAAAAGGAAAATCGACTGTTGGGACTCAGGATAGTTGGTCGGGATTAATTTTACCCTCCGTCCGTGCCCGATCCCTGCTTTTGAGACAGAATCTTAGAAATGATGGCCTTGGCATCCTCCAGAGCCAGACGGCTCTGTTGGGTTTTATAGGCGATTCCCAATTGTTCGCACAGCTTGAAAACCTCCTCTACTGGGAGGTTATAGTCTGCTGCGATTTCGGCAATGGACAGGTCTGCAAAACCCATGATGATTGAGAGAGATTGAACCGCTCTAATATCAATATCATCCCACTCTTGCGGTCGCTTTCCCTTCCCTGTCTAGTTGCTTGGGATCAATCTAGAAACTGGACGCTCGGAGTCGATCGTTTCTGACAGGGGAACGGGGGGCGGTGCAGGGGGGAGAAATTGGTGTAGCCGAATGAGTTGGGCTAGAGTTTTCTTTAACTGAGTGCGGGGCACAATAGCATCTACAAAACCGTGCTGGAGCAAATACTCAGAAGTTTGAAAATCATCGGGGAGCTTTTCTCGCAAGGTTTGTTCGATCACGCGACGCCCTGCAAAGCCAATTGTGGCTTTTGGCTCTGCGAGAATGATGTCTCCCAACATGGCAAAAGAAGCCGTGACGCCTCCCGTTGTAGGGTGAGTAAGAACCGGAATATACAGCAGTCTGGCTTCTTGATGACGCTCCAAGGCTCCGGAGATTTTCGCCATTTGCATCAGACTTAGCATTCCCTCCTGCATCCTGGCACCGCCGGAGGCACAGACAACCACGACCGGCTTTCTTTCCCAGGTAGCTCGTTCAATCAGGCGGGTAATTTTTTCTCCAACGACAGAACCCATGCTACCGCCCATGAAGCGGAAGTCCATGACACCGAGGGCGACAGGCAAGTTTTCCAATTGCCCCATTCCTGTCTGCACGGCGTCCACCAAGCCAGTTTTGTCTTGAGTTTCTCGCAAGCGATCGCAATATTGTTTGCGATCGCGGAACTTCAACGGATCGGTGGGAAACACCTGTTCATCCAACGGCATCCAGGTATTGGCATCGATCAGCTGGCGGATGCGTTCATCGCTGAACACCCGGTTGTGATGGTTGCACTCCAGGCAAACCATATTGTTTGAGCGGAGGTCTTTGGTATAAGCAAGGACACTACATGCCTCGCACTTTGTCCACAGCCCATCCGCAATCTCACGCTCTTGCCGCTGTTCACTAATTGGCTCTGATTTTCGTCGATTTGCAAACCAATCAAATAGAGACATGAAAACGGTTAATTCCTCTTATTAAAATGATTTTCCTACGCTTTAAGCTTGCTCTTCCTGAATCGGACTCAATAATAGCAGAGCGGCCCACCGATCCTGCGATCGCACCTGTAAGGCAGTAGGACTCCCCGCACCAAAATAAGGTGCCACACCGAGGTCGAGAATCCGACTAGGAATTTGATGAGCCGCTAGCATTTGCTGCATTAATTCAGCTTCCCAGCGAGCGCAATTTGTTTTTAGGGTAATCCAAGACACTGGAATATCTTACAATACGGCAGTATTGCGGTAAATCAGGGCAGGGGGAATGCGTTAATTGAGGGGGAAAAAGAGTTGCAGGTAAGCAGACCAAATCGCCTCACCCCAAAAAGCTGCCAAAAGCGCTCCCAGTGCTAGGAAGGGACCAAACGGCATGGGGCGGTGCCGGTCAAGCCAGCCAAGCGCGATCGCTCCCCCACCGGCAAAGGCTCCCACTACACAAGCCAAAAACCCAGCCAGTAGCAAATTCTTCCAGCCCAACCAGGCTCCCATCATTGCCGCCAGTTTAGCATCTCCTCCACCCATTGCCGCTCGTCCCAAAGCGATCGCTCCCGCAAAAGCAATGATGTCAAACAACCAAATTCCGACTACACCACCCACAATGCCTGACATCAAATGATTTGCACTTTCTGCCCAACTTGCTGCTGGCAGAAAACCGGCGATCGCCTGAAACACTAAACCCAAAATTAAGCCGGTTTGAGTAAGTGGATTGGGCAATGTCATTGTGTCTAAATCGATCAGCGATAGTGTTAACAACCAGCTAAAAAAAGCCCAATATCCTAGCGTTTGCACCGAAATGCCAAACGTCAAGAAAACTAGCAAAAACAACATCCCTGTTGCCGCTTCTACCAGTGGATAGCGCCCGGAAATCTTGCTTCTACAGTGGCGACAGCGCCCCTGTAACCGCAGCCAACCGACAATTGGGACATTTTCACCTTTACCCAGTCGATGCAGACATTGCGGGCAACGAGAAGGGGGCCAAAGAATCGATAAACCTGCTGGCAATCGATAAACTACCACATTGAGAAAACTGCCAATTGAGGCACCCAATGCGAAGACAATCGCAGCAGCAGGCAACGCCATCAAATCATCCATAGCAATTAGTTATCAGTCACGGGTCATGAGTCATGGGTCATGAGTCATGGGTCATGGGTCATGACTAAGGACAATTTAGACTAATCACTAATATATTTCCGACTCAATTTGACTAAAAGGCACAAAACATTCTTGCGGCAACAGAATCGGTTTGCCTGCAAAAATCAGCTTGCCCCGATAGGTATACCGATCGATTGCCACCCCTAGAGGGCGCTGCATACGGTCTGGATGGACTTCCGAGTAAGTCCGATAGATTTGTCGAGCTGCTCTGACGATGCTGGGGTCTAGCAACACGGGGATATCTATCCTTTCCGTCCGATTTTCTAACCGTTGCTGTGAAGCGTAAACCACTCATCTACCCCTGTTATTTGAGCTAGTCTATAATCTACCCGTGCAATTCCTGCAAACTGCAATAGGTATACCAATTTTTGTTGCAGTTGAGGATGAAATTTTCTTAAGACTGTTCTAGGGCTTGGATTAATGCATTGCCCATAGGGCTTGGGTTAATGCATTGCCCATTGCACTGCACCCTAAAAGATTCATCCCCTCAGACATGATGTCACCCGTGCGATCGCCCTCATCCAGAACTTGCATCACCGCTTGCTCGATTCTGTCGGCAGCAGCAGGCTGGTCTAAGGCGTAGCGCAGCATCATCGCTGCACTCAGAACCTGCGCCAGCGGATTTGCTTTATCCTGCCCAGCGATATCGGGGGCAGAACCGTGGACGGGTTCAAAGACACCAGGACCAGATGCACCTAAACTGGCAGAAGGTAACATTCCAATACTGCCGGTAAGCATAGCGGCAGCATCAGACAGGATATCACCAAATAGATTACCTGTCACAATTGTGTCGAATTGTTTAGGCCAGCGAAGAAGTTGCATAGCAGCGGCGTCTACATAGAGGTGAGACAATTCCACATCTGGATATTCTTTCGAGAGCGCAGTTATGCGATCGCGCCACAACTGCGATACTTCCAGCACATTTGATTTATCCACCGAACATAGCTTTCCACTACGTTTTTGCGCTGTCTCAAAGGCTACTCGCCCAATCCGGTCAATCTCTGATTCCGTATAAGCCATTGTATTGACGCCGCGCTTCTCGCCTGTTTCCGTAGCAAAAACTCCTCTCGGTTCCCCAAAGTAGATACCACCAGTCAATTCGCGCACCACCATGATATCAACGCCCTCGACCACTTCCCGTTTCAAGGACGAAGCATCCACTAACTGGGGTAATATTTTGGCGGGACGCAAATTGGCGAATAAGCCAAGACCAGCCCTGAGTCCTAGTAAACCCGTTTCCGGGCGTTGATGGCGAGGGAGGTTATCCCACTTATAACCGCCAATAGCAGCGAGTAAAACAGCATCGCTATTGCGGCATGTTTCCAACGTTTGGGCGGGTAGCGGTTCTCCCGTAGCGTCAATCGCCGCACCCCCCACAAGGGCTTCTTGAAATTCAAACTGAATCTCAAATTGTTTCCCGACAAGTTTCAACACGTCTACCGCTACTGCCATAATTTCAGGGCCAATGCCATCGCCGGGAAGTAGGGTAATACGGTAGTTCTGCTGTGTCATAGGTTGTTCAAAACTCTTGCGAGTTATTAATCATACAGGGGAAATGTACCTGAAAAACGTTCAGATTCAGTTACAATCTGCCCAGCTAGAGCTAAAGCCCAGCTAGACCTAAATAGGTGCGGGAATACCAGCAATTCCTCTGATTGCTAACTTTCTGCCAAAAAAGAAGGCGGTGAGGGCAGCTAGGAGCGGGATGTCTGAGAAGTTGGTTATAACACCATTCATAATGTAATGGGCAAAGCATTCAGTCAATGCTGCTAACAAGGAGAAATTGCCGCTCGAATCCTTCGTCTCTATAAAATGTCAATACTATTTTTCAGCATTTTATCAGCTCGATATCGGATGATTTATGTGCCATTGTCGAAGTTGATTTAGGAGTCGTGTCTTTTACTAACTGGCTTTTGAAGCTCTTTGGAATTTATTAAATAGTTGTAAGTAAGAAAGTTCAAGATGAAAAAATAAAATATCTAAGGCTGATTCGCAAGCAAATTTATTAAAGATTTTTTCAATAAATGATGTAATGTATTGGAATTGTGAATGTCCAAAAAAACCAGTAAGCTTTATTAAAGAAAATTAATTAAAATGCTTGCAGAAAATTATTAAAGATTACAGGCGTGCTTTTTGAGGATTGGAAGAACAGAGCATCCGAATATTAACGAACGGCATTGACACAGAGCCAAAAGTGCGATCGCTCTTGTAAGAGCCTTCTAGGCTTAAAGGTGCTAGCTGAACCAAATAGTAAAATGTTTTATCCGGCTGAAATTATTATAAATTGGGACAAATTAAGGAATTACAAGGCTAATCGGTTCTGAAATCTTGTTTAAATTTCAGAAACGCTCGTGGCAAATGCTGTAGGTAAAGGCTACGCTAGCACTCAAGCAAGCCATCTTACAGTCAACCCTCAGCAGCTATGGCAAAAGAACTGGCAATTCAAACTTGTGGACTCACCAAGCAATTCGATCGACATATTGCAGTTAATGATATTGATTTACAGGTAAAAGCTGGTGAAGTCTATGGACTAATTGGACCGAATGGAGCCGGTAAAACAACGTTGCTGCGGATGTTGGCGGCGGCTGAAGAGCCAACAACAGGTGAAATTTATATTAATGGCGATCGCCTGCAACGCGATCACAGCAACCCTACCCTGAAGCGGCGACTCGGCTATCTACCTGATGACTTCCCCCTGTACGACGATTTGACAGTCTGGGACTACCTAGACTATTTTGGGCGTCTCTACCGCTTGCGAGAACCACACCGCAGCCAGCGCCTGCGGGAAGTTTTAGAACTGGTGCAGCTAACGGGTAAGCGCAATAGCATGATTGCCACTCTCTCGCGGGGGATGAAACAGCGCCTGAGTCTGGCGCGGACAATTATTCACGAACCGATTTTGCTGCTATTGGATGAACCCGTTTCGGGATTAGATCCCCTTGCCAGGATGCAGTTTCGGGAAATCATCAAGGTATTGCAGGAAGCCGGGATGACGATTGTCATTTCGTCACACGTCCTTAGTGACTTAGAGGAACTTTGCACCTCAGTAGGCATCATGGAACTCGGCTTTCTCGTAGAAAGTTCGCCACTCAAGGAACTTCGCCGCCGCCTCAGCCGCCAGCAAATTTTCTTGTCTACGTTGGGTAAGCTAGAGTCACTTGTATCAAAGCTGAGAAACCATCCTTTAGTCGAAGAATTGGAGGTGATGGCGGGACAAGAGCGAGTGCGCCTTTACTTTTCTGGGGGTCAGGAAGATTGTGCTAAGTTGTTGCGATCGCTTGTTGAATCTGACATCCCTCTGACCGAATTTCATTGCACTCAGGAAGACTTGGAAACCATTTTCCTGAAGCTGGGACACCAGCAAGCATCATAAGACAAGATTGAGGACTGAGGACTGAGGACTGAAGGCTTTGGACTGAGTTATTAACAATGCTTACTCTTCACTCAGCACTGAATTTAATTCTGGAGATTTTTTAGTGATGAAAATTAATTGGAGCGACCGGCTGGGAGATTGGAATCCCCAGCTGTTACGAGAAATTAAAGGGCGTCTTAAACCCCGAAATGTATTAATTGCAGTAGCGATCGCGCTGATGGGTCAAATGCTACTGCTGATGAGTTTCGCAACTCAACTGCCAGTTGATACGGGTATGGGCGATATCTACAGTAGATATTGCCTAGACAATCGTCCTGGTTATGGGCAGAGGTGCCTTGTAGATGCCCTGGGCAATTTTGCCATTAACTGGCAGTTGTGGTGGCTAGATGTGTTCGTGTGGCTGAGTGTTATTGGCTTCATGACCGTCTTGGTGGCTGGCACCTATATGCTAATTAGCGACCTATCGCGGGAAGAAAATCGCGGCACGCTGAATTTCATTCGCCTCAGCCCCCAGTCAACAACCAGTATTTTCAGCGGTAAGCTGCTGGGAGTGCCGATTTTACTTTATCTCCTAGCCGGTCTGGCGATTCCTTTGCATTTGTTGGCGGGTCTGTCGGCTGAAATTCCTTTAGTTCTCATTCTGGGGTTTTATGGTGTCGTGGTTGCCAGCGCCGCTTGCATCTACAGCGCCGCCTTACTTTATGGATTGGTCGCCGGTGGACTCGGTGGATTTCAATCTTGGATTGGCAGCGGCATCGTGCTGATGTTCTTGAGCCTTATGACTGGCTTGAGCCTTAACAGCAGCACAATCATCCATAATTCCCCCCTAGATTGGCTGCATCTATTTTCTCCTTCAATTGTGCTGGCATACCTCATTGATGCCAGTTCTCAAGGAAGTGCCTATTCAACGTCAATGGGAATGGCGCAACTGGAAGCCTGGAAATGGTTTTACTTACCTCTAGGTACCAGCATCTGGAATGTCATCGGCTTTAGCGTGCTGAACTATGCGGTGGGAACTTTATGGTTTTGGCAAGGGATGAAGCGTTGCTTTCACAATCCCAGTACGACTCTCCTCAGCAAACGGCAGAGTTATATAATGACGGCTTGCTTTGAAGTGGCTGTTCTGGGATTTGCCCTAACCTTACCAAAATGGCGCGCAGATAATCCAGAATCTATACCAGGCGGACTGTTTGATAATTTTGGTGGTTTGCTGTTGTTAAATTTGCCGCTGTTCTTGTGTCTGATGGCGGCGTTGTCGCCTCACCGCCAAGTTTTGCAGGATTGGGCGCGTTACCGACGGGAGAAAACATCTTCTCGCGTGAAAAACTTGGTGCAGGATTTGGTTTGGGGGGAAAAAAGCCCCTCAGTGGTAGCAGTGGCACTGAATTTACTGATTGCTTCAACTATCATGGTGCCTTGGATACTCCTTTGGCCTGCAAGTGCGTATAAAGCATCAGCGCTGGCGACCCTCCTGCTGAGTGTCAATTTAATCTTGATTTACGCAGGCGTCGCTCAGCTAATGCTGTTCATGAAGACACCGAAGCGATCGCTCTGGGCAGCGAGTACAGTGGCTGGATTGATTATATTGCCGCCGATTGTGTTCGGCTTACTATCAATCTCTCCGGCTAAAATCCCTGGCGTATGGCTGTTTTCCGTCTTCGCCTGGGGTGCTGTAAAAGATGCTGCTGCGACTAGCCTGGGTCTGGCAGTGCTGGGTCAGTGGCTAATGTTCAGCTTGTTGAGTATTCAGACAGCGCGACAGTTACGACAGGCGGGTGAGTCCGCGTCGAAATCGTTGATGTCCAATCGTTCCTCTTTACCCGCTAACGGCTTGTAGAGATAGCGATCGCTCGAATCGAATTCTCGGACACAAACGAATCTAGAAAAACCCGTTTTCTGCCTCGAAAACGGGTTTCTTCTCAAAATTTGCGATCAAGGAAAACAGAGATGAACCTACTTTGGATGGAGCGATTGGGCGATTGGAACCCTCAGTTTCTGCGCGAACTCAAAGGACAACTGAAAACTCGCAAGTTAGCGATCGCTATTAGTGTCTCTTTGATTAGTCAGTTTTTACTGGTCTTGTATTTTTACGAACAACTAAATTTGGATGGAACCTACAGCAGCTTTTGTGTAAGAACCAGTAACTACAACTGCCGTTTGGATGCTGCCGGTGAGATTGTCATTGACTGGCAGCAGTGGTGGCAAACCCTATTCAGCATTTTGAATTGGACTTTGCCTCTTATCTTATTACTCGCTGGGGTCTATATGATTCTCAGCGACCTTGGTAAAGAAGAGCGTCGAGGCACCCTGAATTTCATTCGATTGAGTCCCCAATCCAGTCAAAGCATTTTGACGGGGAAAATCCTGGGAGTGCCTATTTTACTTTATCTGGGTGTGGCCCTAGCACTACCATTGCATTGCTGGTCTGCGATTAGTGCCGGTGTACCTTTTTACTTTCTGGTGAGTTTTTATTTGCTCTCAGGTGTTAGTTACTATTTCTTCTATAGCGCTGCCTTACTTTATGGATTTTTGAGCGAATTTCAAGCTTCGTCAGCCAGTTTTTTAACCTTTGTATTTGCTTTGCCTTGGCTAAATGTAATTAATTGGTCTGTGTCCCTGGTTACACAGGCCAATTATGATTGGAGCGATTCAGTACTATACTATTGGCAATGGTTTTATATACCGCTCGGTAGTAACTTTTTGTTAGCTGAGACCTTTGCAATTCTAACTTTTAGTTTGTGGACTTACTGGATTTGGCAAGCCTTAAATCGGCGTTTTGCTAATGCCAACGCCACGCTTATCAGCAAAAAACAAAGTTACTGGATGGTCGCTTATTTTGAATTCCTGCTTCTAGGTTTTTGTCTACAAAAGAACCACTTAAATCCGGCACAATTTGCTGAATCTGGATTTCTGTGGGGATTGTTGGTCTTTATGGAAACCGTAAATCTGCTATGGTTCTTGGGTTTAATTGCTGCTTTATCCCCTCACCGTCAGGCATTACAGGATTGGGCGCGTTACCGCCGCGAAAAGGTTTCTAACCGTAAAAGTTTTTGGAAAAGCGACTTAATGCAGGATTTGCTGTGGGGTGAAAAAAGCCCATCACTGGTGGCAGTAGCAGTAAATTTGGGCATTAAAACCGTAATTTGGGGTGCTTGGATTCTGTTTTGGCCTCAAAACAGTGGCAAGATTTCAGCTATTTTAGGTTTGATCTTGAGCCTAAACTGGATCTTGATATTGGCGGGTATCGCTCAGATGCTGCTATTTATGAAAACAGCAAAGCGATCGCTCTGGGCTGGCATAACTGTAATAGCCTTGATTGCATTTCCCCCAATCTTTTTCAGCGTGCTGTCGATGCCATTTTATCAAAGCTCTGGTGTGTGGCTGCTTACCGCCTTTCCGTGGATAGGGGTAAAAGAAGCCTCCACAATTCCCATTTTTCTGACAATCTTGGGACAGTGGAGCGTTACGACATTGTTAAGCTTACAATTGACGCGGCAGATGCGATTAGCAGGCGCATCTTCCTCCAAAGCAATCTTTGCCAATCGTCCATCAGCACCCGCCCGCTAGAACACTTCAGAGAGGGAGAAATATCGCGACTACTTCTCCCTCTCTTCCCGCTCTAACTCAATCCTCAACCCGACTTTTTGAGCGCCTTTTTCACCAAATCTGGAATTTGAGAAGGGCGCTCTGCTATTGGAATTTTCGCTTGCTTGAAAGCGGCAATTTTTCGGTTTTCAGGTGTCTGTTCGGCGGCAAGTTCAGCCTGTGGAGAAGCGAGCATCGCTTCCTGACGCCAAAAACCAAGTGCATTCCCTGGGCCTAAAAGTTTTTCTTGGGGAAGCAAGCGACCGACAAAATATACAATTACTGGCTTATCAAGTGTAGCAACGATGTATTCTGCTGCCGCCTGTTCATCACTAGAACTGGTATGGCTGATATGGCTGACTAAAACAATGACCTTCGTGTTTTTATCTGCTGCCAAAATTTCCAGCCATTGTACGACAGAAGATCCGACAAATGGCTCGCTGCCAATACTGACAGCAATCGACTGACCATAACCGGCTCGTGTCATTTCCCCGGCTACTTCGTAGGTGAGATTGCCGCTGCGGCTGAGCAGTCCCACTGATCCAGGGCTATAAAATTCAGGTTCATGAGTGCCTAGTAAAACCTTGCCTGGAACAATAATCCCAGCACTGCTGGGACCGACGATGAGAGTTTGAGTCGCCTCTGCCTTTCTGAGCAGCCGAACCATATCCAGGGGAGGTATCCCACCCGTAATCAGAATAATTTGTCGGATACCTGCTGCGATCGCTTCTAGCGCAGCATCAAGCGCCGCGTAAGGTCGTACAAAGATAATGCTAATGTCAACCGCTCCGACCGACTGTATCGCCTGCTCTACCAGGTCGAACACCGGAATGCCATCCAGCGTTTGCCCTCCCTGACCGGCACTGACCCCAGCTACTACCTTCGTGCCGTAAGCTGTCATTCGGGCAGTGTAGGTTGACGCAAGTGGTTCTGCGATGCCTTGTATCAGGATTTTACTGTCTGGCGTTAACTTCATGATCCTTTACCAAAGTCTATTTTCCATGCAACGTTCGTGCGCGAACAGCACATGAGGTCTAATAACAAATGTCGGTATCTAACATCTCCTATACATCTATATCAGGTTGAGATGAGCGAGTCAGGTTGACAGGAGCAAGCCAACGTCCTGAATGTAACTTTAATGCCAAGCAAAGCAGCATGAAAGCTCGACCGCTAAAACAACCTTGCCTCACTATTTGGTGCTGGGAGTCCCGGATCTACTTTTAGCTGCTGCTTTGGCTAGGGAAATCGCTTGCTCAACAGCGTCATCCAGATTATCGCTCCAGTGTACGGGCATCGTGGCTAGAGGCTCTTGGCTTTTGTCGAGTTCGCCACCTGCTAAGCGCACAACAAATTGGGGAAGCAGGGTGAGAAATTCTGGTCTGCGATCGCCGATCCGGGTGCGAGAGTCCTTGGGGCTGGGTGTACTAACCCGTCGAGTCATTCGCTGCGGATGCTCTGTCATTTCATTAACTTTTCGTTGCAGATATGAATCAATCACTGCAACGACTTCCTGACTCGCTGCGGTATTGCCCAAAATATTAACCAGCAATACTTTAATATTTTTATTTTGAGTGAGACGCTCCAGCGCTTGTTCGAGCTGTTCTCTCCAAGATGCGGGTGTCAAATTTCCACTCGCCTCCTCACCCACAATTAGGCAAAGTCTCGGCTTACCGCCAGCGCTGTAAACCAAATCTACCATTGCCATCGCCAAGCTGGTGCCGTTACAGAGAATCCCAATATTACCATCTCGATTCAGCCAGTTCTGAATGGGTAGAAACTTACCGGGATCGATGTCTGTAGGCGTTTCCTTCGCGATATCGGACTGAGGCATTTTTGCCGCTAGAGAAGCCAAAGCGGGATGACGTCTAAGAGCAGCATCATTGACTGTAATTTTGCCATCTAAAGCCATCAATTCGCCTGTAGGACTTACACCTAGGGGATTGATTTCTACTCCATCTAAATCGTTTTGGACAAACAGATGGTACATCTTTTCGATAACGGTGCTAACTGACTGGATCAAGGAACCTTGGAGTCCCATTTTCAGAGTCAGATGGCGGGCATAAAAAGAGGAAAATTCTTGGTCAACAACTACTTGCTGAAGAAGCTCCATCACCGCTTCCAAGTTCATGCCTCCTTGTGAGGAACCTAGCAGCACCGGGCGACGAAGGTCGTAGTCTAGGGTGACGGCTAGATAAAATTCACGAGTAGCATCGTATTTTGCTTCTGCTAGAAGCACTTGGGGATATTCACCCAGAATCGGCAAATTAAAAATCGTCCGTGCTGCCGCGATCGCATCGATGGTATTTTCTGCAAATCGAATTCCACCCGCTCTACCCCGTCCACCAGCACGCACTTGCGATTTTAGGACAACCGGGTAAGGAATTTGCAAACCTTTGAGGTCTCTGGAATTATCAATTCGTTGAGAAGGCAAAACGGGGATGCCCATCTCCCGAAATAATTCTTTAGCTTGATATTCTAGTAAATCCATGAATGGCAATTAAGGATGAGGGATGGGGAATGGGGAATGGTAATTGAGAAAAAAGGGATTCGTTATTCGGCAGTCGCAGCAAACCAAAGACGAATGGCTAACGATAATGACGAGTGACAATTACCCAATCCCGATTACCCCTGTTTCTGACGACTTTGCCAGTCTTTGGCGACTTTATCAATTCCATAGAAACGCTGCCAAAAGGCATCAACCGCCCTGGTAGGCAACACTTTGTTCATTAAAAACAGTAGAATATCTCCCCCAGTAGCAGCCACGTAGCGGGGACGAGGATGACGGTCGGTGAGCGATCGCACAACCACTTTAGCAACCCGTTCGGAAGTCCAAGCTCGACTACTGGTTCGTTCCTCTAGCCCTTCTAGCCGCTCAAAAGCAGCCCGGTAAGGTGTATCTTGTGGAGTTGATATCGCTTGCTCAACCCGTTGCGCTGCTACCGCGAAAAACTCCGTACTGACTGGCCCTGGTTCAATCACGCTGACTTTGATATTGAATGGAGCCAGTTCCATCCGAAGTGCATCGCTAATTCCTTCCAAAGCAAATTTAGAGGAACTATATAACCCTCCAAAGGGAAACGCCAGGCGTCCGCCTAGAGAACTAATATTAACGATCCGTCCACCCCCTTGGTCCCGCATTCCTGGAATTAAAGCTTGAATTAAGGCAAGCGGGCCGAGTAAATTGACCTGAAACTGCCGCTGCACCGCCTCAAATGGAATCAACTCTACTGGTCCCATCTGTCCATATCCGGCATTATTGACCAAGGCATCCACGCGCCCAAAATGGTCGATCGTTTTAGTTGCCAAAGCTTTAGCCTGCTCAACTTGAGAGATATCGGTGGGAACAACCAGCACATCAGCACCCGCTTTGCGGCAGAAAGTTGCGACTTCCTCCAATTTTTCCTGGTTTCGAGCTGCTAAGACGAGCCGGATTCCCAACGACTGAGTCGCTAAAACTTGCGCCAGAGCAGCGCCAATCCCAGTAGAAGCTCCTGTAATTAGGATGACTTGTTCAGATAGCGGTGGAGTATCGATCTTCATAACTTGAGTTCAGTAGGCTAACACCTTAGCCGCGTGCCCGTACAGTTGTTAATGGTAAGCCCTAGCATTGCAAGCAATAGCCAATTCGCTGTAGCCAAGACAAATTTTTAGATTTTTGATTATATTTTTTAATTATTGCAAGCACTACTGATGCGATTCCTCTGCTTGAAAGTAGAAAATTGAGCAAGCTTTTTAGCTGTCCTGCCTCAAAATGGAAGAAAGTGAAACGGAGGGTGTTGCTGGATGGAAACAGTAGCCCGCGAAAGCGAATTAGAGGTACTGGGGCGAATTCTACAAAATCGCCTTTACTCGGCATTACCGGAGAAGGTTCCCTTTCAAGTTCGGTGTGCCTTACCGCAGGAAGCGTTAATTATTTTGACGCAACACCCAGCGGATTTTCTGCCTGACCCGCAACGAACCTTTAGAACGTTAGAGCAAACTCTCAAAAGTCTGCAACCGGAATTTGCCCGTCAAGTCCAGGTGTATCTAAGAGTAGTCGGGCAAAAGCAACCCTATGCTTTCCATGCCTTCAGTGTCGATCCGCCTGTTGTGTCCCCGTCACCTGTGTCAACGTCAACTGTGTCAACGTCAACGACTGCTCTCGCTGATGAGACAGCTGTTATCGAGGAGACAATCCCAAATTCGACAGAAGTCAAAAATCCGCCCAAAAAATTGAGGCGCAAGGAGACAATTCCGGAAAATCTCCCCAGCGAGACACCAGCAGCGGCAGATGACAGCATTGGAGTGGATACCGATTCGGCAGAAATCGGCTCAGCACCGACAATTGATGAATCTTCCTCCCTTCCCGCCGATGAACTCAGTTTAGAGCCGGATGAGTCGCCGCCGGATGATTCGCCGGAGGAGGTTAAAAGCGAGGCACCACCGACTTCACTGGTTGGTAAACTACAGCGATTGCCATTGCCGGTACTGTTGGCAAGCGCGGGAGTAAGTTTATTGACGTTTCTGCTCACTCTCTACGCCTTGACACGTCCCTGCGTCATCGGAACTTGTACGCCGCTACTCACGGCACAAGCGTTGAGCCAGGAGGCATCTGCAACCCTTCAAAGACCAAAATCTGGGCAAGAAATATTAGAAGCAAGAGAGAAACAACAAGAGGCAATCCGCCTTTTGAAGCTGATTCCATTCTGGTCTGGTTCTTATTCCGAAGCTCAGAAGCAATTGAACGACAATTCGCAGCAAGCCGAATTGCTCGATCAGCTGGTAATGGCTTTGAGTAAAGGTTCCGCGGCGGCTAGACAGAGCCAAAATCCTCCCCATTCAGCGACAGAATGGTTAGAAATTCAGAAGCTATGGCGAGAAGCGATCGCGCTTTTGGAACCCGTGCCCAAAAATAGCACGGTCTATCAACTGGCTCAGCAGAAAATTAAGGACTATCGAATAAATTTAGCCGCGATTAACGGGCGAGTGAATGCCGAACGACAGGCGCTTAAAAACCTCGACGCTGCAAAAGAAGGGCTTCAGGTAGCAGAAGCCCGTGAAGGAGTGGCGAATTCGATCGCCACTTGGCGACTGGCTGAAATGAACTGGGAGATGGCAATCAATCGGCTCAAGGCGATTCCTGTCGGCACGACTTCCCGTCCGGAGGCGCAGCAACTGCTGGCGACGAATCTGCCCAAATTGTCAGCAGCACGCGATCGCAAAAACAAAGAACAAATTGCCGCTAACGCCTACAATTTTGCTCAAACCCTCGCACGTAATGCCAAAAATTACGAACAGCGCAACCAATGGACATTAGCGGTGCTGAACTGGCGCAATGCAATTGTTAACATTCAAAAAATTCCCAGAGGCACTTTTTTCTACAATCAAGGCGATTCCCTAATGAGTTCTTATAAAGCCGAACTCAGGCAAGCAGAAATCCAACTAGGGTATGCCAGCCTGCTCCAAAAAGCGAGTACCGATCTTATTAAAACCTGCGCTGGGACGCCGAAAGTCTGCGAATACACTGTCACCAGTCAGCTTATCAGAGTTCAGCTGACACCCGCTTATATGCAGATGGTGACGCAAACCGTAAACGCCGCACAATTGAGAGGAGATTCTAATGCTCAAGCTGGGATAGCCGCTCATTTGCGAACGCTAGGAGACGCACTGGAAGCGATTAGCGATAACGCCCGTATTCCTCTTGAACTCTATACTCCAGATGGTTCGTTGATTAACAAGTATCCTAAAGTTAGCTAGGAATAAAAGTCTCACATTAGGGTCGGTTATGTTTTCTATCTCAACCCACCAAATCCTGAGGTTGCGTTAGCTTTTGCTGTTGCTACTTATACCATTTCACTTTTGTGCTGCTACACTTACTGCTTCGTCTTCCTTCCCAGTTGAGCGGATCAAATGTGTAGCATCATCAAGGGAAATTAGGATTACATCTTGCATTTGTCAAATTAATAAACAACAGATGCAAAGTCGTAATAAAACTGGGCAAGATTTGAGTTAAACTACCTAGGATTTTTTTAAGAAAACTCGTTTTTTATTTTTAATGATTCTTGAGTTGGGCTTCGCTAGTAAAAAACTGGCGGCAAAGCCCTTGAGTGACTAATAAAGTTGTCACTAAGTTGGTAAAAGCAAGCATAAACATAATTAAAATTTGGTAGGATGCAGCATTCAGCGGGTCAACACCACTCAATAATTGACCTGTAATAATTCCCGGTAGTGTCACGACTCCAACAACCATCATTTGGTTCAGAGTGGGAATCAAACCGGCGCGGATGGAATCTTTGCGGTATTGTGCAACCGCCTGTTGTGGCGTTGCACCTAAGCTCAGGTGGGTTTCAATTTCGGCGCGACTAGCGTTGACGGTGCTGCTCAAACGTTCGCCCGCGATCGCTGCTCCATTCATCGCATTTCCGAGTACAATTCCCGCTAAGGGAATCAGGTACTGGGGTTCATACCAAATGGGCGGCTGAAGGATCAACAAAGTGGTGTAACTCAATGTCAGGGCGCTACTCACCAAAATCGACCCCCACACCACGGGCAATACTTGGGGAATTTTTTTGCCGATGCGATTGCGAGCAACAATTGCGGCAATGCTCAGCATCACCATCAAAAGTGCCAAAACTGCCCAAGGATTTTTCCAGGCGAAGACAAAGGCTAATACATATCCAACGCCCAACAGCTGGATAATAGTGCGACCAGTCGCGATCGCCAATTGCCCTTCTAATCCGAGTTGTTGAATCCTGGATAAACCAATGGCAACTGCCATCATGCCCAACGCCAAGACAAGGTCTGTAAAGTTCAGTGCGATTAAAGAATCCACAGTTCAAAATGAGGTCTTGCTTTCTCCCTAATTCTGCCAGGGTTGAGGAAGTTTTGATTGCGGAGGGCGGAGGACTGAGGACTGAGGACTGAGGACTGAGGACTGAGGACTGAGGACTGAGGAGTTAGGAGTTAGGAGTTAGGACTGAGTGAAAATAGGAATGCTCCCCTTGTCCTCTGTGGGTCTGCTTCGTTTTCCTGTTATCGTCCCTCTATCTGCCAAATTCTGCGAAACAATTTTGTAAGTTCGGCATTCTGAATCAAAAAGGATGGTGAGGCGTGGATTCCCTTTCTGAGCAAAATTTGGTTCTATGTAGATAAAAATTTGTGGTGTCAACGAGTGAATAATATTCCCCCCCTAGACCTGTCGCGGCAGTACAAAATTATCAGTGAAGAAGTGAATGCAGCCGTTCTAGGCATCTTGGCTTCTGGTCGTTATATTGGTGGTCCTTCGGTTGCAGGCTTCGAGCAACAGTTTGCAGCTTACACAGGCGTTTCAGAGTGTGTAGCGTGTAACTCTGGTACAGATGCCCTCTATCTAGCTCTCAGGGCTTTACAGATTGGGCCGGGGGATGAGGTAATTACGACGCCTTTCACCTTTATTGCCACTGCTGAAGTAATTAGCGTGGTGGGGGCGACGCCGGTTTTTGTCGATATTGATGCCCATACGTTTAATTTCAATATCGATCAGCTGCAAAAGGCGATTACCGCTAAAACTCGCGCCATTATCCCAGTTCACCTGTTTGGGCAGCCGGTGGATATGACGACAGTGATGGACGTAGCACAGGCTCATAATCTAGCGGTGATTGAAGACTGTGCCCAAGCCACAGGCGCTGAGTGGGCAGGATCTAAAGTAGGCAGCATCGGGCATATTGGCTGCTTTAGTTTCTTTCCTACTAAGAATCTGGGTGCTTGTGGGGATGGCGGTGCGGTGACGACGAACGATCCAGCGATCGCTTCTGCTATACGGATGCTGCGGGAGCATGGAATGCGCGATCGCTACCATCATGAAGCAACTGGCATTAATAGCCGCTTGGATGCTCTACAAGCCGCCATTCTGCAAATTAAACTGCGTTATCTGGATACGTGGAATGACCTGCGTCGCTCGGTTGCACAGCAGTACCACCAATTGTTAGAGCCGGTGCCTGGGGTGGTGAAGCCGCAAGAAACGCCAGGAGGTCGCTGTGTTTGGAATCAATACACGATTCGCCTCACCCAATCCAGTAACGGCAGCTATCGGGATGAGGTTCGCAATCAGCTACAGCAGCAAGGCGTTAGTTCGATGGTTTACTATCCCCTGCCTTTACACCTACAGCCGGTCTACAAGAATTTAGGCTATAAATCTGGGGACTTCCCTGTGGTGGAGCAAGTCTGTCACGAGGTTTTGGCCTTGCCCATGTTTCCAGAACTTTCTCTGGCGGAACAGGAGCAAGTGGTTTACAGCTTGAAAGATTGCTTGGGATAAGTTTTGAGTTTTGAATTTTGAGTTTTGAGGGTTGATTGATTAACCTCGATTTCTGGCGTAGGGGCATGGCGCTGCCATGTCCCTACAGAACGTGCATCAGTGTAAGTTTTTTAATCCACGTTCCTTAGCCAAGATTTATTCAAAATTCAAAACTCATCACTCATCACTCATCACTCCGACCGCTTAGGGATTACGCATGAATGCGTTCGCGGCTGACAGTGGATAGTGCTTCCACCAAGCTACGAACAGCCGCTACCATCGCGACTTCACTGTTGAGTTGGTTGATGGCAGAACCGACGCCGACACCCGCAGCACCGGCAGCGATCGCCATCGGTGCGGTAACGCTAGAAATTCCGGAAGCACACAGGACTGGGACGGAAACAGCGCGGGAAATTTCGTAAGCTGCTGCTAAGGTAGGAGCCGCTTTTTCAATCAGTCCCAGCGTACCGGCGTGAGTCGGGGTTGAGGAAGTGCCTCCTTCGGTTTGGATAATATCGGCACCGGCTTTTACCAATGCTTCTGCGAGTTGAACTTGCCGATCTAGCTCCAGAATATGGGGCACGGTGACAGACAAGGTAATATTTGGCAGCAGCGATCGCGTTGCTTGCGTCAGCGCCAACACTTCCTCTGCTTCAAACCGCCGTCCCTGCGCGTAAAAACTATCAAAGTTGCCGATCTCAATCAAATCCGCTCCAGCTTCCACTGCGATCGCAAACAGTTCTGGTTCTACTGCTGATACGCAAATTGGCAGGCTTGTCAACTGACGAGCCAACCGCACCAAATTGGGTTCTGCGGCAATATCGACGAAAGTAGCACCGCCTAAGTCGGCTGCCTTAACGGTGGCAGCAACTCGCTCCGGATGGAAGTTATTCAATCCGGTAATAATTTTTAAAGCACGACCTTGGTCAAAGACACGCTGTAGTGTAGTATTCATGGTCATAAGCCCGATTTGGCTCGCAAATTTTGCATCTTAATTGTACAGACCGAATCATCCGGTCTCTACATTCAGAACGATCTACCTGGGAATATTACTGCGGAAGGTTGTGCATCCCCGCTGATTGCCATACCATCAGGAAATAAAAATTACGCTCTGCTTTTTATCACAACTGGGATCTAGACTAGGAGCATAGCGCAGATCCTGCCCCCCTCCTGCCCTCCTCCTGCCAGTGACGGTCATGAATTTTCCACCCACAAATCTGTCAACTTTTCACTCAGATGTTTTACAGCAAACTGAACTAGGGCAGCTGTGTGGTACCGAGCAGTTGTTCCGCGATCGCTATGAGATCCTGCGAATGTTGGGAAGAGGTGGCTTTGGTATCACCTTTTTAGCCAGAGATGCCAACTTGCCAGGCGATCCTTTGTGCGTGATTAAGCAGCTGTGTCCCAAGTTTAGCGATCCGATTGGACTGCAAACAGCGCGGAAACGCTTCGAGCAAGAAGCAAGAACCCTCAGTAAGTTGGGCAGCCATTCCCAAATTCCCATGCTGCTAGATTACTTTGTAAACGAGGGAGAATTCTATTTAGTTCAAGAATATGTACGAGGGTATACCCTCGCACGCTTGGTGCGGCGCGGAGGTCCCTTATCGGAAGAGGGCGTTAAATATTTCCTTCGTCAAATCCTGCCATTGTTGCAGTACATCCACGGCAATAATGTAATTCACCGCGATATTAAGCCCCAGAACATCATCCGTTGCCAGGACGATGGGAGGCTGGTGCTGATTGACTTTGGAGCTGTCAAAGAGGAGATGGTTCCTTTAAGCGATACAGGAGGTCAGAAGCAAACCACCCAGTTTATCGGCACGGTTGGATTTGCACCGCCGGAACAATTTTCACTGCGTCCTGTTTATGCCAGCGATATTTATTCGTTAGGCGTAACGTGTCTTTACTTGTTGAGTGGGAAAGCGCCGCTAGAATTTGATAGCGATCGCTCTACGGGTGAGATTCAGTGGCAGGACACGATATCAGTCAGTAAAGACTTTGGCAAAATTCTCAACAGAATGCTGAAAATCTCTTTACGCGAACGTTATCAATCTGCAACAGCGATTATGCAGGCATTTGGCTGGGAATCGCCTCAAGACAATTTAGCGCAGTTTATGACAACTCAGCGTCCTTCAGGGAAAGATTCAGATAAGAAAAAATCAGAAGCAAATTCACCAAATTATGTTTCTCCTACCGCCAGAACAGCGATCGCGCTTCGAGATTGGAAAGCTAGGTGGCAGGCAAAGCAACGAGATCCTAAGAAAAGACACCGTCATAGCATCATTAGCAGTTCTGGTAACTCAGGACTTTAGGAATTGGTAGTGGGAAAATTATAGTTGGTTATTACACCATTGCTCAACAAAGGCTTCCGCTTTTGGGCAGAAGTTTCCTATTGGGTGCAGCAGTTTATTTCCTGAGAGTGAAAGCCCAGACAAGATGCCAATATTCCTTTCAGATATCTTCTAAAAAATTCTTTTCCTAAAGGAAAAAGGGAACGGTTGCTTATATAGCAATCCCATTTAAGTGGCGGACCAGCGGTTCATATCCTCGAATTCTTAGAGAATTCGAGGATATCACCTTCATGAATCGTTTAGGCTCACTGCATTATCTCGGTCTATTATTAATTGATAAAATATAAAAAGTCGTTTTAGATTTCTCAAACTTACAGATGGAAACATTTAGATCGCTCAAGCGTCTAGTTTAGTAAAAAGTTTGAGAGCGAGCTGATATCAATTCACCTGTTTAAGCGCTACACTTCAGTTTCTTATTATCTATCTTCCTTCTAGCGTAGCAGCACTCCCACCTCAGGGGGTGAGGTATCTGATGTGTATCACCAAAGACTAAAGTAAAATCTTATGAAAATAATTTGTTTTAGATCATAATCATTAACCATAGAAAAGCCAATGAGGTTGTGACAGTTATTTGAAAGGGCATTCAATCGAAGAAGCTTTGGTCACGAAAATAACTTAGAAATTATGTGGCAACTTAACAAACTGGCATCGCATTGATGAAGCTTGCTACTTAGAAAGCTCAGAATCAGTTTTATAAGTTATTTAGTCGTCAAAAAATGATTGGTGAGGGTGTTTCTATGAGTAAAAAAATGGGAATAAATACCCAACCGCTTTAGCAAGTTAATCCTGAAAACAGTAAAAACAAACAAGCAGGATTTGCACTGACTCCGCCAAAGATAAGGCATTGAAAACGTAGGAACTTAGAATACCGAACAAGAGGGTAGAATGAAACCTTATCAAATTTTAATAACATGCGCGATCGCTATAGGAGCGATCGCAGGTTCCACTTTAGCAACGATTAGCTACCGCAACAGCCAACCACCACAACCCACAACTGAAGTTCCAGCTCCTCCGGCGACAACGGAGACACTAGAACCGACAATACCCCCGTCTGTGGCGGTATCGCCCCCACCGTATACGCCGCCGACTTCAAAACCAACTGGGACTCAAACAACTCCGCCAGACAAAAGTTCGTTTTCTCAGTTTCGCGTGCGTCTTTTAGATGCCATTAGTCGGCGGGATGCTAATTTTATTCGCACGCTTGTCACCTCAGAAACTGAATGGAACTATGGCGGTACGCTCAATTTGGACAGCTACAACATTGATGACAAAAATTCTAAATTTTGGGCATACATGGATAAGGCACTTAGTTTAGGTTGTGCTACCGACAATCAGGCAAAAGTGGCGAACAAAGAACCGGGATCTGATGTTTGGGTGTGTCCAGATATCGCAAAAGCACTGGAGTCAATTCGCCCAGATAAACCGAATGTTGGACAACTGGCAATTTTAGGACAAAATGTGAATGTCCGTGCAAACCCTGGGGCAGGTAGCAAAGTTGTGGGGGTTGTGTCTTACGATTTTGTAGGGTTTGATGGCAACACCTTTAACAGCTTACCAGAGCAGATGCAGAAAGAGGTGAAGGAAAAGGTTATCGATGGTTGGACGCCAGTGAAACTCGGGAATGGTAAAAAAGGTTGGGTTCTCAACCGCTATGTGTACGATTCAGAAACCGATTACCGCGTCAGTTTTGTGCGAATTCGCGGACAGTGGCGACTACGTTACTTCTTGCCAGGAAATGGGAATTAAGCGATCGCAATTTCTGAAATAAAGAGGTTAATCCACAGTCAAAGTCTTCGTTAAATTTCTGGGGCGATCGACATCCAATCCCCGATGAACAGCCGTGTAATAGGCTAAGAGTTGCAACGGAATAACTGTCAGGATGGGAGAAAGTAATTCGTCCACATCTGGGACGGTCAACACCCGATCAAATAAGCCAGTAATTTCTGAATTGTTTGTGGATGTCACGCCAATGAGCCGAACCCCCCTTGCTTTTGCTTTTTGGGCATTGGCAAGGATTTTTTCGTACACAGTTCCGGGCATCGCGATCGCTACTACAGTTACAGAAG
This sequence comes from Trichocoleus sp. DQ-A2, assembly GCF_039961915.1. Taxonomy (NCBI): domain Bacteria; kingdom Bacillati; phylum Cyanobacteriota; class Cyanophyceae; order Leptolyngbyales; family Trichocoleusaceae; genus Trichocoleus; species Trichocoleus sp. DQ-A2. The sequence goes on from NZ_JAMPKD010000020.1 coordinate 116,084, forward strand.
AATCTAGCATCGCAATTGGACCATGCAAAAACTCTCCAGCGTGATAACCTGTTGCGTGGATATAGCTGGTTTCTTTCAGTTTCAGTGCTGCTTCTAGAGTGATGGGAAAATTAATCCCGCGCCCTAAAATAATGCAGTTTTGGGTATGGGTAAAGTCTTTGGCTAGCTGCTCGACGGCGTGCTTTTGGCTTTGTAAAATTAAATCAATTTGATCGGGGATTTGGCGCAATTGCGTGAGGATTTGATGCAGTCGATCGCTCGATAGAGTTTGACGGCAGTATGCTACATCAAGTGCCCAACAGTAGAACGCTATCAACTGAGCGACAAAGGTTTTGGTGGCAGCGATCGCTACTTCACTTCCTGCCAAAGTATGAATTGTACGATCTACCAGCTTTTCTAAGGAACTTCCCGCCTGATTGGTAATTCCTAAAAATCGAGTTTCACCAGAACAATGCTGTTTTTCTATTTCTAAGGCAGCGAGAGTATCTGCGGTTTCTCCAGATTGGGTAACGCCAACAATGAGAGTATTCGGAGTTGCAGGCGATGGTGCATCCCGAAATTCTGAGGCATAGTGTACGCTTGTTGGCACTTTAGCCACTTGCTCTAATAGATATTTACCTACTAAGCTGGCATGAAGACTACTGCCACAAGCAAGAATTTTAATCTGGTCTATACCATCGTAAAAGTTGGATGATAAACCTAAGTTTAGAGGTTGTTGAGTCAATTCAAGTCGTGGCTGTTGATCGTTGAAACGAATTTCTGAGAAAGCCTCTAAACAAGTTCGGACAACTTCTGATTGCTCATGGATTTCCTTGAGCATGAAGTGGGAAAATACCTTTTCTTTAGGAGAATTCACGCTGCACTAGAAATGTTAATTGGATTGGCTGCTGCCGATAGGAGCTAGAGCCTCCTATCAGCAGTATTCCCGGACTTAGTTGGGGAAGAAGGAAAAATAACCTACCCTTAAAAGGAAATTGCTCCCTGTTCTAGGTTCCTATGCCCTACTACGAACAGTTTAGCGATGGGGAAATAACTTCGGCTCTGTCGCTGAATTTGTAGCTGCCTGGTTAGAGGTAGGTGGTGAAGCCGATGAAGTTGAGCGCAACTCTTGATAGAAACCAAGAACTTTTTCTGTATAAGGGCCGGTTTCGTTGCTGTTATAGCGGGTCGGATCGCCCGTCATCCACCAGGAAGCCGCCCGTTGTACCGCTACCACCTCATTGTTGCCACTCGCCTGAAACTCGTCCCGCAACACGTCGCGCATGACACACACCAGAATGCTTCGTGCGGTTACGGGACTGCTTTCAAATTGCGCTGGTGTTAGTTCCCGATTGATACATTGTTGTGACCAGCCGGGTATATTGTCTGGTTTAACTTGCCACTCGCTGTACAGTCCATCATCAGCGGTGCCAGTTTGCGGTGCTGCCCGTCGTAACGCTTCCACCAGTGCCCCTACATGGGTATCAGAAATCTTTGCTGAATTGGTAGCCGCCGCCGTTGTGACAGGGGGTTTTGCGGGTGGCTGGTTTGAGGTGGGTGATGGTGATGGCGTGGGAGTTGGAGTTGGTTTAGCCGCTGGTTGGGTAGCAGGTTTGGGTGGGGTTGAGGCAGGCGGTACTGCGGATGAAGTTGAGCGCGACTGCTGGTAAAAACCAGAAACTTTTTGGATGTAGGAAGCGATGTCTTTACTGTTATAGCGGGTGGGATCGCCTGTCATCCACCAAGCAGCCGCCCGTTGTACCGCTACGGATTCATTGTTACCCGCCGCTTGATACTGTTGGCGAAGAATATTGCCCATGATGCACTCTACAACTTTCCGTGCGGTGGCGGGATTTGCTTCAAATTCCGCTGTGCTTAGGGAACGTCCGGTACATTGTTTTGACCAGGGGGAAATGTTGTTTGGTTTGATTTGCCAGTCGCTGTAGAGTCCATCGTCCTGTTTTCCGGTTTGGGGTGCTGCCTTCCTGAGCGCTTCTGCGAATGCCGCTACTTTAGCATCTGTTATCTGTGCTTGAGCGGGCAGTGCTGACAGCCCAACGCTGAGGATTGCTCCCCACAGTAACCACTGTAATCGCATGGCTTGCGTCCTACGAACTTAAAACTCTTTTTTATCCTAAGTGCTATTCAATGATGCGCGATCGCTCTTAGCTATGAGAATGCGCTGAGAATGCGATCGCGACTCTTGCTTCAAAATTAGCGGATATCTTGGGATAATCCGTGGCTGTCGAAAAATCCTCAACCAGTATGAGCAAACGACGCAAATTTCCCTGGACGCGATCGCTCAGTGCCATTGCCCTTAGTCTGGTGCTGTTGTCTCTGGGACTCTATGGTGTCTTCTATGGCGTTTCGTGTCTCAGTCGTCCACCCCGCACCGACGTTCAGCAACCGCTATTTCAAGGTATCGTTTATCGGCGCATTCCCCGCTCAACACCGCGCCCCCTAACGATCCACGTTGTCACTATCGACCTAAAAGCGCCAGGAATTGGGGTGTTAGTAACGCCAGGAAAACCCACCCAAGGAAAAGAAACCGTAGCACAAACGACCAGTGACTTTTTGCGGGAATTTAACTTGCAATTGGCAATCAATGGTAGCTTTTTTTACCCATTCCAAGAGCAATGGCTGTTATATTATCCCCACAGCGGCGAACCCGTGAACGTATTGGGGCAGGCGATTTCTAACGGCGTCACCTACTCTGCGTTTGAGCGAGGCTGGCCCGTTTTGTGTTTTTCTCAGGATAATCGTGCCCAAATCAGCAAGACGAGTTGTCCTGCGGATACGGCTCAAGCTTTGGCAGGCGGCGAAATCATCATCGAACGCGGCAACTTAGTGGTGATGAAAGATAACCGCGATCAAAAAAAGTTATTTCCGCGCACAGTGGTTGCGACTGATGAAAGCGGCGAGAAATTGTGGTTAATTCTGGTTGATGGTCGCCAGCGTTTCTATAGTGAGGGCGTCAGTATAATTGAGCTGCAAAATATTCTTGCCGAGTTGGGTGTTTATCGGGCGCTGAACTTGGATGGCGGCGGTTCGACAACGCTGGTGGTAGCGCGTCCTGGAGGGAAGCCTAACGAAGTGTTAGGAGCATCGCTCAATTCACCGATTCATACTCGAATCCCCATGCGACAGCGCCCAGTGGCGAACCATCTGGGCTTTTATGCGCGACCGATAAGAATTAAAAATTAAAAATAAACAATCTTATTTTTTAATTTTTAATTTTGCATTTTTTAATTTACCTGCACAATCATCCCTTCACGGGCAAGGAACGAACCGGGCGAGACTTCTTGAACTTGTGTCTCAATTTGATCGAGAAAGTCATCGCTGTGGTTCGGTTCGTGGTGAAAGATTGCCAACCGCTTGACACCTGCTGCCTGCGCTACTTTCACCCCTTCCTGCCAAGTAGAGTGCCCCCAGCCGACTTTGGGAGATTTGGGGTTGTTATACTCCTCATCGGTGTACATGGCATCGTAAATCAAGACATCGGCTTCGCGGGCTAAGTGCAGCACATTTTCATCTGGGCGATCCGGCAAATGTTCCGTATCCGTACAGTAGAACACGGTGTGCCCCTGCCACGTCACCCGATATCCCATCGCGCCGTTGGGATGGTTCAGCGGGCCGGTTTCAATGGTGATATCATCCACCTGAAAGGTATCGCCACAAATTAACTCGTAAAATTTCAAGTCAGCTTCCATGCCTTGCAGGGGCACTGGAGAATTTGAGTGCATCACGCGATCGCAGAAATGCTGTTTCATGGAGTCTGCATCCGGTGGCACTGCCCCGTAGATGTGGAAGCAATTGCCCTCCATAAAAGCTGGCTTAAAAAATGGCACTCCTTGAATATGATCCCAGTGGTAGTGAGTAAAAAACATATAAGCTTCTACTAACTGCTGCTGGTTTATCAAATCCTTAGATAGAAGGCGCAAGCCGGTGCCGCCATCAAAGATCAGGCGTTTTCCACCGATTTGCATTTCTATACAAGAAGTATTGCCACCGTAGCGAACGGTATCTTTTCCAGGGGAGGGGATACTGCCTCGCACACCCCAAAACTGAAGCAAAAACTCGGAAGAAGGGCTGGTTTCCATTTCACTCTCAAGGCTTTAAAGTACCGCACTGACCCTGATGGCGTAGCAAATGATCGCAAAGCACCAAAGCCACCATTGCCTCTACCATAGGCACCGCTCTGGGCAAAACGCAAGGGTCGTGACGCCCCTTAGCTGCTAGTATAGTCTCTTCACCCTCGCGGGTCACGGTGCGCTGTTCTTTGCGAATGGTGGCTGTTGGTTTAAATGCCACCCGAAGAATAATATTTTCTCCGTTGGAGATGCCCCCCTGAATCCCGCCGGAACGGTTCGTTTTGGTGCGAATTTCGCCGGTTTCATCAATCGAGAATTCGTCATTATGCTCGCTGCCCGATAACAAAGTACCGGCAAAACCAGAACCAATTTCAAATCCCTTACTTGCTGGTAGAGACATGACACCTTTAGCCAGGTCTGCTTCCAGCTTATCAAATACTGGCGAACCTAGCCCTTTGGGTAGATGACGGGCAACACATTCTACAACTCCGCCGATAGAGTCGCCTTCTCGCCCTACCTGCTCAATTTTTTCAATCATCCGCTCTGCACATTCGGCGTCCGGACAGCGGACAATATTACTTTCTACTTGTTCTAAAGTGACAGTGTTGGGATCGACAACGCCTTCTAAGTCTTTGATGCGCTTGACATAGGCGATGATTTCAACTCCAGCAACTTGATGAAGGATTTTTTTAGCGATCGCGCCAGCAGCTACTCGTCCAATTGTCTCCCGCGCTGAGGATCTGCCGCCACCTTGCCAGTTGCGAATTCCATATTTAGCATCGTAAGTCGCATCAGCATGAGAAGGGCGATATTTCTGCGCCATCTCATCATAATCTTGGGGGCGAGTGTCCTTGTTTCGCACCAAAATTGCGATTGGCGTTCCCAGGGTTTTGCCTTCAAATACGCCGGAAAGAATTTCGCAGGTGTCAGCTTCTTTGCGGGGTGTGACGATTTTACTTTGTCCCGGACGCCGCCGATCGAGTTCTACCTGAATTTCTTCGGCAGAAATTTCCAATTGCGGTGGACACCCATCGATAATCACCCCGACGCCACCGCCGTGGGACTCGCCAAATGTAGTGATGCGAAATAGATGCCCGAAGGTATTGCCCATAATACTTAAGGAGGATGCATAGCGATTTGTATCTTAACAGCGATCGCGATTGAGATGGGGAGCGATCGCGCATCTCGCTGCAACTGTTTTTATTTAAACGAACCGCCAAGACGCAGAGAACGCAGAGGTAAGAGTAGAGAGAAGCGATCGCTTGTACCACGCTTATTTTTTCAGTTCCTCTATCTGTCCATCAGCATTCACACGCACTCCAGCACGCCTGCTAACGTTATAAAGCGCTTGGTAGATGGCATTCCGCAAAAACTCGTCTTGTGTAGATTCCATTACTGATGTCATTTCTCGCAGAGCCTTGACTGTTTCTAGGTCATCTCCTACTTTCGCAATTGCAGTAATGATTCCAATTTGCCCTAATTCATCAATGCCGTACTTCTTGCGTTCAGCAAGTAGCTCTCGTAGATCGGGCAGCAATGCTTTGGTAGCAAAGTTTTGCATGGAGAGTAATAACATTCCTTTGCCAACATCAAAAAATGTTATCTGCACCTGCCCACGAGCTATGGCTAATACTTGATGAGCTATTTCCTCAGGCTTATACTCATATAGGGCGTTAATGATTTCAATTATTGACGGTTTTCCCTGGTTTTTTAAAGTTATCTTCTCTTTTAATTTTTCTATCAAAATCTGCTTTACAGAATTATCCCCGAAGCCGTTGAGAACACGAGTTATCCTCCTCCACAAATAGCCTGACTGACTGTAATTTCCCAATTTCAGGCTGGGTGGCACAACTTGGTTTTCTAAAGCATTACGAAGATGGGGGATGCTTTCCCTCACTCCCCAAGTTCCAAGTGTTGCTGCTATGCCCATTCTGACACCGTCGTTGATGTCTTGGCTTTCGAGAATTTCCATCAAGGAATCTTTTGCAGTTTCTTGCAGACCTTCAAGAGATTCCGTCAACAGCCACCTTACTTGCCAGTCAATTGTTTCATCCCTAAGCTTTTCTAAGATTGGATTAGTCAAAGATGGATCGTTTAGGTCTTTTAGAGCTTGGGCAATTTCTGACTTAATCTTTAGGTCAGTAGTTGTATCCAAGAACATATCTAGAAGTGAAGAAGCAACCTTTTTATCACCTATCTTGCCCAAAGCTTGAATAATTTGTCCCCTAGTATTGGGTTCTTTCTCGGTCTCTAGCAGGTCTCGCAGACTATCAACTGCAAACGTTGCTTTTAAAGCACCAAGGGCCCCTACAATGCTCAAGCGAACCAATGAATCCAGTTCGAGGTGATTGTTCAAGAGTCCCAGCAAGCTTTGAGCCACGCTCCGATCGCCGATATCCCCAAAGGCTTTGGCAATGCTCTCGCGGCGATCTGATGGCTCGATACTTTTGTCTGTCAGCATCTCCAGCAATTCGTTGATAAGGGCTTTGTCACCAATCTCGATCAAAACTCTAGCTGCCCGATCCCAATCGAATTCGTAGGGCGAGGTTAGCAGCAAATTTTTAACATCGGCAATAATGCGATCGCGCAAACCATTCATCAGAATTTGAGGAGTACCTGCCAGACAACGTGCTGCTAAGAGCAAATCGCTGTGGAAACGGTCATCGTTCGCCGCTAAGTTACCTTCTGGTAATTCTGGTAAACCTGTGGAATGTCCCAAGATACCCAGCAACAGTGGTGTGGCATCCTTTAACATCTCAGACAGCAGCAGGATGACTTCTTCCCACCAAGGCTCGTGGCGATGAACAATAACCTCTGACAACGCAGCTGCACCGTTGTCCTTAACTGCTAGGGCTGCAAAATATTCTTGAAATGTCAAATGCACAAACCCATACCACCCATGCGCTTGCACCTTCAGCAGCCCATGCTGAGCAGCAATTTCATCCAAGATGGCTTTGTTGTCTTCTCGCGGGATATTTATCGTTGGCAAGAAATCGGCAATCAACTCCAGCAACTCATCTTCGGGGAAGTAGCGTTTTCCTGACTTGTGGAAATGCCAAGCCACCTCCTTCAAAAGATTGCGTTTGCCATCTGTACTAAACTGGCTGAATCGCTTGATGTCTCGATGGGAATCCCACTCTTTCAGTAACACTGTTAGGCATCGTTTGTATAACTCAGCGCGACGCTCCGGCAATTCTAAATCTTCTTGGTAAACAATGGCAATCAGAGAGAGGATCAGCGGGTTCGCTGCCAGTATCTGCATTCGCAAATTCTTTTCCAGTGCTTGCCGTAGTCCTTCAGCCTTATCGGAGTTTGATTTAAACCAAAGATTGACAAACTCCTGAATCTGCTCCCAACTGAAATCCAGCACTTCCAGCGTCTGAAATCCTTTCAATCCTCCGCGCCAGCCAGCTTTTCGACAAGTTACCACAATGGGAGCAGCAGAAAACAGCGTCGCTAGTCGATTAATTTCATCAGCCACCCGCTTGTAAGCGGCTTGAGCCTCTTCCTGAGTTCCACCACCCAGCACCTCGTCGAGTCCATCTAACAACAGCGCGGCTTTGCCATCATCTAGCTGTTGCTCTAGGTAAGGGAGAGCATTGCTAAAGCCATAGCGCTTCTCCCACTCATCAGCTATGAAATCGAGCAAATCATTTTTCTTGCTTTCTACAAATTTGCCTAGTTCCACATAAACAGGCAAATAGGGCAATTTTGGTTCAGCCTGTTTAGCCATTTGGAGCGCTAAATACCGCTGCATCGTAGTTTTGCCAGCACCCGGATCGCCCAACACTACCATGCGTCGGAATTTCACCAAGGTATCTTCTGGCGAGAGGGCAATTTCTGCCTGTTTTACTATGTGTAGCTGGGAGCGTCGCAGCAGTTGGCTGGGTTCTCCCGCTGCCAGTGGTGCCATTTCTTCGTCTTTGGCATAGCGCAGGGTTTCTTCTTCCCGCACTTGCAATTGCACATAGATGCTCTCCAAGTTTACAGAAGACGGCACGTTGGGCAAATCGCAAATACTCAGATGACAGAGTTCTTGCTTCAGTTTTTCGTAGTAGGCTTTAACGCTTTTTGCCTCTGCTGCTACCTTTGCAGTTGCTTGTTCTTCTTCTTCTTTCTTTTTTTGTTCTGCCTGTAACCGCAGCTTATACCGCTCCAAAGCTCGCGGAGCGTAAATAGCTATAAGCCCAGCTATAGTCGCTCCTAATAGCACACCAAGAATTGCAACCCAATTACCAGCAGTTGCTTCCCAAAAGTTCCAAGTGGGTGTTGTGGATTGAGGGGAGTTCGTTGTTTGTGAAGCACCCAAATTGGATGATTGTGAAGGCGAGGGCGTTTGCGTAGATGAGGCAGCTGGCTTCGTTGTAGCGGTAGGCTTTAGTGCGGGAGAAGATTTCGCAGTAGGTGAGGCGACTGGACTGGCTGCGGGTGGTTTTGGATTTTGGGCAACACTCGTACTTGCCAGTAAAAAGCTAAATAAGACTGTACTAGAGGCAAAAACGCGCTTTTGATTTCCCGGCTTCATAATCTTTGGAGGTTACTCGCGATCGCTTTCTTGACCAATCTAGCTCTTCTGATAATGTGGTCGGGACAGCCGATAGTGAACAATAGCTGTTTTGGCGCGGTCGCTTCTTGTACGTCCTTTGCTTTCTCTATCTCCTCAAACAAAAAACGCCCCCCTTGCGGAGAGCGTTTTGATTTAGCTAGAGCTTCTAGCGATTAACCATTGATGCTGGGAGCAACCAGAGCCACTGGAGTAGACTCACCTGCTGCCAAGTCGAGGGGGAAGTTGTGAGCGTTGCGCTCGTGCATCACTTCCATACCCAGGTTGGCGCGGTTGATGACGTCTGCCCAAGTGTTGATGACCCGACCTTGGCTGTC
>NZ_JAMPKD010000021.1:0-115660 GCF_039961915.1 Trichocoleus sp. DQ-A2
TAACTGTGTGTATGGCATCGCCCCCTCCTTAAGTTGCTCCTTGTCTCTCCTTAATTTTGCAATTCGACGATCGCCAACTGGCACACTATTTTCTCATTCATGCAGGAGGTCTAATTTACTGAAGCAAGCTTTGCAGCAACGAACTCAAGGCTTGCCAGAACGTGCCAGCAGCCACTGCAAACAACAAAGTAATCGCAGCAGTTAATCCATAACTGAAACACATCAGCAAACCATCGGCTTCTAGCATGGCAATGACGAGTAGCAAAATCCCAATTGTTGGAATCGGATTCGTAAAAGGGATGGGTAACATCAGCAACACAGACAGCCATGCAATACAAAGCCCGTTTAATTGCCAAATTTGAGGATTTTCTGCGATCCAGCGTAACCGGGGACGAGTCACTTTCTCCAGGACCCCCGTAACTCGTTGCAGATTTTTTAAAAGTTGCTGGGCAAACCAGCGGGGAAATCTGAACTGGCGAATTCTTTTGGGTAGCCAAGGAAAACGTTGCCCTAAAGCCATTTGCAACGCTAATATCAAGCTGCCGCTACCCAATATCACTGTAAATCCGGGTGGCATCGGAAACAGAAACGGCAAAACAAGTAATGCAATAACTAAACTAAAGCCCCTTTCAGAAGTTTCTGCCAGAACATCCGCTAAAGTTAACGGTTTATTCGCTAACTTCTCTAGAAGAGACTTGATATTTTGAGAGAATCTGAGGTGCATGGGGTGTTAAATTCTCGGCTTTTAGGTCAACTTTTTTTCAATAAATAAATATCTCTTCTAATTTTAATGTAAAGTAAGATTGCTTTTTTCAACTGCACTTAACTATTGGTCAGAGAAAAAAATGCAGTGGTGAAAAGCATATCAACCCCTGCTTTTACGGGCAGAACAATTAAATAAATCCCACTAAATAGGGATGTTATCGAGGGAACTCTCATTACTTGGTATAGCAAGAGATGTTTGCACAATTGCGATCCCCTACCTTATTTTAGCTAGCCATTCTGTCGGAGGAGAATATCCTAGGAGATACTCAATCTTGCAGTTGCTTACTCACTTGGGAACAACAACTCGCTATGCCAGCAGGAAGAAGTGCTGTTGACTTCCCGAAGTGGGGGTATTTTAGAAAGGGCGAGCAAATTTTTCAAACGCCTGACTTCGCCAAGTCTCAACTACTCTAACAACAGATCGAGAATCCTCTAACAATTGGTGCGTATCCTTTCCAGGGATTCAGTAATAGGGAATTATTGTACCGGACTAGGATGATCCTTAACCAAGTGGAAGCGATCGCCTGCCAGGGTCAGAAAAAAATAATGATGTTTTGTAACAAAGATTCTAGTTCTTGCATAAAAACCAGAATTAGACCGATATCTATACAGAGGGAACGGGTCTACCGATAAGTAGACCCTCGTTAACAACCCTCCAATCCTCTCCCACGTCGTCCATAGGAGCCTCTAGAATGACTGATTAAATGAACTGTTGGCAAAATGCCATCATCGATGTGTTGGCATCGATCGGCACTATAAGGCAGCCAGGAATCGAAGTACACCTTCCTGATTCCCTGTTTGAGACTCTTTGGGATTATTCTTAAACGCCAATCACCACCAAAATCACGCTCGATATTACGCAGAGAATAAATCCGATAAAGTGTCTACTCAGGGGACTTATTTTGTGCTGAAGGGTTAAGGTTGTTGAATTGTCTGAGCGCATACCGGGCAACTGCTAAACTCAACCGTGCCCGTTCGCTCTCCGATAACTCATCCCACTCAACTGGGCGGGCAATTTCAGCTTCCGAGCCTCGCATGGCGGAAGCCAAAGGACGCGCCCATACCTGCAACACATCTTCTCCCCATTCCGGCAGCAGCTCTTGAACGCACTGTACCATCTGATCCGCGATTGACAGAGGGCTTGATACAACCTGTTGGGCTTTGTGAGCGATCGCATCCAGCCAAGCTTGGGGAACGCGGGCAGCAAACCGCTCGCTTAAACTAGATGTAACTGCGATCGCTGCTGTCGGCGCAACTGCCACATTTGTATTTGCCCAGCATTCATCGAACTTTGCATAGAGTGCTTGCGACCCCCTACTAATTTCTTCATCTAACCATCCCTCAAGTTCAAACCCTTGTTCCAGCTCTGTCCAATAGGCTTCCACATTTGGATCGGCAGGATTCCAGGGATAGGGAGCTTCTTCAGGCTGGAGGAGTGCCTCTAGTAGTTCTGCTTGCACTTGAGAAAGAGAATTCTCATAAAATCCTTCGATTGATTTCCTTGCCATCATGATGCTCCTGTGTATTGATATACCGTTCTTGGCAGGGGTAGCTACAGCGGCACTTTGGCGAGTTCCGTAAATATTATTTAGCACTCAGTATTCTGTAGAGCGATCGCTTTTACCATGCCCTAGCACTTCGTACTATCTTGAATAATGAACTCCCAAGTTTGACCCTGCATACTCCCAAACTTTATCTGGTCTCCCGATTGCAAAGGCACTTCCGGATGATAGACTTTCTGCCATCCACTCGGTCTTAAAATGAACGTGCCGTAACGAGATTTATCTTTTAGAAAGTAAGTAAGTTTACCGTCTGGGAGAGCATCGCAAATAATTTCAGCGTGCTGCCGAGAAACTTCCTGTTTTTCAATCACCAAGTCGTTTCCCTTGGGATTCCGTCCCACTCGCAAACTCGTGCCACTAATTGGCGAAACTTTGCTAGTTACTCCTAATGGACGAAGATAGGCAGATGGAGTAGATAAATCGTGCCCGGATGACTTCACATCCACCGGCAGTATCGTCACTTCCTCGCCAATTGGTCGAATCAACTCACCCTCAAAATCTGGGTGCATATATAGAACCGGCAAAGTCCAGGCTGGTTGGTTGAACTTGTAAAGCGTCAACAACTTTTGCCTTGCTACCGCCACCGCCTCATCAATGGGCATCCGTGCTGCCAGAGCTTGTGCAAAAGCCTGAATAAACGACAGAGCCTCCTCGTCGGCAATTGAGTCGCGCATTCCCAAAACTGCTGGAACACCGTGATGAATTAATACCTCTGCCAAACTGCTGCGCGGCAAACTTTGTTGGTTGTGCCGCTCTGGTTGAGCGCCCCAACAAGCATTAAACACCGCTAGCGTCACCTGACAGCGAACCAAAACCTGGGCTAACTCCGTGCCATTGATCCTGGCATCCGGTCGCAAAAACAGTAATCCACCATCCGCTGCTGGAATGCCATGACCGGCATAGAACAAGATGTTGTAATTTTCTGTTTCCAGGCGTGAAATCAATTCTGCTTTTGTAGGTTGTAAAAGCGTATCTACCTGGCACAGGACTGTTGCACCAGTATGTTCGCCATCTGGGTGTAAGTCTGGTCGTCCGCAGCGTTCCAAAATATTAGCCAGCGCCTCCGCTTCTTGTTCCAGCTGCAAGCTGGGAGCGACTTCGCTTTCTGTATCGTGTCCCAGTACCAACAGGATGTTTAAAGCCTGCTCTAAGCGCTGGGGTGGAAGCGGATCAACCGCATTGCTGGTACGACTAAACAATAGTTGTTGTGATAGAGAAATCGCTTGTTTCCCTGGTTCGGGCTGCATAATTTCCCAAGGCACAGGAATTAAGTCTGGGTCTCGAATTTCTAAGCGCAGCCGCAGACGTTTTTTTTGCCCAATTGCAATTCCCTGGCTTTGAGCGAAACTATTTTGAATTTCCCCGTCAAATAACCACTTCCAGAGGCTAATCCCTAAATCTTGCATCAAACGAGCCGTATACGGAAGTGCTTGACCGTTGACATTCAGGGCGTCGAGTGGCACTGTCAAGGCGGGAGGGTTTGCCTGATGTACCAGCGGAACATCAGGGAGTCCCCGTGGGGAAAACATTTCCTGCCATGCCAGCCACTTTTGGGTCAACATTTCAGGCCACGTACAGTCATGCAGAACGTGACCACCCGGACAGGGTGCTTTCATCACCCAAATGGCAAAATGTTCTGCCCCAAGGGAAGTTTTGGAGAGCCGATTGATGGCTAAACTGAGGCAGGGATTCTCAGACTGGGACATTCTAAAGACATTAACCTTAAACCTAGCACTATACGAGGTTTTTTATCAGTCTACCCGAACAACAGGGGAATACTCACCGAATATTCTTCACTCGCTCTTATCACCTCAAATAGGGTAAACAAGGTTATTGAAGAGATATTTTAGCTTTAGCGATTCACTATCAATCGTTTTTGGGCAGTGAATCGTGAGTAATGGGTGGCAAGTCTCTGGCAGTCGTCACTGGCAGCAAAAGACAACTGACCTAGAGACGCGATTCATCGCATCTTTACCAATTGACGAATGACTCCTGATTAGCGACTACCCAAGAACACCTAACCCTGACAAAAACCGAAGTCCTAACAATTAAAGGCTAGCAACTAATTGCTATTTAGAGGGGGACGAAGTGACGGTAGGTGTTGGAGAAGCAGCCCCAATGGCACATTCGCCCAAATTAGCCGATGTTGGTGCGAAATTTGGATTAATTACAGGTAAAACGTCGGATTCTCGAATCCAGCCAATTTCTCCTGGTTTTATTGGGCGATAGGTCACTTCGGGGACTGCTCTTGGGTTTGGGGTGCTGGAATTAACTTGTTCAGGGGGAAGCTGCGGATTGGATGTAGGGAGCGTTGAGCAAACTTTTACCTGTAGCCAGCTGTTAGGGTCTTGATTTCGTTGAATGGAGCTGACTTGCAAAATACTCCCATCTAAAACTAACCCGACTACAGATTGGTTTTGAGGTGCCTGGGCACCGCGTCGCAGCAAAACACGAACTTCTTTTCCCTGAACGTTCTTGGTTGTGGAACGGGTGGTTTGGAGCAGCAAGCCAGCCTCTAAAGAGGGCACAGAGGTGGAAGGAGTCACGACAGGTTCTGCCGATGGAGATGAACTGGCTGCGGATGGTTCAGGACTAGGGCTAGAGGGGGGTGTCAGCCCGATTAGAGGATTGACCCTGTCTTGGACTTCTGGAATAAACCAATAAGCGATCGCTCCGCTGACACCTGCTAACAGAAGCAGCACTAGAAGGAGCGGCAAAGGGCTTCTAGTAGTAGACTGCGGTGAAATGATCTTGGTTTTGATTCTGGAAGCAGATGCAGATTGAGAGCGCACCGAAGCCGCTGGAGCCGGAGTTGGAGTTGCGGGTGGAATGGCTCCCATCTGTAGTGCTGTGACCTGTTGCCCAGTTTGAGCTGATGCCACTTGGCAGTAGACCAGGGCTATCGTAACGTTGTCGTGCCCGTTTTTGGTGTTGCCAATTTCAATCAGCCGGGTTCCGGCGGTTGATAAATCAATCTGACCTTCTAGGATTGGCAGAATCTCTGTTTCCCAGTATTGCTCTACTCGGTCATTGTCACTCAGACCATCCGAACAGAGAAGAAAAACACCGTCTTCATCTAGAACAAAGCGCTGTACGGAGGGGTGCAGGGTTGCTGATGAACTCATGCCCAACGCCTGAACGAGAGAGCCAGCGCCGGATTGTTCCACTGCATCCCGGTAGAGGGCGTATCCGAGCCGCACCTCCCGCGAAGCAATATCATCATCTAGGGTGATCTGCCGACACCCGGTGCGAGTAATCCAGTAAGCTCGACTATCTCCCACATGAGTGATATACATTTCATGAGCGTGGGCTAACGCCATCACCAACGTAGTGCCCATGCGTTGACGGTCGAGCCGCTGTTCCGTGTCGTTACGCTGGCTGATAACATCATTGGCAGCACAGGCAAAGTTTTCCAATTCTAGGGTAAGAGCGGTCGGATTTAAAGGATTGGCTGGATTCCCCAACAGACTCTGTACTCGTTCTTGGATAGTTGCAATTGCCAGATGGGAGGCGACTTCCCCGCCTTCATGTCCCCCAATACCGTCGCAGACTATTGCCAAGGGAAGGGAGGGATTGGTACTGCTTGGACTGGGGGGATAGCAGGCATCCTCATTTTGCCGACGAGTTGGCCCTGTATCACTGCGGGTAACAATTTGATAGGTGCAAGATTGCGATCGCCCGATGGTTTCCATTGCCTCATCCAACAGCCTCACCAGCTGCTCTGCCGTCTGTACGGCTCCTTGGTTGAGCTGCTGACAAACTTGTTCCAAAAATTTTCCAATGGTTGGGTGTGAAGCGGCGACCCATTTAGACCAGAGTTGACCTAAGTTTTGCAGCGTTACCGGGGAGCCTCGATCCGCCTGCAATATCAATAACCGAAGGATGGAACCTTCTACTCGCAGCAGCGCTGGTGTCAACAAACTCGACCCTACATGATTGATTTGCAGGGGTTCCCACAAATTTGCCATCTGCCATAGCCAAGTCAGTTGGCGCATTGCCGAGGCGTTTTTCCAGACGCTGGTTAGTTCTGGCATGAGGGTGCCTTCCCCGTTCCCGCAGCTGTAAATCGGTACCTGCTCTAGCAGCCAAGTTTCGGCGTTACGCTGCCCTTCTGTTGGTGTCAGAAGTCCGTATAGTTGGGGAACGTGCAGCTGATAGGGAGACAGCTTGAGATACGGCATAAGGCTGTTGGATATCTCCGGCAACATTTCCGGAGACAAAGCCGGTTTGGTATCTAAAATGATGCGATCGCTTTTCAGCAAATATCGCTCAGCAATCAGATCCCCAGCTTTGTAAGCCTCTATCCCTTCACCAACTGCCCACAAGTACCGTTTGAGCAGCGGCGTGCGGCATTTCTGACAAAAGTTATGGCTCTGGGGATTCGGAGCCTGACAATTGAGATTCGAGCAGTAAAGCGTTGCCGCAGAATTGTTCATGAAGGTTATGCGCTCCCATCAGCCTGTTGTGATTTGACTTGCTGTTACCAGAAGCTACTGAGAAAGGTAGCTCTTTCTCAATTCGCCAAATCTGAGCGTTAATCTGGATTGTAGCCTCTGACACTCAATAGATTTGCGATCGGTCAATAAAACTCATTCTTCACTTACAGAATTTTCGGTTTGCTGATAATAACGCCGCATTAGTCGAGGCCAGAGTAGCAAAAAGTATGACATCCACACAAGAATGGGAATCGAGACGCCAGCCGTGATCCAAATTGTTTTGGTTAGTGTCCAAGAGGCAGTGATGACGGTAATAGTTGTCAGCAAAATAGACCAAGGCTGACACCACCAAGGTTTATACGTCCAAGGGCTTTCGGGGTCTTTTTTATACACCAGAGGTAAAAAATAATCAAGTTTCTATTTCCAGAGTTTAGCGGTTAAGGGTCTTCTCGTGCTTGGGAAACTGACACTTCGCGTTAAATTTGAATCAGACTAGGCGATGCTTTTTTAAACGTTGGGTAAAATCACTCCGGCTACCAAATTTCAACCGGGGCAGTTTAACTCCTCTTTCAACTCCTCACGAGCGAGGGGCGAAATCCTCCCCTTTCTGGGTAGAGATGGGGAGTCGAGGGTTTACATTTGTTGTCCTGCTTTGATATCGCATTGTGCCCTTTGCAGGTTCTCAGGTTTCGCCAATCAAGGATTGTTATTCCAATTTGCTCTGTGTACTGCCACTTTCCCCAATTGCCATGCCCAAGTCCGAAGCTTATACTGCTACAGATCCACCATTTGCAGAGCTTAATTCACCTGCTAGTGCAGAAATTAAGCAATTAATTGACTCTTTAGAGGAGTCTCACCGCCTGCGTTCCAAAATGGTAAATTTGGAAACTTGGGCGCTGGCTGAAACGATGGATCATTTTCTTCCAGGGTTTTGGAGCCGCTTCTTAGAAAATCGCCGCATTGCTCTTAAGCAATTTTTGGAGCAGAAACGAGCGGCTAAATCCCAAGTTGCTGCAAATGCTCAGTCTTTGGATGGTAGCGTTATCAACCCAACTCCGCAAAATCCCTCATCTATGCAGAAACAGACAGAGCGCTGACTTACACCCACAGAAAGAGGCGATCGCACACCCATTTCTCTAATCTAATATTAGTAACATTAAGATTCAAATCTTTAGGAGTTATATGGAAAACCCACCCAAAGATACAACCAATAGAACCACTAATCCGGGCGATAGAATTTCCGATAAACCCGAAACCGTTGAAGAAAAAGCCCAGCAAATTGCGGTAGATGCGCCAGATATTACCGGCGACCATATCGTTGTTCCAACTTACTTTGAAGTGGAAGAACCGGACGGAGAAAAGAAGGCATTACACCATGTTAAGGATGCCGAGGAAATCTCTGATGTGATTCGGCAAGCTCGCGTTGATGAAAATGGGAATCGGATTTGGCGGTAAATTATCTGTATTGACCAGTAATTAGTTGTTAGAAAGTTTTCTGATAATTAAACTCAACTTTTCTAACAACTAAAAAAGAATTACTCAGCCGATTGAGTGCTAACCTGAGGCAGTCCCATGCTGTAATTGAGAACGCGGCTACTCAGGTTGTAACTAATTTGCCCCTGCTGTAGCAGGCTTCTCAGGAAATGTTCCAAGTCGGAACCGATACGACGCAGATTATATTCGGTTAAATCTGCACCGTTGTAAGCTTCAACCATCTCATCGAATTTGCCATAAACCTGTTGCAGAGCGTCTTCGTTCCAATTAAATTCATTATCTGGATCGACATCCAGGGTTAATACATTGTCACTCTCGACGAGTTCGTTGTTCTTCACCTCAGCGGTATAGATGCGGATGTGGCGGGTTGTACACTTTAGCAGCATAGTCGTCAATAGTTTTTGGTTTACAGACATTAATAACTATTTTAAAGAATTGTAAAAGCGATCGCGCTTAGATTCAAAAGTTTTGAGTGTTGAAAGATTGAACTCAAAATTCAACACTCAAAATATTGCGATCGCTACCGGGTAGGAATCATCCCCGTTTGCCGAGCATAAGCGAAAATTCCCCCTGCATCAATCACTGGGCCTACATCGCCCAATGGCTGGAGAGAATAAGTTTTACCCAAAGTATGGTTAATCAGCTGATTTTGTTCAAAATCAATTGAAACGTCCTGTCCCGTTTCAAATTCATCGCACAACCGCTCAGAGGATTCCCAAGGGTAAAGTTCCCCAGTAGCCGCACAATTGCGGAAAAAGATCCGAGCATAAGACTGAGCCACCACCGCTTTAACGCCGCTAGCACCCAAAGCAATCGGTGCATGTTCCCGTGAAGAACCGCAACCAAAGTTTTCCCCAGCAATAATGATGGGATACTGGGTCTTGATTTCTCCAGAAGCCACAAACTTTCCATAACGATCCGGCAATCCAATCAAGGCATAACTGCCCAATTTTTCGTACTCGTCAGGCTTGGAAGGAACCAGAGTCAGGTATTCAGCTGGGATAATTTGATCGGTATCAATGTTGTCATCCAAAACAAAAATTGCGCCGCGAATCAATGCGCCCATGATTCAGTTCCCGGTTTTTCCAATCTTCTGTTTAGCTATTTCACTTTATCATTCAAGAGCGCGACTGGCTGCTCTGCGACAGACAGATAGCATCTCGCGATGGGAGGTGCTTGCGTGCCTCCCAAGCGCCTTAACAAAGCTTCGTAAGCGAATCTTCCGCTCAATGTAGAAAAAATATCTTCTGACAGGGACATCTTGCCACAGCAAGACCCTTGGCAATCGTCTGCGCTGCTTCATGAAACTAAGAGCAAAAAAGGAGCGATCGCAGTTGCCGGTCAATTATACTACTCTGACAGAGTCTCTTAAACAAAAAGACTGATACTCTTAAATAAAAAAAGTCAAGTTGAACTACCGGCATCATTTACTCAAACAAAATGGTTGATCCGATGGATGATATCGCCAAACAAGCTCGCCAGGGGAGCGTGGCGGCGATTATTCAAATACTCAATGACAAGCTGGCAGAGGCTGGTGTCAGAACTAGAGCCATTTTTGCCGATGGTGTCTTGCAGCTTTTGTGTGAGGCAGCTACGCCAGATCAACTCGAACAATCTACCCTGGTACAGCGAATCCGGCAGATTCTGGAATCAATTTCACCGCGAAATATTCGTCGAGTCAATATCAACAGTCGGATTGTCCGAGAGCAACAATTACTCTGGCTAGAAGAAATTCATCGAGATCCGGAGAGTCAGTTACTTTGGGCTGAAGAAATTACCCTCGCCAAGCCGAATGTTTTTCGACGTTTAGGAGAAGATTTAAAGGAACGGAAACCCACCAAAAAAAGTCAGCCACCATTCCCCCAACCATCCTCCCGGTTTGTACGGGAAAAACGCCAATTCTGGCGTGGTATTGTGGGCGGTGCCAGCTTATCGTTACTTTTACTGCTGGTAGGCTGGGCGCTTTATGATTGGCTGGGGCCATTTACGATTACTCGGACGCCAGCTTCTGCGCCAAACTCTCCCCCAACGGCGACGACCGCGCCAGCAACCTCTTCAGCACCTGTGGCATCTAGCACTCAAACAACTGCATTGCCTTCGTCAGATCCTTTTGCAGACGCGGTGCGACTTGCGGAACAAACGTCAATTGCGGGGAGAAATGCTCAGACTTCTGCTCAGTGGTTGGATTTGGCGGCTAAATGGCAACAAGCTTCCGATTTAATGGCTGCTGTACCCCCCTCTGATAGTCGTTACGGAACGGCTCAGGATCGGGTGGAATCTTATCGGAAAAAGAGTGAAATTGCCCAGCAGGAAGCAAAAAAAAGGCGTTCTTAAGCGTCAAACATTGTTGTTCCCTAGGTTGTTCCCTAGAAAAACCGCTGAAAATCACTTCTTTAGTGAGAACCCCGTTTTATTCAAAAAATGAGCTTCTCGTTGCTCCAATGGTTTTTCTGCCGACTACCTTATATGAGATTGGCAAGACTGCTGCGCTGGTACTACGTTAACCTCTCCTGACTCCTCTCCTTTTAAGGAAATTGAAGCGCTTACGGAGGAAGGGGACAAAAGAAGTTATATTACTTTGATTTCAACCAAGTCTGCCATTGAGCTTTATTTAAGAAAAAGCCAATTTGGCATTCAGGTTTTAGTAGATATTTCAGTGATTTCAATCACAAAAGCCCTAACTGGAAATCACAAGAATCAGGATGTATACATCATAAAGTCATTGCCGACAGGGTCACTTAGACAGAAAGATTAGCGTCACCTGATGGCAACTGCATAAATTGGATACTGACCTTGCTGAGCAAGTCGTCTAGGAGGTGCACGATGATTCTAATTCGAGAAGTGGTTCAACAAGCTCTCAGTACTGGTTTTTTGACAGTGGAAGCAGAAGAGCTGCTCCGGGAGATGCTCCAAGGCAAATATGGCTCAGAGGATCTGAAAGCTTTTATGAGCCTACAACAAGCTGCCATGTCTGGTCAGGTGACGCAAGAGTCGCGCGTGCTGCTGGAAGAAAAAATCCTGGGGCAAGCTGAGTCGTTGAAACGGTTAGCCACAGAGGTACTGGTTACCACTTCTAGAAATTAGGCATTTGAACTGGTAGAAATCTAAAAAATCTGGGAACCCTAGTCTATAGAAGAGTGAGGGTGAAATCTGGTTGCCCCAGTCATGGTTGTAAAAGATTGACAGCGGATTGCTCCCGACAAACGACTGTTTTTATTGCTGCCGTGCCAACGCCTCTCCCTCTATCCAGCAGAGTGTCTTTTAACCCCTGCCTTGATGTCCTCCTAATGAAGCTCGGCTAAGATGAATGATGCACAAGCGGATATGGATGCAGCCACTGCGATCGCAACGCGGATGTCCCAAGAGTTGGTCGCAAAGCGGCACGCTAGCGTTAGTAAAGCGGCTCAGGAAGAGCTGGCGGCTGTCAAAGAGCTGCAAACAGCTGCAACCCTGATGGTAGAGCCTCTCACTTCACCGATGCCCAGTCCAGTTGAACCGGGTTTTATAGAGGAATACAAGGGCGCACTCATGCATTACCCCAGCGATCGCTGCATTCACTTAGGGCAACAGATTACTCAAATCCTTCTGACAAGCTCAGCTCCGGAAGCGGTATTGCCCAAAATTGCGGAGGTGGTGGGAAGGAGTTTGCAGGCAGACGCTTGTTTTATAAAAGCGATCGCGAGCCATCAGGCGACGCCACAGGCTGCTTTTTGGTATGCAGAGGCATTTTCAGGGTCTAACGGAACATCCAACGTGGCGGAGGCGGGAACCGTTGAGTTTAAGAGCGTGCGTCCTCTGTCCTCGAAAGGATGGATGCAAGAAAATGCCGTGCTAGAAGAGATCCTAAGCGATCGCCAACCTGTAGCGATTTCGGATACTCAGGCAATTGAAACTGGACGTGCCTGGGAAGATCCGGTACGTGCCGTGCTGGGAATTCAAACCCAATTTCAATCTTCAGCAAACGGGGTGATTGTCGTCGGGCGATCGCAACCCGGCGATTGGACAGAGATTGAAAAAGAATTGCTGAAAGCTGTGTCAGACTCAGTTGCGATCGCAATTTCTCAAGTCCAACTCCAGCGACAGGTGCGTATCGCCGCCCAATACCAAATCCTGATCAACCAGCTGACCTTGGCAATTCGAGCAGGCAAAGACGTGAATCAGATTCTCCAACTCGCGCTTGCCGGTACAGCTCAAGCTTTCCAAGTTCACCGTGGCTTTATTCTACTGCTGAAATACGTCGCTCCCCCGTTGAAAAACCGTTCTTTAAAGCAGATTCCTAAAGCGAAAGTTACGGTAGTTTGCGAATGGTCTTCTCAAAGCAACAGCGAACAACCAGCAATTAAAGAAACAACCGCTTCTGTTTTACCTTCTTGGTTAAACCATTCTTTTGCTCTATCGGAGTGTCACTGGTGCCAACAAGTCTTCATGCAGTCGCCTGAGCTATTGGCGATCGCGAATCAAGCGGATCTCGCTACCAGCAACCCAGCAGACACCTCTGCCAGCCAATCCTCCGACCTGTTTAAAGAAGCCATGCCTGCTCTGCTGATGGTTCCCCTGGAAAGCCAAGGTACCGTGTTAGGGTTCCTGGTGCTACAGCATCATCAGCCTCGTTCCTGGCAATCTGAGGAATTAGAGTTAGTAAAATTAGTCAGCGCTCAGGCGAGTACAGCAATCATTCAAACGCAATCATTACGCCAAGTGCAAGCTCTTGTCGAGGAGCGTACCGCCCAGCTGCAAGGCAGTATGGAAGTGCAGGCAAAGTTGTACGAAAAAACTCGCCAACAACTCGATCAGTTGCGGCAACTCAATCAAGTGAAGGATGAATTCATCAGCAACCTGAGCCATGAGTTGAACACACCGCTCACCACGATGAAGCTAGCGATTCGGATGTTACGTCAAGCCGAACAGTCGCCAGAAAGTCGTGCTAAGTATCTGCAAATGCTGGATGAGCAGTGTACTCGAGAAATTGATTTGATCGCGGACTTGCTCGCTCTCCAGAAACTGGAGTCGAAGAAATCTTCAATTCATCTGCAAAAGATAGACCTCAAGCAGGTTATTCAAGAGTTAGTTGAGCCGTTTGAGCAGAAATGGGTGGATAAAGGATTAACGCTAGCCGTAGAGTTTCCCAAGCGATCGCTAATGCTTCAGACTGACGCGGATAGCCTCAATCGCATACTGCATGAACTTTTGACCAATGCTGGCAAATATTCTGAGCCAGATTCTACCGTTCATTTGCGTGCTACTCACGAGATTAATCCGCAAGGGAATCAGATTGTTCTTTACTTGAGCAACAATGGTCCTGGCATCTCGCCAGCAGAAATGGGGTATATCTTTGATAAATTCCGCCGGGGTAAAGGCATCACCGAACAAGCAATTCAAGGCACTGGGTTGGGCCTAGCTCTGGTAAAGTCTTTAGTACAGCACCTCAATGGTGCGATCGCTGTCTCTAGTTGTTCTACTGAAGATACTCACGCTTGCGAAACCTGCTTCACGCTCACCTTGCCTCAGTCTTTTGACAGCACTCAAGTCTGAAGCCAGAAACTAGACAACCAGACGCCAAATCTGAGAATTTATAAGCTGTTGCACGTTTAACTTGCATATTCTGAAAATAGGGGAAAAGTGGTGAATTCCTCTCTTCTGTTCTTGTAGCAGTTCAGACTGGCTTGCTTCGAGATTTCACGGCTTACTAATTCTTGTAAGGGCTTATCTGCCAAGCACCCCGATTCTGACTCCTGACTTTATTAAGGGATGATATGCTCGCAAAAGCTCCACTAAAACCCCTACGTTGGCAACGAACGAAATATACTGCCCTTGCTCGTCAACTAGACATTTTTGGAGCAGCAGCAGAGTGGGTGTTTTATTTATGGTGGGATAATATCTTTAGAAATACTTCCCCTTTACATAAAAAGCGTCGGGCACAGTGGTTAGTTGAAACTTTACTAGATTTAGGTCCCACTTTTATTAAGATTGGGCAGGCATTATCTACCCGCGCAGATTTGCTGCCTCTAGAATATGTAGAAGCGTTGGGGCAGCTACAGGATCGGGTTCCGGAATTTAGTGCCGAGCAAGCAGTCGCGCTGATTGAATTGGAACTTGGTAATTCGATTCATGCTCTGTATCGGGAATTCGATCGTTTTCCGATTGCTGCGGCTAGTTTAGGGCAAGTCCACAAAGCACGGCTGCATACGGGTGAAGATGTCGTTGTCAAAGTACAACGTCCGGGATTAGAAAGGTTATTTAAATTAGATTTTCAAGCTTTGGGTAGGCTTGTCCGTTTTTCGCGGCGCTATATGCCTTGGACAAGGAAATATGAATTAGAAGCAATTTATAGCGAATTCTTTAATCTTCTTTATCAAGAGATTGATTATATTCAAGAAGGTAAAAATGCCGAACGTTTTGCTGCCAATTTCCTCGGTTATCCCCGGATTCTGATTCCGAAAGTTTACTGGCGTTACACAACCACAAAAATTTTAACTGTAGAATATTTACCTGGAATCAAAGTAAGCGATCGCAAAACTATTGAAGCCTGTGGGTTAGACCCGAAAAGAATCAACCAACTTGGAATCTGTTGTTATTTAAAACAACTCTTACAAGATGGTTTTTTTCAAGCAGATCCTCACCCTGGAAATATGGCAGTGAGCCAGGATGGCAGCTTGATTTTTTATGACTTTGGCATGATGGCAGAACTGAAGTCTATTGCCAAAGAGCAAATGATTAGAACATTTTTTGCTGTCCTAAAAAAGGATACAGACGAGGTATTAGATACCTTAATTGATATGGGTTTAGTGGTGCCTGTCGCGGATATGACTCCGGTACGAAGGTTATTAACTTTTATCTTAGATAAGTTCACTGAAAAACCGATTGATGTCAAAGCTTTTAGTGAAATGAGTACCGAAGTTTATGCCATGTTTGAGCAGCAACCCTTTCGCTTGCCTGCCCAGATGACGTTTATTTTAAAGGCATTAACCACACTCGATGGGATCGCTAGGACACTCGATCCTGAATATAATCCAGTAGCAGCGGCTCAACCCTTTATTAAAAGTATCACTGTCTCTCAAGCTAAAGGAAATTTAATCGGCGAACTTGCCCGACAAGCCAAGAATTTTATTGGTTATAAATTGCGACAGCCAAAAGCTTCGGAAATTTTAATCCGGCGCTTAGAAGAACGAATTGAACAGGGAGAGTTACAACTGCGAGTGCGAACCCTTGAAAGCGATCGCATCCTCAAACGGATTAATTTAGCCCTAAAAAGCCTAGTTTATGCCTGTTTAACAGGTTTTACCCTCCTGTCGGCGGCAGTGCTGCTGGCGCTACCTTCCTATAGTAGTTGGGCGATCGCTATTTTTGGTTTATCAGGTCTATGGTTCTTGGTGTTGCTACGCTCTTTATTCAATTTAGGATTGAAAGAAAAAATAGACAAACTCACTGAAAAATAGCTGTTAGCCGTTCGTTCTTTTCTCATCTAGTAACGATGAGAATTTATTCCCTTAAATTAAAAAGGGAAAAGGCAAGAAAAACTTCTTGCCTTTTCCCTTTTGATACCCCCAGGGGAATTCGAATCCCCGTCGCCTCCGTGAAAGGGAGGTGTCCTAGGCCTCTAGACGATGGGGGCCTGCTCCGTTGCACTTTTATTAATTTAGCCAATTGAAAAGCTTTTGTCAACACCTAAACGAAAAAATTTGAGCGGGGAGTTAAGACAGGCAATTTCGGAGTTTTGGGGCAGGAGGAGCGCGATCGCGTTAGGCTAGTGGCTGGGTAAGCAGCCAGGGTATGCGGCAATAATTTGCCGTCCCGCGATCGCGGGACGCGACCAATCGGGACGTAATTTTAGTGAAAAGCCCGATCGCGTCAGCTAGAGCTGCTAGAACAATAGTAGTCTTTAATTTCTATCTCCTCACATTCCATGCTGACCCATCACCGCAGACCTGTCTGCCTATCACTTGTATCTACTGATATGCCGGTTTGGTCTACCATTGAAACCGCTGCTACCTTATATCAAAAAGACAAACAGCGCTTTCATCTGCTGCTCACGGAACCAGAAATCCGGGATTGGGAACGCTCTGATGAAGCGCCCGCTGTTGCTAAAGACCAACCGCCAGAAACTCCCAGACTTTTGTGGTTGGAAATTTCCCCTTCTAGGGTGATCATGACCATGCAGGGAAACGGCAAGTTGAGTTATCGCCATCTCTGGGAACGAGGAATTTATGGTCTTAGCCGCTATTGGTTACATAGCGAGTCCTTAGCCGCGCATGGACAGGTGCGTCTGCGAAACTTTACCAAAAGTTTGACTCTAGAAGGGCGTCTCTTGCCAGAACATCTGCGGCTGGAATATGAATTATGGTCGGAAAAAGTCCAGTTGGGGAGCTATATCCTGAATCTGGAGATTCATCATTAGTCATTCGTCCTTAGTTGCGACTCCTCAACTAAGGACGGATGACTAATGACTTCAGACTTTTAAAAAGTAAACGTTGTTCGGATGGTGCCAATCACCAGATCGTCATTAGCCGCATTATGATCGGGAGCAGTGAGCCAGATAATCCCTGGTGTTATCGCGATGTTATCCGTCACCTGGTACTGATAGAACGCTTCTAGGTGCAATGAAGTATCTGAATCCTGAATCCCCAACTGGCTAAGGCTATTAGCCCGATTTGTCACCTTTGGTTCCATGCCAACAATCACACCTGCCAAATTGCCGGTTTTTCCCAAGTCAGGAAATGCCAACGTTAAAGCCCAGTTCCAGATGTTGGCATCTCCCAGGGCGATCGCCCTCGCCGCCGTGTAGCCAACCCATCCTCCGACGACAAACCGGGGACTAATCTGAAAAGAGGCTTCTACACCGTAGGAATTGCTAACCACTGGAAACCCTAACGGATTTAACTGATTATTCAGATTGGCGTCATTGCTGCCAGTCTGTAGGTCATTTTTATAAGCGTGAACATAAGTCAATCCAATGCTGGCGCGATCGCTGGGTTTAAATAATACTTGCGCTAGTGCCCCATAAGAACCATTGAACAATCCGTTTCCAGATTCCGGACTATCAGCGTCCCCGGCTAAATAGCCTAAGCTCAGTTCCAGTTTGTCGTTGAAAGCATGCCGAATCCCAATACCCGCCCCTTCAACCAGGTAGTAAATGGAAGGACGGGTTCCAAAGCGAGATAAGGCACCGCTGCCACCGTCGCCATCCAGGTAAGGGTTGACGGTATTCGTAAAGCTTTCTGCATCAGCGGCATTAGCAGCAACCACGACTTCTGTATTCTTGCCGACGGGGAACTGGTAAAGCAGCTCATCAATCACGACATCACTGCTAGTATCGCCCGTAAAAAACAGGTCGCCTTCGGGAGTAAGGGTACGTTCGGAAAGCGAACCCAATCCTTCAGCTTGCAGTCGAGTTCTCAGGATATCTCGACCTGTAAAGCTAGTTTCTAAGTTTAGTCGCGTCCGATGCCCAAAGATTGCCACGTCATCGATCGGCTTGCCATCAGCATTTTCCCCAGTTGCAACGCCTGCAACCCCAAAAATCGCTTCCCCAGCAAGTTTGGTCGTGGTGGAAAATCCAATCAGTTTCAGTTCCTCAGTCCGCGCTGTTAGTTCATCGACTTTCCCGCGCAGCAAGGCGAGTTCAAGGGTATATTCTTCTTTTAAACGCTCCAATATCACTAAGTCTTCTTTAGCAATGGCGTCTCCGTTCGCCACAGGCAGTACCTGGCTAATTCGGTTGAGGGCAAGATTTAGGGCAGCAGCGAATTCATAGCGGCTCAAGGCTCGATTGCCCCGAAAGGTGCCATCGGGATAGCCAGCAATGACCCCATATCGCTCTACTAAAGACCGTAGCGCCTCATACGCCCAGTCACCTGGTTGAACATCCTTTAGCTGGGAAACGTTGGTGACTTGGTTCATGCGGTCATCAACAGAGTCTTCCTGCGCCGAGTCTGGCTGAGCGTAGCCATCAATTTGTTCTAAAACGCTGGATGATGACTCCGGGGGGTCATCGACGGGCATGACAACTTCTGGAGTGTCAACAGGAACGGGATTTTCTGGCGTTGTCGGAATTTCAGACGCGATCGCTTTCCCACCGACAACCAGGATTGCTCCTAAAACTGCTGAGCTTACCCACTGAGGATTCTTTAAGATTTTGCACATCTTTACTCTTCACACCACTTAACCTTCTCCCCCATTCTTCATTGTCAGATGCTTTCTAACATGAAGAGAGAGAAGATTTGTTTTATTTCAGCCAGAGTGTTCCTTCGTTGAAATTTCAGTAGCGATCGCATCCGATGAAACAACCAGAATCATTGCGATCGCAAGCAGGAATCGCTGCTAAAACAAAGAGTAGAAGCACTACTCTATAAAATCACCATGACACCGAAAACAACGCGCCGTGCTTTCTTAGCCACTAGCATAGCTGTAGCAGGAGGAATTGTCGGCACTGCGGCGTTGAAAGAAGAGCGGACGCCTGCGGAGTCATCTCCAACGCCGGTGACAGCAACCATACCGGAACGGGAATTGGGAAGTACTGGGGTGCGTCTCCCGATTCTCGGTTTAGGGGGTGCTGGACAGACACCATTATCCTGGGAAAATTCGGAAGAGAAAGCGATCGCGCTCGTTGAAAAAGCTTTAGCTCTTGGCATTCGTCACTTTGATACAGGGGCAAGCTATGGCCCTAGTGAATATTATCTAGGAAAAGTTCTACCTGCACATCGAAGTAGGTTGTTCCTAAGCAGTAAGACGGCTATCCGCGACCGAGATGGGGCTTGGCGAGAGTTGGAGCGCAGTCTCAAACGTCTGAATACAGATTACCTTGACCTGTGGCAACTCCATCATGTCTCTTTTGAGCCAGAACTAGACGAAATTTTTGGGCGTAGCGGTGCAATTCAGGCTTTGGAAGAGGCAAAACAGCAAAAGTTAGTGCGTTTCGTTGGCATCACCGGGCACCACGAACCGGCAATTATCGCTGAAGGCTTGCGCCGCTATGCCTTTGACACAACACTTATTCCCATCAATGCTGCGGATAAACACCATCCACGCCCGTTTATCCCCGCAGTGCTACCAGTGGCGCGGGAGAAAAAGACGGGTGTGATTGCCATGAAGGTGCCAGCTTATGGGCGTCTATTTAAGCCGGGAGTGTTGGAGGGAATGCATCAAGCGTTAGGATATTCGCTGTCAGTCCCAGGTGTACATTGTGCAGTCATTGCCGCTGAAAATCCTACACAGTTAGAGTCAAATGTCAAGGTAGCCCAGGCATTCCAACCACTTGCTGAGAGAGCGATCGCAGAAATTGAGCAACGCACTGCTGCTGCTTGGGAGGATAATACTTTCTTCCGCGCTTGGACTTGATTGTTTTAACCGCAAAGGACGCAGAAAAATTCGCCCTCACGACGATTACCGAACCTCACTATCGAAAAAACGGCGATGAAAGTCGCACGACGCCTTAATGCTATGTATGCACTGTCAAAACTAGGCAAGCAATTTTACTAACGTTTATCTTGATTTACTTATTGAGAATAATTGACAATAAATGAACAGAGTTTTATACTCTTCTGGAATTATTTACAAACTTTCCTCAATTGATCGGCGCGAACCGTCGATCGTGTCATGCCGAAGAACCCACTACTATTACTACAACAAGGAAAACCTTTGAGCCGCCGCAAACTGCTGGCACTCGGATTAGCAGGAGTCGGTGTGACTGGTGCAGCGTTAGCCGGAGGTAATGCTTTACGCTTGGCTTTACCCGGTCTCAATAAAAAACGAACGCTCCCAGCAAGAGTGCCACCAGTTGCCAGCGATACACCCGCCGATCCGAGTGGCTTAAACCCCATGACGGTGTTGCGAGATTTTGATTATGGCACGATTAAGCAGGAAAATGGACGGGCAATCCGGGAATTTCGGATTGTTGCGGAGAATTCCATGCTACAGCTCAATAGTGCGGTTTCTTATAACACCTGGACTTTCAACAATCGCGTACCAGGGCCAACATTACGGGCAAAAGAAGGCGATCGCATTCGCGTTCTTTTCCTCAATCAAGGTGGACATTCCCACTCGATGCACTTTCATGGCTTCCACCGTTCTGAGATGGATGGAGTGCGTCCGGTGCGCCACGGAGCCGCAACGATTTATGAGTTTGACGCAGAACCGTTTGGCGTGCATCTGTACCA
Organism: Trichocoleus sp. DQ-A2; assembly: GCF_039961915.1. NCBI lineage: Bacteria > Bacillati > Cyanobacteriota > Cyanophyceae > Leptolyngbyales > Trichocoleusaceae > Trichocoleus > Trichocoleus sp. DQ-A2. Next base: position 20,410 of record NZ_JAMPKD010000021.1, read on the forward strand.
CTGTCACACGGAGCCTGTGACGCGGCATATTAGCAAAGGTCTGTACGGTATGTTTATCATCGACCCTCCTGAGGCTCGTCCACCAGCAGATGAGATGGTGTTGATGATGGCTGGCTATGACATCGATGAGGATCGGAAAAATGAACTTTATGCCTTTAATGGTCTGCCTGACTATTACATGATGCACCCGATCCCGATTTACCAGAATCAACTGATTCGCCTATACGTTCTGAACATGATTGAGTTCGATGTAGCGGCAACGTTTCACCTGCACGCCAATATGTTTCAGGTGTATCGCACTGGGCGCACTCTAACTCCCAGTGAAGAAACAGATGTCATCACGATGGGTACCGCTGAGCGGCATATCCTAGAATTTTCCTTCCGGTACCCGGGGAAATATATGTTTCATCCCCATCAGGATGAGATGGCAGAACACGGTTGTATGGGTCAGTTTGAAGTAATGGGTTCCGCTTAGTAGAAATTTTCGCAAAAAGTAGTTGATATAGTTTTGCAACTACTAGATAATAAACCCCGGAATCTGAATAAAAAAAATGTCTCAAAACTCTTCAATGATGCCTTCTTTTCGGTCTTTATCTTATACCGTGGCGATCGCTGGTTTAATCGCTCTCACCAGCTGTGGGAATGCCCCAACCACCGACAACACCGCATCCCCAGCAGCGAGTCCCTCGACCGCAGCTTCTTCCCCTGCAAGTACCACAGAAACGGCTGCTCACAATCACAGTAGTGGTAAGCAAATCAACATTAACACGGCTATTCTCTCCGAGTTAGACAAATTAGAAGCAAAATTAGGCATTCCAGCACTGTCTAATAAAATTCAAGCAAGTCGTCCCTACGGCAGTCCTGAGGAATTAGTTACCAAAAAAGTAATTAGCCAGGAGCAATATGACCAAGTGAAAGACATGGTCACGATTCAGGATGTGGTGCTAACTGGGGAAGCCAAAGACGTTGATTATATGACCAAGTTAGGCTTAATGAAAGGTCATCTCTTGGTTGCTAGAGAACTTCTAGATCAACAAAAACCCGACCAAGCCGAACCTCATATTGGACACCCGGTAGAAGAAATCTACGTGGATGTAGAAGACCAACTCAAGGAACGCAACGTCAAAGAATTTAAGACAACTTTGATTAGCCTGCAAGATTTAATAAAGTCCAAACCCAAGGATGCCAGCGTGAAAACAAGTTTCGCTCAGTCCACAGAGGCTGTGGACGCGGCAATTCAGGCTTTACCCGAAACCCAACGCCAGTCTCCAAAATTTGTGCTACAGACGATCAACGGGTTGCTGGATGCGGCGAATGCAGAATATGGAGCCGCGATCGCTAACGGCAAAATCTCCGCTGCGATTGAGTATCAAGACTCGCGGGGGTTTGTTAACTACGCCGACACTTTGTATAAAGGGATCGCCGATAAAATGGTTAAAGAAAATCCGGAAGCCCACAAAGCGATCGCAGACAGCATGACCCAGTTGAAAACTGCTTGGCCCTCCGCTATTCCCCCGGCTGCACCCGTAAAGACTCCGGAGGAAGTAAACCAGCTAATCAAGACAATTGAGAAAAACGCTCAAGCTGCGATCGCGAAGAGTTAACCAATCTAGGACATCACCGAAAGCATGAAAGAGCTTGACCAAAAAAAGACTATTGACCTGCTGAACACAATCATGGAATTTGAGCTGGCAGGAGTGGTGCGTTATACCCATTATTCCTTGATGGTAATTGGCCCCAATCGAATTCCGATTGTGGAATTTTTCAAATTGCAGGCAACTGAGTCTTTGACCCATGCCCAACAAGCGGGAGAAATTCTGACAGGTTTAGAGGGACATCCCAGCCTACGAATTGCTCCCATTGAGGAAACCTATAAACATTCGGTGCAGGACATTTTGCGGGAAAGCTTCAATCATGAAAAGAAAGCGCTAGACCTCTATAAAACCTTGCTAGACACTGTTGCCGATGCCAGCATTTACTTGGAAGAATTTGCCCGCACGATGATTGGCACCGAAGAAATGCACACCATAGAAATCAAAAAGATGTTGCGCGACTTTAGCTAATGGGTAATGGGTAAGCAGAGTTTTGAGTTTTAAATATTGAGCTTTGAGCTAGAAGAAAGTTCTAATTGCGGTTCTCGGTTATGTGAGGTACATTCTCAAAACTGAAAAGCTTGATAATCGTGAATTTTGGCGTACCTCACTGGTGCAATAACCGCGATCGCTCAAAACTCAAAACTCAGATGAGATAAACTCTTGCCTCTACAACTTTTTTTTCCCAATTGCTTACTACCAATTACCAATCGTCATGGATTTTAGTTCTGCGCTACCTACCTTTGCGATCACCCTCCGCGAAGGCGTTGAAGCCGCCCTCGTTGTGGGGATCGTGCTGGCTTGCTTAAAAAAAGCCAAGCAGAGTTCCCTGAACCCTTGGGTTTATGGGGGTGTTGGGGCTGGGCTTGCCGCCAGTGCCGTAGTAGGCGTTCTGTTAGCCTGGATAGCTCAAGCGCTCTCGAAATCCAATCAACCCTTTGCACCCGTCCTGGAGCCACTTCTGGAGGGTGTATTCAGTGTAATCGCGATCGCGATGCTCAGCTGGATGCTCATCTGGATGACTCAACAGGCACGCTCGATGAAAGCATCTGTCGAAGGAGCCGTTACATCGGCTCTGAGGCAAAAAGGGGGTTCTGGTTGGGGTATTTTTAGCCTAATTTTCATCGCAGTTCTGCGGGAAGGTTTTGAAACGGTTCTCTTTATCCTTGCCAAATTTCAACAAGGTTTAATTCCAGCTTTGGGTGCCTTGGCTGGCTTAGGAGTTGCTGCTGGGATTGGTGTTGCTTTATTCAAGTGGGGAATTCGGATTAATATCCGCCTATTTTTCCAGGTGATGGGCGTTTTATTGATCCTAGTTGTTGCAGGTTTAGTCGTATCCTCGTTGAGCTATTTTGACTCAGCGATTGCTACATTAGCTCAAATGGATCGGAAGTCAGAAGCTTTGTGTTTCTACTACGAACGGTTTGCTAAAAATCCCTCTTGTATTTTGGGACCAATGGTTTGGAATACGACCCAAATTTTTCCCGATGACAAGTTTCCTGGCCTACTTTTTAGCGCCTTGTTCGGATATACCGATAAGCTCTACGTCGTTCAAGCAGTCAGTTACCTGCTGTTTTTGCTGACTATTGGGGGCATTTATTTCCGCAGTATTACCGGACGCACCAGTGTAGCCGCGGCAAATGGTAAATCGGCACAAAAACCGATTAGCTATCGGCAAGAATAGCGCCAATTGCAAGATTCTAGAGATTGGTATAGAGGTAGTCATAGAAAAACCCGTTTTCTTCTCAGAAAACGGGTTTTTCTATTTTCGGATTGTTTTAGCGACATACCGATTGTCCCACCGCTTCAGGGTGACAGGAACAATACGTCCTTTGCAAAAATGAGCGATCGCCAGTTGCTAAGCAGGAAAGTCTAGCCCTAGAAAAGAAATTGCTACCCTCTTTAGTCACATAAAGGTTAGCTTATCTCTCTTGCTCAACTCCGAAGTGCTTTGGCAGCAGGACAAAAGCATTAAACTCTGGCAGATGCACAGGAGAATTCTTAAGCACTACCTGTGAAGGCGACTTCTGGAAATTTTGCCTGAGCATCAGACATAGAACGGCGTTTGCCTTCCTCTTGCCAGTAGTTAATCACTTCTGTCGCTTTGTTGAGCAACGCGACGCGCTCTTGATCGGTAATCCAATGCTTGGCTTCCAACTCATTTTTTAGCTGTTCCCAAGCATCGTTCCGAGGCCAGAAAAAGTAAGATGTCAGGGGGCTGGTGCCTTTGCCTACTACTTGGTCAACCGCTAGTGCAACGTTCTCTTCCAGCCAGAGAACCTTTAAAATAAACCTCGACAATCACACCTCCAGGGAAGTCCCAGGCTTGTTGAATACTCTACAAACGATTATTTTACACCTAGGCGATCGTGGATAGCTATGTGTTTGCTCATCGGATATTTTAATTGGGATTGGGAGGTGCTTTGCAGTGGTTCAAGAATCTAGTTGCCTAAGTTTAGTCGTTTTCGATATTGACGGTGTGGTGCGAGATGTTGGGGGATCTTACCGACGGGCGCTGGCTGATACTGTGGAGCAGTTTACTGACGGTGCTTACCGACCAACCCCAGAGGAAATTGACCATCTGAAGTTGGAAGGGATGTGGAATAACGATTGGGAGGCATCCCAAGAGTTGGTATATCGTTACTTTGAAAGCGCTGGCCAGAAAAGATCGCAGCTAAGCCTTGATTATGACGTTTTGGTTGCTTTTTTCCAATCGCGGTATCGAGGGCCAGATCCTCACCATTGGACGGGTTATATCTGCGATGAACCGCTGCTATTACAGCCGAGCTATCTAGAGCAATTAACAGCGGCTGGGATTCCCTGGGGCTTTTTTAGCGGTGCTACCCGTGGATCGGCTAATTATGTTTTGGAGCAACGCTTGGGTTTAAAGTCGCCATTGCTCATTGCGATGGAGGATGCTCCGGGTAAACCCGATCCGACAGGGCTGTTTGCGGCAGTACAAGCGATGGAAGAAAGATCGTCGGTTCCCCCCTCAACCCCGGTTATTTATGTGGGAGATACGGTTGCCGATATTTACACGATTGAAAAGGCGCGATCGCTTAGCGTCTCCCCAGGAGAATCGCTCCACCCTGACCGTCGTTGGATTGCAGTGGGCATTTTGCCACCCCACGTTCAGGAAAACCAGCAACAAAGGGATGCTTATGCAAATGCTCTCAAGGCTGCTGGTGCTGCTGCGATTTTCAGCAATGTACAGGAATTGACACCCGTGCAGATTTTACAACTGGTCAATTCACCAGAATGAGCGAATCGTGTAGCAGCGGGCGAGTGGGTATTGCTTCATACGAATGGGTGAGCGGTTAAGGTGAGTTTAAATACACCTAGCAGGGCGAAGGGGAAGCGGGGCTGCCATCAGTAGATTGGAACAGTAGAAACAACACTTCCCAGGAAAATTCATCATGCAATCAACCAATCAATTTGAAGCCATGACTCCTCAAGCCGCTGCTACCAATGCGATTAAAAAGCCAGTTCTGCGTAGAGGTTCCCGCGATCGCGCAGTGGTAGAACTCCAACAACTACTCGCTCATTGGGGCTATTATGCCACTCCTTTCGATGATGTGTTTGACCTCCCCGTCGAAAATGCCGTGAAAGCTTTTCAACACCGCGTCTTTCTAGTAGAAGATGGGATTGTTGGCGCTAAGACGTGGCAAGCTCTTTACTCTGGTGCCCCCGTTGATATGCCGGAACTGAGACTAGGTAGCCGTGGTGAAGCAGTGAAAACCCTTCAGAAAGTCCTACAGTTGATTCCCGATGGTATATTTGGGTCAATTACCCAGAATACTGTGAAAAGCTTCCAAAGCTCCCGTGGCTTGGTAGCGGATGGAATTGTCGCTTCTCGCACTTGGTTTGAGTTGAGCAAGCTACCTCACTAAGAAGTTGTTGCATCGGGATGTGGTGGCGCTCCTTTTTTACCCGCATCCCTCGTATCGAATTGGAACTTTCAACCAGCGCGATCGCTCTAGAAGTCTAAGGGCGATCCGCTGTGCTTTTCGTGCTGGTTATTTAATCGGGAGTCTCAACTGTGCAGAAAATCGATAAATTTTTACTCAGAATGCAGCTTCTGACCGCAGAGAGTGTGCGGAGCGGGTATCGCCATCTATATTAAGAAACGACCTGTAAAATTCTGCAATTACTGCCCATATTTCAGCAGATGTGCAAAATTTCTTCCCATTCGTCTGTTATTTTTATGTTTTCTGCTCAAACTAGGACTTTAGTTGGTACGATAGGCGCGATCGCCACAGTCATCGCTACGAGCGTTACAATTCCACCAAGCAACATCAAGGCATACGCGGCTCCAATCGATGCTTCTGTTGCAGTAGCGAACTTAAACGCTTGGGAAAACGCTCAACTAGAACGCACCCTCAGAGGGCATTCAAATTGGGTAAATGCTGTCGCCATTAGCCCTGATGGAACAACTTTAGCCAGTGGCAGTTCTGACAACACGATCAAACTTTGGAATCTTTCCAGCGGACAAGAAATTGGCACCCTTACCGGGCATTTCAAACCAATTTTCACAATTGCATATAGCCCCAATGGGCAGCTTCTCGCTAGCGGCTCTCAGGATAATACAATCAAAATCTGGAATCTTGCTACAGGTCAAGTAATCCGCACTCTCAGGGGGCATTCTAGCTCCATTGATTCGGTCGTTTTCAGTCCTGACGGGCAGTTTATTGCCAGTGGAGGTAAGGACGACACGATCAAGATTTGGAATCTGACTTCCGGCGAGCAAATTTTAAGCCTCACAGGTCATGCTAATGGGATTGATGTTGTTGCCTTTACCCCAGATGGGCAGACCCTCGTGAGTGGTTCTGAGGACAAAACGATCAAAGTTTGGGATTTATCTACAGGTCAAGTCATCCGCACCTTGAGAAAACATACAAATGCGGTTCATTCCTTGGCAATTACCCCAGATGGACAGACACTTATAAGTGGGGGCTTTGACAAAACTATCTACCTTTGGGATATGACCACATGGCAGCTCAAAGGTCGCCTGAGAGGGCATGCAGACATGGTTTATGCAGTTGCTATTAGTTCGGATGGACAGTTTCTCGCTAGTGGTAGCGAAGATAGAACAATTAAAATTTGGAGCCTAAAAACTGGGAAACAAATTACAACGCTGACGGGTGATTCTAGTGCAATTTATTCCCTCTCTATCAGCCAAGATGGACAGACGATTGCAACGGGTAGTTATGACAAAAACATCCGAATTTGGCGAACGCAGGGACTTTAAATTGAATAGCTAAAAACTAAAATCTGGGCTAAAAGCTTAAACCCATTGAAGCGAGTTTTAGCTTCCCCACGAAACTTTTAGCTTGACCAATGCTATAAATGTCGCTCGTTGACGTACATCTTGAATCGTCACACTTGAGAGGCATACCTGCAAAAAAAAGGCTTAAGCATTATGCTTAAGCCTTTTTAAATTTAAGACGAGTAACTGAAACTAATTGCGCTTACAAATTACTCAGCCCTTTTTGTCTCAGCTTTTTCAAGGAAAAACTAAAAAGGTTTAGCTTCAAAGCTTAGTAGCGGCGAGAAAAGCTGTTGTTTCCGCGACCACCACCACCAGAGGGGCCTCTATCTTCTTTGGGCTTCGCCTTGTTAACTTTCAAGTCGCGACCCATCCATTCAGCGCCGTCAAGCGCTTCAATGGCAGCTGTTTCTTCAGCTTCTGTACCCATTTCTACGAAACCAAAGCCACGTAGACGACCTGTTTCCCGGTCAGTGGGTAGCTGGACGCGCTTTACAGAACCATACTCTGCAAAAACCCCAGTTAGGTCTTCTTGCGTAACTTCGTAGGATAGATTGCCTACATAAATAGACATAGATTGTCTCCAAAATCAGAGGGGTGAAGAGATTTGAATTTCGGAGAGAAGCCTGTCAAGACCAAAAGGAAAACACCTATCAATACTATAAACAAACACTGCAACCGAATTTATTCTCACTTATTACGGTAGCACAACAGATTCTGGAATGGGGCTTTTGGTATCTAAGTTTTCCCCAACTAATCTTTAAAGTTTGACCGAGTATAGCTTCTAGCTAATTTCCCGGATTCGGAAAAGTCCGAGCGATCGCTTTCCTTGCGACTGCATACTTCTAAGAAATTTGCAACGGTAACATTACATAAATTCTCTAATTCTGGGCACACAGGTAAATCAACAACGTCTCAGTGTAAAGCAACACATTTTTGTAGTGTGCGTTGTGTCCCAATTTACTAAAATGACAAATCAGCAAATTTCCGCTAAGGTTTTCACGGCGCTGATCGTGGTGGCAACGATTGGCGTTTCTGCAATGCCTATGTTTAAAGCAGTATCTCAGCCGCCTGTCATTCCATCTACCTTAACGGCTCAAATACCCACCAACACTTGGCAAAATGTGCGACCGATTCGCACCATCGAGGCTCATTCAGGGAGCGTGGGAGCGATCGCGATCGCTCCCAACGGACAGCTAATGGTTAGTGGTAGCGATGATGGCACGATCAAAGTATGGAATCCGAAAACGGGTCAACCAATTCGCACCCTAACTGGGCATACTGACACCATTTGGGCACTTGCGATTAGTCCTAATGGGCAAACCCTCGCCAGCAGTAGCGCGACCAACGATGGCTCGCTAAAACTGTGGAATTTAAAAACTGGCAAGGTAATCCGGACTATCACGCGGGATTGGTACGTTAAATCTCTCGCCTTTAGCCCAGATGGAGAGCGCCTTGCGATTGGTAGCTGGAACATGACTGCACGGAACGCAGAGATTGAAGTGTGGAATGCACGCACGGGTAAATCGATCTATAGCTTCCAGGGATCTCCTCAGTCGAATTTAATGGTCGCCTTTAGTCCCGATGGAAAAACTCTCGCTAGTGGGAATGAAGACAGTACGATCCAAGTATGGGATCTTAGGTCAGGCAAACCCATTCGCACCATCAACAATGGAGAGGCTGTCAGAGCGATCGCTTTTGGTCGAGATAGCAAAACCCTTGTCAGCGAGACTTATAACCAAATCGTCAAAATCTGGAATCTGCAAACCGGCGAACTCATCTCTACACCGATTAAGGATTCAGGCACCGTTTTCGTGAATGCTGTTGCTTTGCATCCAAATAATCGGATACTTGCAAGTGCATTAGGCGGATCGGAAGGCAGTTTAAACTTAGTTGATTTGCAAACTGGTAATATAATCAATCCTTTTACAGGGTCTTTTAACGTTATCTCCTCACTCGCATTCACCCCGAACGGGCAGACTCTTGTTAGTGGTAATTTTGACGGAACAATTACCTTCTGGGAACCCCAATAGTTATACTTTTTCACTTTTGCCTGAAGTGAGATTGGCATCGCTTCAGGCTCTATTTCCCTTCTCTTGCGTAGGAAAAGCCCGACTCTAGACACATTGGTTAAGAATGTTATCTGCGACCTTCTCTTAGCTCCCAATAAATTGGGGGTTGGAGGGATCGAAACGTAATGCAAATCACGTCAGATCCCCCTAGCATCCAATTTATTAAGAGGAGAAACTCCCTATCGCTGCATTTGCTGTTCCAACAGTTTCTGCGCTCTCGGCTTGTAAATTAAATAGAACAACGCCTCAATGTAACGCAGTAGATCTTCGCGGTTCTCCTTGGAAGTATAATTCCAGAAGCCGTAAATTCGAGCTAAAGATAGAAGTTTGGTTGTGTGAATCTTCCACGTATAAGTGCTATAAACTCGATCAATCGCTCGTGTAGAAATTTCGTACCAGTAGTTAGGATTTTGGTCGCACTTAGAGACAAACTCCAGGATTTTTTCCGCCATTTCTTCAAGATGCGTCGGGTTAATGTAGAACCCATTAAACTTATCCTGAATAATCTCTAACGGGCCACCGAATTGAGTAGCAAATGTCGGTAAACCAGAAATCATTGCCTCCAAAATGGTCAGACCAAAAGCTTCAAACAGCGCTGGTTGAACAAAGACACCTTGGCGATCGGCAATCACCCGATAAATTTCACCGGAGTCGGTTTTAGAAAGGCGCACGCCTAGCCAGCGAATTTTACCTTGTAGATTGTACTTTTCAATGATTTGGTAAAGCTTAACAATTTCATCTTTTTCTTCGTTATCGCTTGATTCCTCAACGCGCAACTTCCCAGCAACTAAAATTAAGTTGCAATGTTCTTGTAAAGCTTCGTTCTTGCCAAAACACTCAGCCAATCCGGTAAGATTTTTGATTCGGTCGAGACGAGCCATTGAGAAGAGAGGGCGCTTGTTCGGATCGTCCAATTTCCCTAAAATTTGGGACGGATCTTCGAGGGTAAAGAGCATCTCCTCGATCCGGGCGCGATCGCTCGGTATGCGATCTTCGGTACGCGAATAGGGAAAATAAGCATTTTCATTTACTCCAGGCGGCACCACGTTGAATTTGGGGCTAAATAGCTCAACTCCGCTCACTACATGGTACAAATCCGGCATCGTGAAACACTTGTAAGATTCATACTGTCCCACACTATCCGGCGTTCCGACAATTTCTTGATAAGTACTGCTAATGATGAAATTTGCAGCATTCATCGCAATTAAATCGGCAGTGAATTGTAGGGAGAAATGATACTTTTCTTCCAAGTCGTTCCAGTAGAGGTTACTGAAAAGATATTTAGATTTTTCTAAGGCGTGGGCAATGTTGCATTGAGTCACCTTCAAGCGACGCGCCAGTAAAAATGCCACCAAATTACCGTCGGAATAATTTCCGACAATTAAGTCGGGCTTACCTTGAAATTCTGCCAGCAGCTCTTTTTCCGAGTCGATGGCATAGCTTTCTAGATAAGGCCAAAACTCAAACCGGGAAATCCAGTTTTGAGTCACTTTGGGATTAAACTCTCGCAAAGGCACTCGCAAAATCCAAGCATTATCTGTGCCGTGAACTTTTTCTAAGCGTTGGTTACACAAAGTACCATCGCTATTCGGAATTAAGCGAGAGAGAATAATTACTTTCGGCTCAACACCTAGAACATCCAACCCAGCCAGCGAGAGGTCTTCTTGCATCTGCTGTTCGAGACTCTTGGCTTGGTCGAGGACGTAAACGACCTGTCCGCCAGTATCCGGACGTCCCAAGACACCTTCTTGCCCAAACCAACCGTGGGGAGACACGAGGACAATCCGGAAGACCATTGGAATCCGGGAGAGAAAAGCTTCTAGAGTCTGATGATCGGGGGAGTCGAGGAGTTCATCAAGAATTTCTAGAGTTTCCCGCACCCGTCCGGCGGTGTTTCCCCACCCAGGCTCAAAGCCCATTGCTTGCAAATCATACCGAAATTCATCGTAGCTTTGCTCAAAAGGGCGATCGCCCAAAAATCCCAAAGCTTGCTTGACACGACTAGAAAGTTGCTGCTGCGATTTAATTCGCCCGTTGATCAGCAGTTGCAGATTGTTATAGGAATGGACGCTTAAAAATTGAAACAAGCTCTCCAGCCATTGTCCGGGGTCTTGAAAGAGTTTGCTCGATAAATAACGGTTGAGATACTGTACCCCCTTACCAATATTTTTAGGGTCGCGAATGGTCGGGGTATAGTCGTAAAACGGCTGAAAATCGAGTTCTAGGATGTCGCCTTCCTGGGGATGGAAGCGATTCACCAGGCGATCGCGTACATCCAGCAGTTCTTGCACCGTCATTGGTTCGACAATTAAATCTTCCGTTAACCGATAGATTTCTTGAGAAGCAATGGTTGGGCGGACGATCAAACAGATGTTTCCATCCTCCCGAATAATTTCTTGAGTGTAGTAAATTAATTTACCTAAATGGGAGGATTGGTCAAAATGTTCAGGCTTTTGGTGATTTGTGCAGTATTCGGAAAAAGCATTGAGAATGTCGTTTCTCAGTAAATACGACTTGTCCTGTTGGCGTAACTCACTCACAAATTGGCGCAGATCGATTTTTTCATCACTCTCTAAAACAGCCTGAATCAAATCGGACATGACAACTCCCTAGATTAGTTCAATAACATTCACAAAGACTAAACTACAAAATGTTTTTCCTGGTGACGCCCTTCCGAAGGTGGAAGGAGTACGTCTCAAACCAAAATTAATTCACCGTTCATCTTTCTTAAGAGTGAATCGGCTAGGCTATGCCTAGCCTAGCTTCTTTTCACGCTATTGTGTATCACAAAGCGTAAATTTCTCCGTATTTTTGCTGAATATAACGAATCAAGGGATTAATACTCAAACAATTGCCAGTGACGCGCTCGATAATTTCAGCGGCGGTATATTTCTGTCCGTGTTGGTAAATATTCTCTCTCAGCCAATTATGTAGAGTGCTGAACTTCCCTTGCTCGATTTCGGTAGGAATTTGGGGATTTGCCTTGAGTGCAGCTTCAAAAAACTGGGCGCTCATCATGTTGCCAAGAGTATATCCTTGGAACATTCCGCCGATGCTACCCGTGTACCAATGGACATCCTGCATGACGCCAACGCTGTCGTTGGGGGGGATAACACCCAAGTCCGATCTGTAGCGTTCGTTCCATGCTTCCGGGAGATCGCGCACTGCTAGGTTGCCTTCGAGCAGCGCCAATTCCAAGTCAAAGCGGATCATGACGTGCAGGTTGTAGGTGACTTCGTCGGCATCGGTGCGGATGAGCGATCGCTCGACTTTATTAATCCCTCGGTAGAATGTCTCCAGAGGTACATTACTGAGTTGATTTGGGAAAGCTGCTTGCAGTTGCGGATAGCAGAATTTCCAGAAGTGGCGGCTGCGTCCCACCTGATTTTCCCATAGCCGTGATTGGCTTTCATGCACACCAGATGAGGTACCGGTGGCTAAAGGCGTCCCTTCATATTCTGGGTTAATCCCTTGCTCGTACAAGGCGTGTCCCATCTCGTGAATGGTGCTAAACAGTGCCTCATTCAGATCGTTTTCTCTGACGCGGGTAGTAATTCGCACATCCCCAATCGAGAAATTGGTCATAAATGGGTGCAGTGTTTTATCTTGCCGTCCCCGTTGGAAGTCATATCCAATCTGTTCGATAACCTTTAAGCTAAACGCTAGCTGTTCGGCTTCTGGAAAAGTTTGGTGCAAGCAACTATCATCGGCAATCGGTTGGGAAGCGATCGCATTTACAATCGGAACCAGTTCTTGACGGAGTTCCGCAAAGAGCGATCGCACGGTTGAAGCCTTCATCCCGTAATCGGCACCGTCAATCAGCGGATCTGCAATATGCTCGTAGCCAGAGAAAAAGCTAGCATAGTCGCGGCACATATCTAGCGTTTTTTCCAGATAAGGCTGCACGGCGGCAAAGTTATTTTCCGGACGCGCTTTTGCCCAAGCACCATAAGACTGAGTTCGGTGGAGAGACATTTTTGCCATAAAATCTGCTGGCACCCGCACCGCGCGATCGTAGCTGCGTCTGACGACACGAATTAGGCTGGCTTCATCAGAGTCATAGGACAAGCTTTCCTCATAGGGACGCAAATCTTCCAACAGTTGCGCGATCGCTGGATCGGTAAACTTAGTATGGGCAATTTGCCGCAGAGTCGCCATCTGCCGCCCTCTCGCCGCTGCACCCCCAGGCGGCATATAGGTTGCCTGATCCCAGTAGAGTAGGGAAGACGCTGAATTAATGTCATCAATTTCGGTGAGGTGGGTTTTGAGTTCTTGAAGTTTGGGGTGAGTCTTGTCCAGAGTCTGCATGATTCGCTGTTGATACTCGTTTCCTATAGTGTGGCGCAGGACGAGCGAATATCAGTTCAACCACCGTCCGCGATAGGTCACTTTCCCCAGCTTGCTCAAGGCGAATTTACTAAAAGGGGATATTGCCAGGGGAGTTGACCATTTTTGCAGTAAACTTGCAGCCTTAAATTCTGCTAGTGCAAATCCTGTAGTACCGCCCGCGAGAATCTATTGGCATTTGCCAGTTAATTTGTGTTTTCTTGCATCAACGCTTGAAACCGCAAATCTGAGCGAATGCTGTCAAAGTCTGGGTTTGTTTTCGCTTCCCTGCGGCATCGAGGAGAATTCAAATTAATTGCCTGTTGCAGGTTTTCAATTGCCATATAAGAGTCGCTTTGCAAGGCATAACAGCAAGCTTTGCCGTAATAACCACTCTCATCATTAGGTTGCAGTTCTAAAGCTTTGTCACAACTAGCCAGCCCTTCTTCGTAGCTTCCTGAGCGAGCCAGAACTATACCATGATTGACCCACAATACAGGCTCTTCCGGTTGCAATTTCAACGCTTTTTCTTGGTTAGCTATTGCTTCGTCATAACGACCTAATAAACTTAGTACTAAACCCTTATAGCTCAAAGCTCCGGGGTAATCGGGTTTAATTGCCAAGGCTTTATCGCAACTGATGATTGCTTCGTTATAACGACCTAAGTTCCGTAACGCAATGCCCCGATTTTCCCAAGCTTCGGGGATGTCGGGTTTAATTGCCAAGGCTTTATCACAGCTAGCGATCGCCTCTTCATAACGACCTAAGCTCACTAGCGCACTGCCCCGATTGAGCCAGGCTTCGGGGATGTCGTCTTTAATTGCCAAGGCTTTGTCGCAGCTAGTGATCGCCTCTTCATCACGACCTAACTTCGTTAGCGCACCGCCCCGGTTGAACCAAGCTTCGGGGATGTCGTCTTTAATTGCCAAGGCTTTATCGCAGCTAGCGATCGCCTCTTGATCACGACCTAAGTTCAATAGCGCAGCGCCCCGGTTGCACCAGGCTTCGGGGAAGTCGTCTTTAATTGCCAAAGCTTTATCAAAGCTAGAGATCGCCTCTTCATAGCGTCCTATTTGATAAAAGCCATTGCCTACATTAAAAAAGAGACTGCTGTTAAATTCAGGATGGGTTGGAGTTAAAATTTGTTCTACTTGCTCCTTTGCTCGAAGCAGTAAATCCAATCGCTGGCTGGGATGACAGCGTATGAATTGGTACATTAGCCCTGTATATTTAGCTAGCCCGTCCAAGGAGTCCACTTTCCCCAGACAATGTTTTAAAGATGCTTCTATTTGTGGCTTGATATCGCCAATCTGCTCAAGTTTAAATTCATAGCTATCTGGATAGCTACCTAACACTTGCCAGCCTAACCCAATGGCAAGGTTTATGTTGTCTAAAAACTTTCGTGTATCATCGGGCAACAGTTCGTAATCCTCAATCTCTGCTTCAGCTGCAACAGATGCAAAGGGGGGCATCACTACTCCAATTTGATTCAGATATGTGCCAGCAAAGAAATGGGTCATTAACTGACGCTGACCAGAATCTCGATTAGCAAATAGAGCATGATAGATAGATTCAGCAGTATATTCACGCCATTTAGAATTTTCGTATTGATCTGGGGGCGCATTATCTGGGTGGACTTCTTCGTTTGCTAACCGCTCAAAGTATTTAGCTAGTAAAGCATGGGTTTCACGAAACTTTCTCTGGTTCGCCTTACACTGCCATCTTCGCAATACATCTCGCGCCACATCTTTGAGGTAAAAGTGGTCGTCTTCTATAACTAACTCTTGCTGACTTAACCATTCAAAGCAATTAAGGCTTGTATCCGCGCCTGTTTGAAAATCTAAGCCGTTAGCTACTATCAGTTTCTGAATTAATGATTCATCAAACCAGCGACAGTAAGCTGCCAGTTGCATTACCTGTTTTTGCGCCGGAGTCAAATCCTCCAGCAATCGATCAACAAGTTCTCTATTGTCACGAGAACAGTTAATCTTTCTGCCTTCTTCGTGCTGCTGTCTAATCAAGTCAAGATGGAAGGGAAACCCATCTGTCGCTTTATAAATTTGCTGAATCTCCCTAGGCTCAGTAATCCCAATTTTCTTGAGATATGCCTCAGTCTGCCTTTTATCAAATCTCTCTAGCTCCCTTTCATAGATTAAATTCCGAATCTTCTGGGACTTCTTCTTCAAAGAATATCGCCCTGCCACCACAATGCGAATCGGCTGAGGTTGCAAATCTTTCTCTTTTAGCAGATACTCGGACAGCCAAAGGTTAATATCTGAGGTCGCTTTTTCATAATGGTCTAGTACGAGTATTATTGGAGGGTTTTGCACCTGCTGGATCTGGCTCAACCGCGCATTTTGGATATGGAGTAATCCCTGCACAAATGCTTTAGTTAACTGGGGTATGGGTTCCAGCAATAGTTCTTGCAGCTGTTTATCCCGCTTGGTTGCTGGATGCTTGAGCAGGACGCGCTCTTTAATTGCGCTCACCCCTGTCACCGTGCCTTTTGTTGTCTCGGCAAGAGCATTAGCTCCCAAACCCATTGCGGACACAGGCTCAATTGGTGCTAGAAGCAATGCACCCAATCCATACACAGCAGCAGAGCCTAGTTCTTTTACTAAGTTGCGTTGATCCTCTTCAACGACTTGCTTGCCTTCAATGGGTTCATCTTCCAGCCGCGTAAGTGTCTGGTTGTATTGCTGGTAAAGCTTATTGAAAGGGTCGGACTTAAATAATTCTCGTTTCCAGAGGTCAGGTTTGGGCAATTGCTCGTACAAGGTTGCCATCACCTTCAAGGGTGTTTCTCTAATCCCTGTCTTACCGCTGAAGTCAAACTTGGCAATACAAGCCTGCTGGTGCGTCTGTTGCAATTTCTCTAGCAGAGTGCTTTTGCCGATTCCTCCAATGCCGTAAACGTGAAACAGCAGGGGGTGTGAGGCTGGCTCCTCTAATGCTTTGGCAAAGGCTGTAAGAAAGTCTTCTGCTGGCTTGCGGGAGATGTAGTATGGCTGACTGGTCATGTGGATGAGAAGAGGATCTGTTGATGAACGTGTCTGAAGAATTGCACTCTTCCCCAGATCCTAACCTTTGCTTCTAGAGCAGCATGAGAACTATAGTGTTAAGCTACGCAGAGATGCCCAGTGCTGTCGCCCTGCTTGGCGCATTCATGACATTAGGGGGCACCAAAATGAAGATCGTGGAGTGTCTTTGGACGACTTTGAGAAAATGATGAATTAACTACTGGGGCGAACAGGTAATTGTAAAAAACAAGCTGTGGCGGTTGGGAATTTACCTGTAATCAAACCCAAAGTAGACGATATAGGAGACTTAGCGCCGTTCACATAGTTGGAGACACCAGGAAGACCTTATACCGTGGAAGAACTGGTTACGATCGCTAAAGAATTGCTCGATTGAACAGATTTAGGTAGGGTGGAGGCGTCTATCTCCAACCCTACATTGAGGGGGAATGAGCAATAAAACTGGATCAAAACCTGGGTGCTTCCAGCAGCGCCTCAAACAAATCTTGATCGCGAACTGCGTCGAAATCTGGGTCGTATTTCGCCATTTCCCGATATTTTTCCTCACTCAGACGAATCGCTTGTTGCAAGTTGTGGACTGTCTGCTCGACATTGCCCAGCAAAGCATAGTAGCAAGCTTTGTTATACCAAGCGGTGGGGTAGTCAGTCTGAAGTTGTAACGCTTTATCACAAGCAGCGATCGCTTCTTCGTAGCGAGCTAATTTCCCTAGAGCAATGGCTTGGTTGAACCAAGCTTTGTAGTATTCCGAATTAATTTCCAAACTTCTTTGGAAGCTAGAAATTGCCTTTTCATAAAGCCCCCAATCATTTAGGGTAATCCCTCGGTTGTACCAAGCATTGCAGGAATCTGGTTTAAACTCAATCGCTCGGTCATAGCTATGTATCGCCTGTTCGTAGTGATTGAGTTGGGCAAGAGCATTGCCTCGGTTGTACCATGCCCAGTAGGCGTCTGGACGCAGCTTCAGCGTGCGGTCAAAGCTGGCGACCGCTTTTTCATAGAAACCCCAGTCAATTAAGGTAATGCCCCGGTTGTGCCACGCAGCGGAAGCATCCGGGTTAAATTCTATGGCGCGATCAAAGCTATTAAGCGCCTGTTCGTAGCGACATAATTTCCCCAGCGCAATACCCCGGTTGAACCAAACCCAAGAAGCATCAGGTTGAATTGACAAGGCGTTGTCGAAGCTGGCGATCGCTTCTTCATGGCGACCTAAATTCCCTAGGGCAAAACCCCGCTGCGATAAGGCATCGGGGTAATTGGGTTCGCACTTGAGGGCGTTGTCTAAACAAGCGATCGCCGCTTCATATTTTGCCGACTGAAGCTGGCGTAGTCCTTGCTGGAAGAAGAATTCTGCTTCGAGGCTAATAGTTTGACCCATAGAATTTTGCATCTTACTTTAGGAGGATCTTGTATTTAAGATTCCCAAAACAATAACATAAGTCAACATCAAGACGGTAAATCCCTTTCTAAAATACATTCAAAGCAAGAACGATAAATTCTAGATGACCGCTGGGCAAGGGATTCAGCCGCTAGAGACAATAAAAAATTTCCTTAAGCAGTCGGTACGGTAATCCTTATTTAACCTCTCTCTCACCTACTGGGTGCCAAGGGAGGAGCGATAAATATTCTCTTCTATAAGAAATTGACTCCGCTTCCCTCTGTCTTAGGGCAGGATTAGAAACCTTGGGCAGGGGTTATCCCATTTTCGATTTGGGATTTCAGATTCTAGGTGACACCAGTCTTGTCAGTAGACACTTCTAACAATTTATTTGTGCCGACCTTCAGGTGAAATGGGATTTAGACGGATCTTTTCTCAGAAGGATTGCGCCGGTATTGCGTAATCCTTCTGAGAAAAGAATGCTGCCAAATCTGAAGACTGACTCATCGCATCCCCCAGCTAGACATGGGATGATCTCATCTAAAAGAATCCATAGACGACTAACATGACTGAACAGATAGGTAGAACCTACCGCATCGAACGCGATTCAATGGGCGATCGCCAAATCTTGGATAACGTGTACTACGGCATTCAGACGCTACGGGCGATTGAAAATTTCCCGATTAGTGGAATTAAACCGTTGCCCACTTATATTGATGCTTGCGTGCTGATTAAGAAAGCAGCAGCGATCGCAAATGGGGAACTTGGCTGCATTCCCCAAGACATCAGTCAGGTAATTGTCCAGGCGGCGGATGAAGTGCTTTCCGGGAAGTTCCGCGATCAGTTTGTCGTGGATGTCTACCAGGCGGGTGCGGGGACTTCGCACCACATGAATATCAACGAAGTATTGGCGAATCGGGCGCTGGAACTGCTGGGCGATGAAAAAGGCAATTACAAGCGCGTCAGTCCCAACGATCATGTTAATTACGGTCAATCGACGAACGATGTAATTCCCACGGCGATTCGGATTGGGGCGCTGGTGGCGCTGGAGAGGACACTGTACCCAGCTTTAGCCGATGCGATCGCAGCTTTGGATAACAAGGCTGAGGAATTTCAAGATGTCGTCAAATCTGGCAGAACCCATCTGCAAGACGCCGTACCCGTACGACTGGGCGAAAACTTCCGCGCTTGGGGGCAAATTCTCGCAGAACACATGATTCGCATCGAGAGGGCATCTGAAGATTTGATGGCGCTGGGTTTGGGTGGAAGCGCGGCGGGAACTGGGTTAAATACCCATCCCCAATACTGCGATCGCGTTGCCCAATTATTATCAGAATTAATCGACCAACCCTTGCGCCCAGCCCCTCATCTGATGGCGGCAATGCAGAGTATGGCACCTTTTGTCAGCGTTTCTGGTAGCCTGCGGAACTTAGCCCAGGATTGCGTCAAGATATCCCATGACTTACGGCTGATGGATTCCGGGCCAAAAACAGGTTTAAAGGAAATTCAGCTACCGCCAGTACAGCCTGGATCGTCGATTATGCCAGGGAAATATAACCCTGTGATGGCAGAAATGACTTCGATGGTGTGTTTTCAGGTAATGGGGTACGATTCGGCGATCGCTTTAGCTGCCCAAGCGGGACAGTTAGAGTTAAATGTGATGATGCCGCTGATTGCCTATAACTTGATTCACAGTATTGAAATTTTGGGCAATACCTTAAGCGCACTAACACAGCGTTGTTTGGAAGGAATTACCGCCAATCGCGATCGCTGCCTTGCCTATGCAGAAGGAAGCCTCGCCCTCGTCACTGCCCTCAATCCCCACATCGGCTATCTCAACGCGGCTGCTGTTGCCAAAGAATCTCTCGAAACTGGCAAATCCTTGCGGCAAATTGTCCTAGAACGAGGTTTGATGAGTTCCGAAGAACTAGCCAAGGTCTTAGACTTGGAGGAAATGAGTGCTATGTCAGGAGTGCAGCGTCCAGAGTTGTAGATACACCAAAATTTGCATCTATCCAAAACTCAAAACTTTCTACCCAGGAGTCTCGTTCTATGCATAGTCATGATGGTTTGACCCAGTTAACTTTTCACTATATTGATGGGCACACAGAATCCTTTACTATCTATGAGTCAGTAGAGGAAGGCTTAGAAACAAAGCAGGAAATTCGGCAAGAAGTCCGTCGGCTTTTAGATAAATCTTGGTGGATTCTCCACTTACCTGAAGAAACGGTTTTTATTAACACCGCCAATATTACCAAAGTTGAGGTGAAGCCCCCGATTCCTCACCTCCAGGGAGAAGATGTCTTCTCGAATGCCCAGCGGGTAACTGCCCTGACTCGTGGCAGCAATCGCTGAGAATTTGAGATTTTAGATTAAGAATTGCCAGGTCTTCATGAAGAATTGGAGACTGGCAATTCTCGCTTTAATTGATTCAAAATTCTTGTATTCGCTCAATCCTCAATTACAAACGCAGAATCATGAAACCTTCCGTTAGTTTAATTCGTGCGAATTCCTACGATCGGCAACTATTGCGAGAATCGGTAGAAAGTTTGCTGGAACCGTTGGGAGGAATCAAAGCTTTTGTCAAAGCAGGCGATCGCGTTCTCCTGAAGCCCAATTTACTCACTGGCGGACATCCGAGTAAAGAATGCGTCACCCGTCCCGAACTGGTTCACTGTGTTGCCAAACTGGTACAGGAAGCGGGTGGCAAGCCTTTCCTGGGGGATAGTCCCGCGTTTGGCAGTGCGATGGGTGTGGCAAAGGCAAATGGTTATCTTCCTCTCATGGAAGAACTCAATTTGCCGCTAGTGGAATTTACAGGGAAGCGTTACGAAACCGTTAGCGAAGGGTTCAACCATCTGTTGTTGTGCAAAGAAGCAATGGATGCAGATGTGGTAATCAATCTGCCTAAACTGAAATCTCACTGTCAGCTAACGATGACAATGGGCGTTAAAAACTTATTCGGTTGCGTACCGGGAAAAATGAAAGCTTGGTGGCACATGGAAGCAGGGAAAGATAGCGCCCGATTTGGGGAAATGTTAGTAGAAACTGCAAGGGCAATTAATCCTACCCTAACGATTTTAGATGCAATCATTGGGCATGAAGGGAACGGCCCCAGCGGTGGGGAACCTCGCTTTTTAGGAATTTTAGCGGCATCGTCTGATGTATTTGCCCTGGATCGGGCGATTGTGGAAATTCTCAATGTAGATCCTCTCAACGTCCCTACTATGGCGGCTTCGATAAGATTAGGGCTATGCACAAATGTGGAGGAAATTGACTTTCCCCAACTGCATCCGGATGATCTAAAGGTGCTGGATTGGCAACTTCCTACTAACATGATGCCTATCGACTTCGCGATGCCTCGCGTGATTAAGTCCACGTTTAGGCATCTTTACATTCGGTTTATCAAGGAACCGATGAATGCCTACGCAGGACGATAAGAGTTTATCGATAAAAAAACTCGGTTTTTATCAAAACTGGGTTTGGAAAGCTATCAAATAAACAACTTTGAGGCAGATTCGGTAAATTCTGTTACAGTAGGCTACAAAATCATCAGCGTAATCTATTATCTACCCTCCGATTGCTTAGGAAGACCGCCCTGACTCATGCTAGAGGCGGTTTTTTTCTGCCTGCCAAATGACGGAGTGTTAGCAGCGCTGCGCGGACAGTATATTTTTAAAACCGAGTCTGGTGTGTTTTCTAGATTAAAGATCGAAATAACGCCGGAACCGAGGATCTAAATGGTTGGTTTTGCGCTGGTTACAGGGGAGACAGAGGGTTTGTAGATTGCTGATGTCATTAGAACCGCCACGAGAGAGCGGTATGATGTGGTCAATCGTGAGGTTTGCTTCTAGCGCCGTTTTGCCGCAACTTTGGCACTGACAGCGATCGCGCTGAAACACATACTTCCTCACTTCTGCCGGGATGCGAATTCTGGGCGTTTTAGTCATAAAATGCTCTTGTAAACACGATCCCACGCTGCAATGAATCCAGACAATCAAACAACTACAGGTGCTGATGCGATTGATGTAGCGATCGCTCAGGGAATTGATTTTGACGGTTCCCCGATTCCAACACCAAAACTAGAATTATACACAAAAGTAATGGGGCTGGAAGCTGGGCGGCAGCGCAGCGGCGTATCCAATACGATGCGTTCGAGGATTGTTCGCATCGGCGCTAAGCATATTCCTCAGGAAGAACTCAACCAGATGCTAATCGACGCCGACTTTGCACCGCTGAAAGAAAAAGAAATCGCTTTTTACTATAGCGGTAAATAGTATTAGTAATAGTAATTACCCCCTAGATGAATAAAAATCTAGGGTTTTTTTTTATCAATTTCTCTCCTAATTTTCTTGATTAATCATCTTCCGAAGATCGTCAAGCGGCGATTCCGATTGGCTAATCTCTGGTATTTTTTCAGCATCAGGTTCATCAGGACAAAACTCTACAGCAACTTGGAGTTTGAGTCTAAGTCTTCCTTTTTTCCAGCCCTTAGCACCGATTCTGAGTATTTCACAATCTATACCTTTTTTAAATAATATATTGGGAGGTCGAAGGTTATCAATCTTATTTATTGATACTTCTTTAAATGATAATGAATAAATTAGCGCCTCTACTACTGAGTCGGTATGGGATGCTTCATTCACTGCTTTCTTGACTTTACCGACTTTGAATAGTTCTGGA
This sequence comes from Trichocoleus sp. DQ-A2, assembly GCF_039961915.1. Classification (NCBI taxonomy): domain Bacteria; kingdom Bacillati; phylum Cyanobacteriota; class Cyanophyceae; order Leptolyngbyales; family Trichocoleusaceae; genus Trichocoleus; species Trichocoleus sp. DQ-A2. Next base: position 42,763 of record NZ_JAMPKD010000021.1, read on the forward strand.
AATGAAAAAACATCATCTTCGTTGAAATCTATCACGTCTATCCAGTTTTCCATGCTAATCTCCAACTATTTATTTTTACAAGAACCAGCAAATAGAGTTCGCGGCTGTATAAACAAAGTTCACATACGCGGAGTAATAGATTTGAAACCCGCGTAGGCGGGTTTCGTTTGTGTAGCCGCGATTTCCAATCGCCAAGGCTATGATGAACTATGCTTCTGAATGAACAACTCCATTACCCATAGCGCTAACCTTGGCAGCTTCTAAACTAGGCTCAATTGAGCTAACATCAGAATCAGCAATTACAGGCAGTTGACGATCGTACAAGCCTATCGCCTGCAAACAACCATTGATACTGGCAACCGCAGAGTTGTAAGCCGCTATTTTTTGCTCAACTGTACTTTGCAAACGGCGATTGTTAGCAATTTTTTCCTCAGCTTCTTGTTCTAGTGTTTGCTCTAAATAAGCACGAGCTTGAGTGTACTGCTGTAATATTTCATCAGCTTGATGCGCTGCCATTGGCAATAAATTAGTGGTGAGAGTTTGATTAACGGTTGCTGGAAAACCACTACTAATTGTTGCTTTGACTTTTGGCTCAAAATCTAACTTTAACAACTGACGGATTGCCGGTTCTGCTGCTATCATACTTTCACAACCATAACTTTGGGAAGTTTGCAACAACGTTTGCCGAAATTGATAAATCGAGAAAGTACCTTCATCGTAAAAGCGAGGACTTTCACGGACATAGCGATTGCATTCGTCACTTGCTGCATTGACTAAAGCATGATGAACCTGTTTTTCTATCTCTTTTAACTTTTGCTCAATCCCGCCATCATTGCCTAGCAAACGATAAAGCTGGCGATAGTAATCAGATTTGCGAACTTGTTCAACTAAACGCTGGAATAGGTTAGTAACTACTTCCTGACAAGACTCTTTCAAAATATCCTCTAGTTGATTTGCCAAGTAATAAAGCGCCTCAACTAAAACAGCAATCAAAGGTGCTGTAGAATTGCGAGGATGGCTGAGGATAGCGCGACTATAAGCATCTGCAACCGAGAAAGTATCCAGCAACTCATCTAAACGACGAACCATCCGAGATTGCAGTTGGCGAAAATCTGCCTCGAAAGCACTGGATTGACCTGTTACAACCTGATTTAATTCTTCTGTGATATGCTGGTGAAATTCTTGACCAATTTGCTGTAACTGCTGGTTAAGACGTTGTAATTCCTGCGTCTTCATTGCCTCAATTTCGCGGGGTTGGCTATCCAAGTCGCGCAGCGCAGATTGGTAATGTTTCTTCAGACTAATGCAGGCATCTTCGAGATCGTCAGCTAGATTCTTGAACAGTTGAGGACGCTTCTCTTTGGTAAGATAGTCTGTAACAGCAGCGCGAAACTCTTCTATTCCACTATCTTGAATTAACTGTTGAATGATAGGTGTACCTTGTTCAGCTAAAATCCGCACGTAATTTTCATTTGGGGATTCGTAGCTATTAACGGAAATCCGGAACTTGTTAGGAGGTAATTTTCCAGAATTCGCGCAGTAGTTATTAAAGGCTGTAACAAATTGTGGTGTTTCTTCTCGTTCATCCAAGCCTTTAACACTATCAGCAAAGACAGAATCTAAACCAAAGCGATCGCGTCCACTGGTCTGCTTAATCTGACTGCCGTAAAATCCTAATAGTCCGCTCGTTTTATAAACCCTAGTAGTATCTCGAAACTGAGCGCTAATCAAACCGTCTAAACGTTGCCTTAACTGACTGTTATACCAAGTTTCATCGATCCGGTTGAAGGCAAAGAATACGCGATCGCGTATCCCCGGATTTGAGCGCATTTTCTCCAGCAGTTCCGTTTCTTCCTTCGTCATGTCGCCAGCAGACGCCGGTTTGAGAACGCACACCACCGCTGACGTATCCGGATGTTCAATCTTAGCGTAGGTCAGTTGTGCGTCTTTCTCCACTGGCGCATCAATTCCCGGCGTATCAATAATCACATTTCCATCCCGCAACAGCGGATGATAACAGTAATACTCAATTCGCTTCAAAACCGCGCTGTTACTGCCACGACGAGCATAACCAGCCGCTTCTTTGAGGTTGGAGAAGTTAAATTGCTCCATTGAATATGTAGCATTATTAACCGTATTGATGCGATCGCGATTGGCAACAAATCCTTCCAGCAACAACATCAGCGCATTCGCTTGTTTTGCTCTTTCTGATTTACTTTCTCCACCCTCAATCTCGATAATTGCTTGGCATCCATCGCTTAGCAATTGAATCACTTCAGATTGATTAATATTGCTAGCTGTCCCTAATCCCAGCATCTGAGATACCGCACTTGCCTGTTCCCGAATTTCCACCTCACTCAGAAACGTCAGCACCACTCGTTCTTTATCCGGTTCGGCGTACTCAATTTTACATTCCGTACCTGTAGCGTGTCCCTCTGCACTGTAAAGCAATTCCCGCTCTAACAGAGCGTTAATTAGCATCGATTTCCCCGCACTAAAAGCACCCGCAAATACAATCTCAAACTTAGGAGAAATCGCTTTTCCGAGGGATGTCTGTACGGGTGTAACATCTTGCGATCGCAGAGACGGCTCCTGATGCAACAGTTGTAGTATAGTCTCGACCTGTTCTTTCAGATTTTGACACTGAGGCGGCAATTCAGGCACAGTTTGCATCCTATCAATATAAAGTAGAAGCCTTTACGCATATTTTAGGAATGGCAATTCATGATGGGTATGATGGAATTACCGATACAATTAGTAATTATCAGCGTAATCCCAGTAGATTTACCAGTCTTTAATTAATGAAAGTATTTGCTATTCGTCTGAAGCCAGATCAAGATTTAAAAAAAAGCTTACAAGATTTTGCAATCAAGCAAAATCTTCAATCGGGCTTTATCTTAACCGGAGTTGGCAGCTTGAAAAAAGCGACTCTTCGCTTTGCAAATCACAGGTATAGTACAGCTTTTAACGACAATTTTGAAATTATTTCTCTCAATGGCACTCTGGAAGCGGCTGGCATTCACCTGCATATCGCCATTGCAAATAAAGAAGGAAAAACCATCGGCGGACATCTCATGGAAGGCTGTATTATCTATACAACTGCTGAAATTGTCATCGGAGCTAGCGAAGAATTAACTTTTTCAAGAACAATGGATGAGCAGACAGGCTATAAAGAGTTGGAGATTTTTCCAAACCCTAATTATTAACTAAATGCTATTTAGCCTTAAATTACTTAAAAATGTATTGCCAAGTCGTCAGCATAAGAATAGCCAAGGACAAATTCCCCGTTTTTTCCTGACATCAAAGAAAGTAAGGAGGAAAAGGTTAAGGATGAATTAAGAGTTCAAGAAACTTTGCTTGTTCGCCTAAGTCATCGAATAGACGCCGACTGAGTTTAAGCAGTAACGTAGAAGGTTTTCCCATCTGTAGATAGTGAATCTAACTGTCACATCCCCTTGAATTGCATCATGGGAGGGCGTTAAAACTAAGTTTATAGTCAAAAAAATTAGACTACAGAGCGGATTGTAATTGAGGGTTATGGTTTCAGATAAATTTCGCCGTCAGTTACGTCAGGAAGCAAATCTTTGGCGAACTGAGGGGCTGATTGATGCTCAACTATACGAACAGTTATCAGAGCGTTATCAATTTAATAGGCTGGAGACTGCTGCCCGCGATCGCTTTGTCATGATCTTGTTAGGGTTGGGGAGTATCCTCATTGGCTTGGGGACGATCAGTTTTGTAGCAGCAAACTGGCAGGAGTTGCCGCGAAATGGCAAAGTAACGCTGCTACTGAGTTTGTTTATTGGAGTGAATATTGCTGGTTTTTACTTGTGGCGGCGTCCGAATGGGGCGCAACAACGCCTCGGTCATGGATTCTTGCTCTTAGGAGCAATCATTTTAGGGGCAAATATGGGGCTGATGGGTCAGATGTTTCACATCAGCGGTCCCTTCTATGAGTTATTGCTAGCGTGGGGAGTCGGTGTACTAGCAATGGCTTACAGCTTGCGTTTGACTTCCTTAAGCGTGCTGGCAATTATCATTATCGGATTGGGTTACTGGAGTTTTTGGTGGAACTGGGAAGGGGCAAGCTGGTCAAATTCCTACTATTATGAAGAGTTTTCCTGGTCATCCCAGATGGGACAACATATGCCGCTGTTGGCAAGCTTGATGTTTGTGCCGCTGGCATACTGGTGTCGTTCTCGCGTGATTTTTGGACTAGCAGCGATCGCAGTTATTTCTTCTTTGGAAGCAAACCTCCGACCGCTCAGCTTAGGACTATTTAATCTATTTTCCCTGAAGTCTACGGGTATCGTATTAGCGATCGCCTTGGCACTGCCCCCCGCACTGTTGTGGGGCTATGATGACTCGCTGTGGGTCTACAGTGACTTAAATCGGGTTCCGAAGCCAAACCAAATCTTTCCCGCCTCTTGGCAAGGGGGAAGCTGGGGAGGTTCCTTTCGACCCCTCGCCCGTCGTTTGGCGCTGGTATTTCTAGGCGTTGTACTTTATCTGTCGTCCTCGCTTTGGTTCTGGGGTGTTTTATCCAAAATGTCTTCTGCGGAGCAATCCGCGAGAGTTACTTGGTTTCCCCTGGTAGATGTAGTGATTTTGAGTGGGTTGGCAATCTTTGCGTGGTTGCGTCTGCTGTGGCTTACCAGAAGCCTTCGCACTCGTCGGGAGGAAATTCTGACCACAATTGCCATCGGTATCTTTATCTGCTTCATGGCTGGGATACCCGTTTGGCATCTCACCGTCCAGCCAATTCCCCTGCTTGCCACTTTTATTGGCAATGTGCTGTTGTTCTTGTTAGCCGCGGGATTGATGCGCCAAGGGCTAGCACAAGCAGAACGCAGCGCCTTCTGGGGGGGCATGATGCTATTAATTGTGCGAATTCTGACTTGGTTTGTGTTGTCTGCGACGGGATTAGTCTTCAAATCCTTGCTGTTTATTCTGTGCGGTATCACTGCGATCGCTATCGGGCTTTGGTTCGAGCGCTATGTCCGCACGCTGGAAATTAAAAATTGACTCAGAGGATTTTTAATGAGGCACACTTCTCAATCATCTTCAATCGCTCCGACTCTCATAGAGCCACAAAAGCGAATGCCTGCTTGGAGACTCTGGGTGCCTCTCCTGTTGCAAACGGCAATTGTTCTTGCCGCACCTGCCCAGCCACTTTACACTAACCTCACTGGGAAAACGGTCGTTCTCAAGACGGTTCCCGTAGACCCATACGATTTCTTGCGTGGCTATTCGCAGACGCTAAGCTATGACATCTCACGTCAAGAGAATTTGCGATCGCTGCCGGGTTGGAAAGCCTTAGTGAAACAACACCTCGAAGCAAAAGCAACGGATTTGCCACCGTCCGTACCGCCTTTAAATTCTTTACCGACAGGAATTCGCTTCTACGTGATTTTAGAAGCGCCTGCTGCTAAAACAAATTCTCCCCAAGCATGGAAACCCGTGCGGGTGAGTAGCAAGATGCCCAAATCTTTGCCAGCAAATCAGATAGCGTTAAAGGGCAAATCTAGCGGTAATTCCATCGACTACGGCTTAGAAAGCTACTATATGCCAGAAGCGCGGCGGGATGAAATTAACCAAGATATTTATCAAGCCCGATCGGACAGACAACGGCAAGCGATTGTGGTGGAAGCGAAGGTGGATGCCCAAGGTCGTGCAGTACCGATTAGCTTCTGGGTAAACGATCGCCGTTATCGATTTTAATAGGGGAATGAAAGTATGGCTAATTGTTCGACATATCTTATCAATTAGCGATACTTTCATTACTAAGAACAAACTTTCTAATCTTCTTGCCGCTTTAGCTGCAAAGTAGCACCCAGTGCTGCTCCTGCTCCCGCTATCAAACCCATACACATTCCTTGAATCGTTTGGCTCGTGGGGTCTTGCATCAAGCATTCACTGGTAGGCGTTTTGGCTTGCAGACATTGATTACTCTCTATCCAGTTGGAGACGCCTCCCACAAGGATACCAGCAGCACTACAAGAAACGATCAGCAGGACAAAGCGGTTAGATTTTCTATCCATAGATAGATGCTTTTAATTATTGGGTGAGCTGTTCCGTTCAGTCTACTCTACCTATCGGAAGACTGTTACCGTATATTCCACATTTTCAACTGCCTATTCCGGACGTTGCACTAATCAATTCGCAAATTATAGGGCAAACGGGCGTAAATACCTCTAGGATCGTTCATTGTTTTGAGCGCTACTAATTCTTCTTGTAACTTGAGGAGTTCTGCACTCAGCAGATCGGATGGCTGCTTGGTTTGGGCATTATCCCCACCCGCAAACTGTTTCAAAATGCGTTGTTCTAGACTGCGAACCTTGGGGTACTCTTCCAGCTCCCAATTCTCACCCAGTTTAGCGGCAACGGCAGCAGATTTGATCGCATCATCAATACCGCCAATCTCATCAACCAGTCCCAGTTGCTTGGCATCTTGACCCGACCACACTCGTCCTTGGGCAATCTCAGCGACTTTCTGCTTTGATAGTTTTCGAGAATCCGCCACTTTGTTGAGGAACTGACCGTAAATTTGGTTAACAAATCGCTGATGAATCGCCAATTCTTGAGGCGTTTTGGGACGTGAGACCGTATTGCTATCCGCAAATTTGGAAGTTTTGACGACATCCCAGGTGATGCCATTATTATTCGCAAGCTTTTGGAAATTGAGCAGCATCCCAAAGACACCGATCGAGCCGGTAATGGTATTTGGTTCGGCGTAAATCTGATTAGCATAGGTGGAAATCCAGTAGCCACCGGATGCTGCCATATCTCCCATAGAAACGATGATTGGCTTCACCTGACGAGTTAGCCGTACCTCTCGCTGAATCACCTCAGACGCCGAGGCGCTACCGCCGGGACTATTTACCCGCAGCACGACAGCCTTCACATCTTTATCAAGTCGCAGCCGTCGCAGCTGTCTGGCAAAGCGATCTCCTCCCACTTGCCGAGAGCCACCTTCGCCGTCTACGATTTCCCCTTCGGCGTAAAGTAGGGCAATTTTGTTGTCAGAAGTGCGATCTTTACCTTCGGTTTGAGTCGCTCTAGCGTAAGTAGCAAGGCTAATTTGACGGAATGTTTTATTCTCTTCGGTTCTGCCAGTTAGCTTTTTCAGGTCTGCCACCACCTCATCTAGATACGCTACCCGATCCACAAAGCCACGCTTTTTCGCATCCGGTGCGGTTAATATTCCTTGAGTGTCTGCGATCGCTTGTAGCTGTTTCGGGTTTAATTTTCGACCCTGGCTCACTGTTGTCAAAAAGTCTCCCCACAAATCGCCCAACAAATTCTGAGTTTGTTGTCGGTTCTCCGGACTCAGTTTCGTGAGTACATAAGGTTCCACCGCTGACTTAAATTTCCCAACCCGGATCACCTGAACCCCAACCCCGTATTTCTGCAAGGCTCCTGTTAGGAACATCGACTCAGAACGCAAACCGTTCATTTCGATTGTTCCCAACGGGTTCATCACAATGGTGTCTGCCACTGAGCTTAAATAATATTCCCGTTTCCCCAAATCCATGTTGTAGGCAATAATCTTTTTGCCAGACTTACGGAATTTTTCCAGCGCCGAACGGACTTCTTTGAGCGTGGCAAACCCGGTGCTAGAACTAGAGGAACCACTGCCGTCTAGATATACGCCTACAATCCGCTTATCTTTAGTTGCCTGCTCAAGGGCATTCAAAACCGTTCGCAGCCGCACGCTATTATTTTCCTCACCAGATAAAGCTTCGCTGATTGCTTCGCTGGTGCTGGATATCGGATCGCTATCCGTAATCGTCAAAGACTGATCGATTACCAGTACGGATTTATCCTCAACTTCCGGCCCTGTATCTTTAGATGCCACCGCAATCAATAACAAGATTAGCCCGCTCGTTCCCAAACCGAAAAATAGGATGAGTCCGAATAGGCTTCCAAGCAAGCTAGCAAAAGTTTGTTTTAGGAAACTACGCATTAGGCTGGGGTTAGGGTAATGGGTAATTGGGAATGGGTAAAAGTTTTAAGCTTTGAATTCACTTATCGCTTTCCCATTTCCAACACAGTTATCGTAATGGTTGCAACGCGCCAGACTGTTTCAGACCAGACAAGGTGGGATTGCCAGTGCAGAATAATACAGTGGTGATTTCAGCGACTAATACTTCAACCAAAGCATCAAGGGCGTCTTCCGATTCTACGGCTGCCTGGAGAAAAGGCCACGCCAGACCCGCGAGATCGGCTCCTAGCGCGATCGCTTTTGCCACTTCCAGACCGTTGCGTAATCCCCCAGAGGCAATCAAGGGAATATTTGGGGCAATGGCTCGAATACTGGTAATGCATTCTGCTGTGGGCAAACCCCAATCAGCAAAAGTTAGTCCTAACCGGCGCTGCTGGGCATTTTCAGCCCGTTCACTCTCCACCTTTGCCCATGATGTCCCACCGGCACCGGCAACGTCAATGGCGCTCACACCCGCATCAATCAACTTCTGCGCGATCGCAGCGGAGATGCCATTTCCCACCTCTTTGACAATCACGGGTACTGGTAACTTATTGCACAGATTTTTAATTTTGTCAAGCAAACCTCGGAAGTTGGTGTCACCTCTGGGTTGAATGCACTCTTGCAAGGCATTGAGATGCAAAATCAAGGCGTCTGCCTCTAACAAGTCAATTGAGCGCAGACATTCATCAACTCCATAGGTATAGTTAAGTTGCACCGCCCCCAAGTTCGCAAATAGGAGAATATCGGGAGCAAGCGATCGCACGGCGAAAGTTGAAGCAACCTGGGGATTCTCCACCGCTACCCGCTGGGAACCCACGCCCATCGCTAGGTTATAGCGTTGCGCCGCAGCAGCTAGACGATAATTAATCATCCTCGCCAGTTCCGTTCCCCCCGTCATCGAAGAAATGAGCAAAGGCGCACCAAGCTGTTTTCCCAAAAATGTTGTTGAGATATCAACTTCACGTCGATCTAACTCCGGCAAACAACAGTGATTAAAGCGGTAGCCTTCCAATCCATTCGTTGTGGAGTGAAATTGCACATCCTCATCGAGACAAATTTTTAGATGATCTGCCTTTCGGGTCTGGGTTTCTTTGGTAAGAGCCGGGTTATTAATCAATCTACTATCTCCAACGTTCTGCATAGACAGCGCCTGACAAATCTGTACAGACTGGTTTATTAACAATCTCGATTTTCCCACCAACACACCAGGGAAACAGAAGACAAGACAGCTTAAACCTTTAATAATTCCACAGCATCTCGTCCATCAATCTCTTGTAAGTAAACCTTCACTTGTTCTTCTTTGGACGTTGGCAACTTCTTGCCGGTGAAATCCGGGTGAATGGGTAACTCCCGCTGCCCCCTATCCACCAGAACGGCTAACCAAATCGCCGCTGGTCTACCATAATCATTTACCGCATTCAGGGCAGCACGAGCGGTACGCCCTCGATAAATGACATCATCCACCAACACTACCGTCTTACCAGAGAGATCGAAAGGGATGTCAGTTTTGGCGGGTGTGCGAATGCCAATTTGATCCAAATCATCTCGATAGAAGGTAATATCTAGCGCTCCCACGGGCACTTGCACTTGTTCGAGCGCTTCTATCTGACGAGCCAAGAGATTGGCTAATACAGCGCCTCTGGTATAAACACCTACTAGCGCTAACTCAGACAAGTCGCGTGACTTCTCTACCACCTGGGAAGCGATACGATTGAGGGTTCGACGGATTTCGTCTGCGGAAAGAATTTCTACAACTTCGGGAGACATGGTTTAGGAAAATCCGATGATAACTGCGGACAAATTACAGCCTCAGTGTACAAGTTCACCTAAACCATCATCGTTATCATTTCAACAAAAATAACTTCCTGTTCCTACCAGGAACAGGAAGTTATGTCATTAAGTATAGATAGCTCAATCTCATCAAGCTATAAGATTAGTCAGCGGCAAGTGCTGCTTTCGTTCTTTGCCCAACGATTCCGTCAGCGAATAGCCCTCTGCTCTGCTGAAATCCGGTGACGGAGGTCTCGGTCAACCGACCATAGTATCCAGTAATTGGCCCGTTGTAATAGCCCAAGGCTTTCAAAGTATTTTGAAGCCTCGTTACGGAGGAACCGCTGCTGCCGCGTTTCAGGGTGCTGCTGCCAAAACCACCCCCCGTAATCGGTTCATCATAATTACCACCCCGATTTTCTAGAGCTGCTAGAGTTCGGGAGCCTGCAACGCCATCGGCTCTCAGTCCAACTGCTCGCTGAAAACTGCTGACGGATGCCTGCGTCAATTGACCGTAGTATCCAGTAACCGGGCCGTTATAGAAGCCTGCGATTTTTAGATTTCTCTGAAGCGTGGCGACTTGAGAACCGCTATTCCCTCTCTGGAGTGCTAATGCATGACCGGCTGTCCCGATAACGGATAAGGCAAGGGCAACGGATAGTAATCGAATCCATGCTGAACTTGGAAGCGGGTTCCGATTTTGGAACAATTTAAATTGGTGAGGCTCCGAGTTAGGGTCTTCGTAATTGGCAGATAAATGAAGATATGCAAGAGTTTCCATCGTTTTAGTCGCAGATGATGACTTCGTAGGTCAGACTTAGGCGATCGCTTCCGTGGTTTAGCGGGGGTTAAGTTTTTGGGTCGCATCTCCTCATTGGCATTTCACTTGACCAATCACTAAAAAGTGCGATCGCTTTCCCAGATGAATCAGTGATTGATTACCCTTCAACTGGTTGCTCTATATTCAAAGATATGCTTACACCTATTCAGTAGCCATCGCCCGTTGAGTTCACCTGATAGGGCGATTAAAAAGTCATCAAGTTGATTCCAATCGAGCGCCCATTTCTAAACCCCAACAGCAGCAAGATAGCGATCGCTATCCCCAACCAAATCAAAAAGTTATATCGTGTTAACTGCAAGGCTTGTTGAATGCATTCTGCATTGATAGGCTGGAGGTCATCTCCCAGTAAGGCTTTGTGTTTAGCAACGCCACGATACCAATTTGTGCCCCCCACCTGAACGCCTAAAATTGCCGCATAGGCGCACTCACTCCAGCCAGAGTTGGGACTAGGATCTTTCGTCGCATCGCGTTGACAAATACTCCAAACATACCCAGGTTTTCTAGATAGTAAAGCCAAGGTAATCACCGTGAATCGGCAGGGCAACCAAGTCAGGATATCTTCTAATTTGGCACTAAACCAACCCAAATCGGTGTAGGGTGCTTCTCGATAGCCGACCATTGAATCTAGGGTACTGGCGGCTTTATAGGAAAGGGCGAGAGGAACCGTTCCTAGTAAAGGTAAAAATGCCCCGATAATCGCATAAAAAAGGGGTGCCATTACTCCATCGGTAGCATTTTCTGTGACGGTTTCCAAAACAGCCCGAAGAATTTCTGTTTTATGAAGATTTTCGGTATCACGCCCTACATATTGGCTTAACTTAGAACGCGCCGCGACAAGATCGTTCTCATTTAGAGGTTGCAAGACATCTTCAGCAGCAGCTCTCAAACTTCGACCGGCGAAACAACTGGCGAGTAAAATACTTTCTATCGCAATTCCTAAAAAAGGATGCACCCAGTTCGCTGCGTGAACGATTAACCACCCCATCCCGTAGCTGCCAGTTATCAGCCCAATTCCTAAAATTACTCCAGCCCATCGGAGCGTGAGAGGATGACTAAATAATTGGAAAGCCATCTGGCTGTAGCGAGAAATTAGCCAGCCCATGACTCGGACTGGGTGAGGCCAACCCCACGGATCGCCGATGATGTAATCAAAAAGGGAAGCGATCGCTAATGATAGGACTGAGGAATGAGAAAGCAGGACTGCGGCAAATAAATCTTGGAAATTCACAACACCAAAGCTGCTAGAGATCCGCTGACAGTTTCTATACAACAAAACTGGTTTCTTCGCCTTGGGCTGCTTGCCAACTGCGAGCGTCATAGTAAAGGTCTGCCAGTGTAATACTGTACAACGCTTCTTTAAGTTTTTGATGCAATCGGTGCCAAAGTGTAAACGTTACCCAATCCTCAGCAAGCTCTGCATCTGGGGTATGGCGAGGCAGCGGTTCAATTGTTTCACCGACTGCTTCTAATATTTGTCCTAGGGAAATTTGTGCTGGGACGCGGGATAGTTGATACCCCCCCTGGGCACCTCGAACTGATTGGACTAACCCAGATCGACGTAACTCTATCAACAATTTTTCCAGATAGGGTGCGGGTAAGTCTTGCCGAGTTGCGATCGCTTTTACAGAAGTTGGTCCATACCCAGGTTGTAGACTCAAATCCAGCAGTGCTTTAACACTGTAGTGTCCGCGGGTTGTCAGCTTCATACTGGAAAATATTCCTTAGGGTAATGGATAATTAGTCAGTGGTCATGAGGCGGTAGTCAATGGAAAAAAAACAGCTCAGAAGCGATCGCTAATGATAGACTAACGACTACCCTACAGCGTACCCCCTTCATTTTTTCTCAGGTTGATGCTGTGAGGAACTCCGATCATCGAGATGCATCGGTTGTTCGCAAGGCACAGATATTTATGCTTAAGCAAGAACTTGGATTAAAAAGGTTAGTAGTGAATAAATTATCGATCTTATTGAACTAGCTTTCCCCAATCCGTATGATATAGTTTTATGAGCTGATATAAAGCTAAGCTAAAATTAGCTTAGAAACAGTCAGGCCAAAACACTGTACACACTCTGTATTCCTTACTTTTCGCTCCAAGTTGATGAATAAAAAGAAAAAGATCGATCCCTTAACGGGGGAAGCGCTAGTCAAGAAAGTTAAAGAGCTAGAAAACCTCAGCAAAGAAGAAAAGGCTAGAGCCTGCGGTTACTACACTGTTACCAAAAGCGGTGTGGAGCGGGTGAATATGATGAAGTTCCTGAATGCTCTCATTGATGCTGAAGGAATTGAGTTAGACGGCAAACAAAATGGTAACGGACGTGGCGGTCGAAGTGCCAGCTACAAAATTAGCGTGCAATCGAATGGCAACTTACTGATTGGTTCTGCCTACACCAAACAAATGGGTCTAAGGGCAGGGGATGAGTTTGAAATCTCTCTGGGACGGAAGCACATTCATCTGCGGCAACTGGATAGAGAAGAAGGCGCTGAAGACGAAGAATTGGAAGAGGCATCCTAAAACTTTAGTTTTAGTTAGCAGTTATTCGTAATGAGTCATTGATTTGTAACCAATGACTCATTAACGATTCTCTGAATTTTCAAACTGTTTGCTTGATGGGCGGTAAATTTAACTCTTTCGACGCTGGATGGAGGGGAAGATAGCGGCGCAGTGTCTTGCGAGTGGCAGCGACACTATAAGCTAAAGCGATTCCCTCTTGTTCCAGCACACCTAACACTTGTTGGGGGCGATCGCGGTCAACGACGGGTAACTGGTGGAGACCGCGTGCTGCCATCCGGTCTATCGCTTCTGCTACCGATTCATCAGGGTTTGCATACAGAATTTCAGTGGTACAGATGTCAGCAACTGGCTGATAAGCCAGATGACTGGTTAAATTGTTCGAGACATTGCAAAGAACGTTGTTTGTTTCTACTGTTTCAGTAGGAGCGGTAACTGGCGTTCGAGCTGTAGACATTGCTCGATTAATATCCTGTAAAGTGACGATGCCAATTAACTGCTCGGCATCATCAATGACTAAAGCACTGCGGCAGCGACCATTGGTTAAAGCTAAACCTGCCTCTAATACTGATAAAGAACCACTCAGCATCAAACCTGGTACTTGCATTGCTTCTGCAACTAACATTTGTTGCAAAATTTCTAACTGCTGGTCTTTCTCCACATTGAGTTCCAGCTGTTGGAGATTTTGACCTTTCGTTGGCGCTGACTTAAAGCGCTCCACCAGCCAAATGCTCAAACCGACTGCTGCCATCAGCGGCAAAACAATCCGGTAGTCGCGCGTTAGCTCAAACATCAACAGTATGGCTGTCAGGGGTGCCCTAGCGCTGCCAGCAAGAACGGCTGCCATTCCCACCATTGCGTAAGCTGGAGGTGCGGCAATCTGAATTGGTGCGCCTGGAAGCATCGCTGCCAGAATTTTTCCATACACTGCCCCCAAAGAAGCACCGAGGAACATGGCAGGGGCAAAGATACCCCCCACCAAACCGCTACCCAGACTAATCGCCGTCACGATCAGCTTAACCGCTAGCAAGGCGAGGAGTAACCCTAACGGAAAATCCACATCCTGAAGCATGGCGGCAATCGTTTCGTAACCGATTCCCAGAATTTGGGGCCATTGCAAAGCAACCAAGCCCAAACAGGCACCACCAATTACTGGACAAAGCGATCGCGGTATCTTTCCCAGCCACTCAAAACCGGCAATCTGTCCCCGAAAGAAACTTCGAGCCAGTTGAATTGACTGGGTATAGGTCAGCGACACCAAACTTGCTAATACCCCCAATCCCAGATAAAGCGGTAATTCTAGAGGACTACGGACTTCATAGACGGGCAGCGTAAAAGCTGGTTGGGCACCCAAACCAATCTGAGCAATTAAAGACGCCACAACTGCTGCCAGCAATACGACGCTAACCGCTGAAGTTGCAAAGGTGGTTCCCAAGACCACCTCTAAGGCAAAGAAAACCCCGGCAATCGGGGCATTAAAACCCGCCGCCAGACCCGCCGCTGCTCCAGCTCCCAGGAGTAACTGCTGCCTTTCTCTAGAGACTTGCAGCACTTGACCGAGCAGCATTCCAAAATTGCCGCCAATTTCCACGCTCGGCCCTTCTGGGCCTAAAGAGGCTCCACTACCGAGGGAAACAGCAGCGGCTACCATCTTGGTGACGGGTCGCAGGGGTAGCAACTCTCGAACGCCTTGGGCAGCGGCAATCAGCGAAGAAATACTCGGCCCAAAATCGGGCCAAGCAAGACGCATTAAACCGACGATTAATCCTCCCAAAATGGGAATACAAGCTAAAGTCCAGGCACCCCAGCCTCCAATTATCCCCATCACCCCTTCCAGCATCAAGCTGTGGATGACAGCGATTAAATAGTGAAACGTGACAACGCCCATCCCGGTGCCGGTGCCAATTAGTACAGCCAACAGCAGGACGACGCTTTCGGGTGAGGGTTCGAGTCGATTGAGAATTTTAGTAAGACGAGAAGCCGGAGAAGTTGGTGCGGATGATTCCGCCAACAGCACATCTGACAATGGAGTGGCGCTCATTGATGGAGGTTAACAGGAAAAATGAGAAAAAGCTTAATTTTTATTCATGATTTTCATTGTAACTGCGAGCGATTGGCTATCAGCTTTAAAAGGCGAACAATTAGGGAAAATTTTGGGTTTTTAGCCTGCATAAACAGAGCATCCGGCATTTTGCTCGTTTTATGGTTTGCATGATGTACAAATTACCTATGTGAAAGCTTAATTTCTATCCATAGCGATCGCTATAGATATACTGTTTGCCACTCTCAAACAAAGCCGGTTGAATCAGGAAGCAACCCAACTCGAATCTGGAGCAGCCATTCAACGTCTGTGTGTGTTGGGGTTGTCTGCTGCTGTGCGTCTGCTTCAATTGCCCAAAGGCTTGAAGATGTTACTCAATCAGCAACAGTCATCTTCTGTGATTCCCAGCAGCATTGCCTCACAGAGCTTGCACCCACACTTAATGGTCACTTAATAGCCGCATCCCAAAACAACGAACCCTTGTCCTCCCCTAAGGTTGGCTTAGGCAACTTAATTGCTCTACTAGACGGTTGACTCGGCTAGTAGAGCCAACGGACTACCGAAATTGCCACTCTTTTTCAGGATCTGCGACAGTTTGATTCTCTGTGTCTCGGTTGGTCTTTAGCTTCTTGCCTAGATGTGTATACACAGTAGTCGCTTGCAAAAGGACGCAGGGGTGGGGTTCCCCCCTATTTCAGCCAACTGAAATAGGTAAATTTTTTCTACAACCGATCGCAACAATAACGCTAAATTCGGCATTAATCGCTATTAATCGCTGAAATTCAGCTTAAATTACCTTTAGCATTCATTACCACTTCTCTCCTGGGAATTAGGGCACCAGAGGCAACTTTATTTCTCAAGAACGATACCTCAGCGGGATGAAAAGGAGAAAATACTGCTCTAAGCATTTTTTCATCAAACTCCAAACACTTCTATGGCAACTCCGATTGAATTTAATTTATTTGCTCCCTATAACAATGGAGCTGCTTTAATTGGGGATTTTTCTAACTGGGAAAGCATCCCAATGAAAAAAGGTAATGATGGTTATTTCCGTACCACAGTTGAACTGGAAGATGGAGTTTATCAATACAAATTCCGTGTTCAATCCAAATCTTGGTTCTTTGAACCGGATCAATGGATAGAGGTAGTTGACCCCTACGCCACCGATATTGATAATCCCACCCAAAACGGTGTTGTGAGAATTAAAGATGGTGAGCGGATTGTGGATACATACGTTTGGCAACATGACGATAAGCCACTGCCAAGCGATCGCGAATTAGTCATTTACGAATTGCACGTTGGCGACTTCTCCGGTGGTGAAGATGATCCCTACGCCCGAGGCAAATACGAACACGTTGTAGAAAAATTAGATTACCTATGCGAGTTAGGAGTTAATGCCATTGAGTTAATGCCAGTGAAGGAGTATCCAGGGGACCATAGCTGGGGCTATAATCCTCGTCACTTCTTTGCTACAGAATCCAGTTATGGCACAACTGAAGGGTTAAAAAACCTAATTGATGAGTGTCATGGTCGTGGAATTCGCGTCATTATGGACGGAATTTTTAACCACTCAGAAGCAGAAAGTCCACTGACGCAAATAGACCACGATTATTGGTACCATCATTCTCCGCGCGACCCTGATAATAACTGGGGGCCAGAGTTTAACTATGAACACTATGATGAAAATCTAGATCTTAAGCCTGCATGGAAGTTTGTTGGCGATACCGTGCGCTTTTGGATTCAGGAATTTCACATTGATGGCATTCGCTACGATGCAGCCAGACAAATTGCCAACTACGATTTCATGCACTGGATTGTTCAGGAAGCAAAAAATGCAGCTGGGCCAAAGCCGTTTTACAATATTGCCGAACACATTCCTGAAACCCCCAGCATTACGAATGTAGATGGACCAATGGATGGCTGCTGGCATGACAGTTTCTATCACTGCATTCTAGAACATATCTGCGGCGATACCTTTGACTTAGAGCGTCTCAAGGATGCCATTGACTGCAAGCGGCAAGGCTTCATGGGTGCTACGAATGTTGTGAATTACCTGACGAATCACGACCACAATCATGTTTTAGCTGAGTTAGGCGATCGCGGCATTTTGGATGAAGAAGCATTTAAGCGGAGAAAGTTAGGTTCTGTCATCAATATGACCGCTGTCGGCGTACCTCTGCTGTGGATGGGTGAAGAGTTCGGAGAGTATAAATACAAAACAACTGAACAAGCAAAAATTGATTGGACGCTCTTAGGTCATGACCTCAATCGCGGGATGTTTGAGTTTATCAAAGGCTTGATTCATCTCCGTAAAAATAATCATGCCCTCTACACCGAAAATATTGACTTTATCCATGAAGATCCAGAAGCAAAGGTATTAGCCTACAGCCGCTGGAATGGCGAGGGTTCTCGTGTTGTCGTTGTTGCAAACTTCTCTGACAATTTCCTAGGAGGCTATCACGTTCCTAACTTCCCCGAAGCAGGAACCTGGCACGAATGGACTGGCGATTATGATGTCGAAGCAGGGGAGGATGGCATCCAGCTCGACTTAGGAAGTTACGAAGCCAAAGTATTAGTTTGGCAGTAATCGAAACTTGCTAAAGCCTTGAACAGTAGCTTCTCTTTGCCGCCCTTAAAAAAGCAAAAAACTACTGTGTCTATACAGTGAACCTGCCAGTCTCGTTTTACTCCCCGTTAGCCGCTGCGCTAATGCTCTGCTATGGCGCAGCGTGGATTGGGGAATTGAATTATTCGTTAATATACTGCCTCACAACTCGAACGGTATTAAATGGATAGGTTTAGGAAAACAATTATTTCCTAAAAGAAGTATTGATTAGAGCCTTGCTTTTTAAGAAGCGAAGTTTCAACCCTTACTAGAGGTAAGAGCCGAAACCCATAAGGCTAATGAAGCAACAACTCTATTAGATACATTGCCTAAAAATCAGTGGATAATTTTAAGCACTTTTCAGTTGCTGGCTCTGCGTACTGGGTGCTAAAGCCCAACCTTCGCATCTTAATTTTTGGTAGGTTGCCCAACCCTTAGAACCGCCTGGAACTGGATAGTCTGGTACAGCATATTCGGGAAAAGCCGTATAAGGTCGCCACGGTTGATTGGGTGCAGTTCGTAAATGCAACAACTTTTCTCCACTGACTCCCATCGCTGGCAACCAACACATTTGTTTCAACATTTGAAACTCCTTAATTCAACTTAGAAATAATTGATTAATCAGACAATCTCTTTCTAGGAAAAACTAGATAGTAACTGCTGCAAAGCAGTAAGCAAGCATGATAAATGCAAGACCGAGACTAAGAGTAGAAAGTAGGGGAATCCATTGTAATGTACTCATCTTCAGCTCCTTTGAGCTGTTATTTATGACCCGATCTTCCCTATTCATCCCTGAATTGACATCTCTCGCTAGCCTTATTTGCAGTCTTTTTAAACCTATCTCTTAAAGTTTAGAAAATAGTTTTTGTCTACTTCTCCAGATATAAAAATCCGGAAGTTAGTTAATTTTGTTTTTGAAGATACAAACTTGATTAATGTTCTGCTATTTCTCAAGATAGATAATTCAGTATAATTCATTACTAAACTTTAAAATTATAAATGCAGGCTTTAAAAATGTTTGCAAAGAACCATTGGTCAACTAAGTAAGCGAATCTACTTCATTAAAAGCTTTTATGGCAGCAGTCGAATTCAATTTATTTGCTCCTCGCAACCAAGGAGCGGCGTTAATCGGCTCTTTTTCTAACTGGAAAAACATTCCAATGGAAAAAGGTGAGGATGGATATTTCCGAACCCAGGTAGACTTGGAGGATGGCATTTATCAATATAAATTTCGAGTTCAATCGAAAAGCCCAAAATTTGAACCCGATCAATGGGTGGATGTAATCGACCCATACGCTACAGACGTTGATGAAGCAAGAGGCCACAGTGTCGCACGGGTCAAAGATGGGAAGCGAATTGTTGATACTTACGTTTGGCAGCATGACGATACGCTCTTGCCAGACAATCACGAATTAGTCATCTATGAAATGCACGTTGCAGATTTTTCCGGTGGTGAAGATGACCCACACCAGCGAGGCAAATACCAAGACGCGATCGCTAAGTTAGATCATTTGAGCGAACTCGGAATTAATGCCATCGAATTGATGCCAGTAAATGAGTATCCCGGTGATTACAATTGGGGCTATACAGTCCGCCACTACTTCACTACAGAATCCAGTTACGGCTCCACAGAAGATTTGAAGCGGTTTATTGACGAGTGTCATGGTCGAGGCATTCGCGTTTTCATGGATGGGATTTATAACCACACAGATGAAGAATGCCCGTTAATGCTGATTGACCGGAATTACTGGTACTACGAGCATATGCATTATCCAGAAGACCCGGGTAATTACTGGGGACCAGAATTTAACTACGACAACTACGACGAAAAGTTGGATGTTAAGCCTGCTTGGAAATACGTCGGAGATGTGGTGCGTTTCTGGGTTCAGGAATATCACGTTGATGGGATTCGCTTTGATGCCGTGCGCCAATTGGCAAATTATGAATTTTTGGATTGGCTTGCGAAGCAAGCCAAGAAAAATACTGCTCTTAAGCCGTTCTACAACATTGCCGAACATATTCCTGATACCAAAACCGTAGTTTATCCAGAAGGTCCCCTGGATGGTTGTTGGCATGAAAGTTTTCGCTACTTTGTGCTTCCACATATTTGTGGCGAAATGTTTGAATTAGAAAAACTGAAGGAAGTTTTAGATCCCAGAAGGCAGGGTTATACGGCTGCTACGAATGTAGTGAATTATTTGGCAACTCACGACCGCCAACGTTTGATGAGAGAATTAGGCGATCGCGGGATTTTTGACAAAGCCGCATTTGGCAGAGCGAAGTTAGGAGCTGTTTTGTTAATGACGGCGGTAGGTGTGCCAATGCTCTGGATGGGAGAAGAGTTTGGAGAATACCAGCGCAAAAGTGAAAACGTGACTCAGCCAAAGAAAATTGCTTGGCCTTTGTTGTCACAAGACTTAAATCAAGATTTGTTTGAGTATTACAAAAAGTTAACCGCTCTCCGGAAAGAAAATCCAGCTCTTTCTAGCGATAACATTGAGTTTTTTCACGAAAATCCAGAGGCAAAAGTTTTGGCGTACTACCGTTGGAACAAACCCGGTTCCCGTGTGGTTGTTGTGGCGAATTTCTCAGATAAGTCTCTGTCAGGGTATCGCATTCCTAACTTCCCATCCTCTGGGACGTGGCAGGATTGGATGAATAACTCCCGCATCGAAGCTGGAGAGGATGGCTCTCTAGTTGACTTGCCAGAGTACGAAGCGAAGGTGTTTGTCTGTCAGTAACCGAATCTATTGCTTGGAAGAATCTTTCAACTCAAGGAGGGACAATTGATAAATTGTCCCTCCTTGACGTATGGCGTCTCTACAACTCTTATGCCGTGATATCCTGATTTTTGCAAGCTACTTCCCCACGGTGTGCAAACTTTGGGGTTGGAGTTTTTTAGTCCACAATCTCACGTTGATAGCAGCATATCTGCAATGTTCTCATCCCAACCCCCTGAAGAGAATGGGTCTTCCGTCCAAACCGTCTCGTTGACGGATGAATCCGGGCGATCGCTTAGTTGTTACATTGAGCATTCCATAGAAGTAGATGGTGAAGAATACGTCATCCTCCTGCCGGTAGATTCACCTGTAGAAATTGTGGCGTGGGACGAGGAGAAGGAGGAGGAAGAAGCCACCTTAGTCGAAGACGACGCCGAAATTGACGAAGTTTTTCCCACGGCTCAAGCAGTCCTGGCAGAGCGGAATCTCGCCTTAAAGCGAACCGCATTTGCTCTGACTGTTGCCGGTGAACTGCCTGCGGTTGAAGAGGAAGAAATCCTCACCCTGGAAATCGAAGATGACGATACTCAGCTCGAACCAGAGGAATTTCAGTTTCTAGCCAGCTTTTATCACAAAGAACAAGAATACACAATATACACGCCTCTCGATCCGCTGCTATTGTTTGCGCGGATTAATAGTGCGGGTGAACCAGTGCTACTTTCCCCTGAGGAATTTAAAAAAGTGCAACCGCTGCTGGAAGATCAGCTATTTGATGAAATGGAATAGGTAAAGAATTAAAAATTAGAAATTGAAAATTAAATATGAAGAATTTTCTTTTTTTAATTTTTAATTTTGCCTTCTTAATTCCATGACAGCGGTTGTTACCCGCAATCAAAATGAAAGCAATCCAACGCATCTCCAAATGGACGTTTTATCTCGCCTTAATCCCAGCAACGCTCGGACTCTGTGCATGGCAGGGTTGGGCGTGGTGGAGCTGGGCGAGTGCGCCCCCCGTTGCCGAAACTCAACCGTCAGCGAATGCTGGAAAAGATACATCAGTGCTAATCCGGATTCCTCAAGGAACCTCGGCGCAGCAGATAGGGCGCGATCTAGAAGCAGCAGGGTTGATTCGCTCCGCTGATGCTTGGAAGCTATGGACGTTTTGGTTGGACTTGCAAAAGCGACCGGGTGGGTTTAAAGCTGGGACTTACCAGTTGTCACCCACCCAGCCGCTGCCAGCGATCGCTGATAAAATTTGGACGGGCGATGTCGTGCAGCTTTCCTTCACAATCCCTGAAGGATGGTCGCTTCAGCAAATGGCGGCTTACTTTGAATCTCAGGGATTTTTCAAAAGCGAAGAATTTCTCACTGCCGCAACTCAGATTCCCAAAGACCAGTATCCTTGGCTACCTGCGGATTTGCCTTATTTAGAAGGTTTTTTGTACCCGGATACCTACAAGCTAAATAGCGATCGCATCACCCCCCAAGCCATCATCAAACAAATGCTAGATCGCTTTGAACAGGTGGCACTCCCCATCTATCAACAAGCGCCAAACAAAACCCAGATACCTCTTCTTCAATGGGTGACATTGGCTAGTATTGTCGAAAAAGAGGCAGTGATTCCGGTCGAACGCCCTCAGATTGCTGGTGTGTTTACACAACGCCTTCAGAAAGGGATGAGACTGGAATCCGATCCAACAGTTGAGTATGGACTCGGTATTCGGCAAACAGCGGATCAGCCCTTAACTTTGGCTCAGGTGAGGACAGCCTCCCCCTACAATACTTATCTCAACGCAGGATTGCCCCCAACTCCCATCGCCAGCCCTGGCTTAGGAAGTCTCAAAGCCACTCTCAATCCTGAAAAAACAGACTACCTCTTTTTTGTGGCTCGCTACGATGGCACCCATGTGTTTAGTCGGACGCTACAAGAACACCAAGCCGCTACAAACGCGATTCGCCAACAACGGCAACAAAGCCGCTAACAACAGTACCTAGATTGGTCTAGTCGCCAAGCTGCCAATAAGTCTAATTAAGATCGGGGAAGTTGGACTTGCAACTACTAGCAATCCCATTGATAACTTTGCCGGGTTGAAAAAGCTCTTACCTGGGAGTTCTCCTAACAACTCACACTTACAATTAAAAACTGCTTATGTCCTGGGTAACACGGTTACAGCCTGACTTAATTCTGGGCAGACCTATTGTGAGTCTGACCCCCGATCTTCTCCAGCAATATCATCTCAAAGGTTTAGTCTTGGATGTCGATGACACGCTGGTACCCCTAAAAGCAGCCGAGGCGTCTGAAGAACTCGTGGAATGGGTGAAGGAAATTAGACAGGTGGCGACGCTATGGCTGGTGAGTAATAACTTGAGCGAAAACCGAATTAGTGGCATCGCTCGCTCATTAAATTTGCCTTACATTACCAGCGCTGCTAAGCCATCGCGGCGCAAGCTGCGGCAGGCTGTCACCGCGATGAACCTTCCTGTCGAACAAGTAGGAATGGTGGGCGATCGCTTATTTACAGACGTTTTAGCAGGCAACCGACTCGGTATGTTTACCATTCTCGTCGAGCCGATGCTTGACCCAGCGCCTGCCGTGCGCTCTTATCCAGTCCGTACCTTTGAGGTCTGGGTGTCCCAAGCCTTGGGCGTCTCGCTCACCGCAAAGCAACAAAACTTAAAAAATCCAGACAAATCCTGAAAAACCAAAATATAAAGAAATAATTATGAGATTCTCGATTGTCAAAAATCCCTGGCATTATACATATGGTTCAAATGGGGTCAGCCAATATAAAGACCCTAAACATTAATCCCCGTGAATACCTGTGTAAAGCGTCAGTTCCCCGATGGAGGAGCTGGCGTTTTACAATTTGGAATGGGAAATCGGCTGAAGCTAATCACTCATTGCCAATTCCCAGTCTCCAGACGCGATAAATCGCATCTGATTTATCGCGTCTGGACAATCTGCTCCCCCTCCCCTCTACTCCCCTGCGCCCCCTCTCTTTTGTGAGTCAAACCCTTGTCATCAAAATTGGTACTTCCAGCCTGACATCGCCTGAAACAGGTCATCTGGCTCTTTCCACCATCGCTGCCTTAGTAGAAACCCTCACAGATTTACGGCGGCAAGGTTATAAAGTGGTGCTAGTTTCTTCGGGTGCTGTCGGAGTGGGTTGCGCCCGCTTGGGACTCGTGCAACGTCCGCGCACCCTAGCACTCAAACAAGCAGTGGCAGCAGTCGGTCAGGGACGCCTGATGCGTGTATACGATGACTTTTTTACAACCTTAGAACAACCCATTGCCCAGGTTCTCCTGACTCGCAGTAGCTTCAAAGAACGCTCAGCTTATATCAACGCCTCCAACACCTTCCGCGAACTGTTGCGGTTGGGCGTCATCCCCGTGGTGAATGAAAATGACACCGTAGCCGTAGAGGAACTGAAATTTGGGGATAATGATACGCTTTCAGCCCTAGTTGCCAGCTTGATAGAGGCAGATTGGCTATTTTTAATGACCGATGTAGACCGACTGTACTCCGCCGATCCGCGTCAAGTTCCGGATGCTCAGCCGATCGCTCTAGTGAACCACATTGATGAGCTGGAAGAATTACAAGTGCAAACAGGCGATCGCGGCTCTCAATGGGGCACAGGTGGCATGGTTACAAAAATTACTGCCGCCCGCATCGCTACCAGCGCCGGAGTTCGGACAGTCATCACCGAAGGGCGATTTCCCCGCAACATCCAAAAAATCTTGCAAGGAGAACCCCTCGGCACTCAGTTTGAACCCCGCGACACGATGGGCAATGCCCGTAAGCGCTGGATTGCCCACGGGTTGATTCCCGCTGGGAAGCTATATCTGGATAAGGGAGCGATCGCGGCAATTAGTCAGGCAGGAAAATCCCTCTTAGCTGCTGGGATTACCCTAGTCGAGGGAGACTTCCAGGCGTCAGACGCTGTACAGTTATGCGACCCTCAAGGACGGGAAATAGCTAGAGGGCTGGTGAACTACAGCAGCGACGAGCTACAGCAAATTAGTGGACGCCGTTCCGAAGAAATTCCTGCCATTTTAGGCTACGCCGGTGCAGAAACCGTCGTCCATCGAGATAATCTTGTCATTAGTTAGTCAGCAGTCAGTTGTTTTTTCTGCCAATAACTAATAACAAATGACTAATTACGACTAATTGCTTCAGGCGGAGCAATATCAGGCCCAACCGCCACTCCTTTCTGACCCGCCTTTAAACCGGGTTTCGCAGCAGGTTTCACAGGACGATGCGACTCAGAAGCAGATGAGTTGTTAGGAACATCCGGTGGAGAATCAGCAGACGCTGATGATTGTGAATGGTTTGACATCAACGCGAGTCCCCCCACTGCCCCTGCCACTAGCGCAGCATAACCCACGTATAAATGAACTGTATTGAGCTGAAATCCAAACCCAGGCACTGATTTCGGTCGGTACCAAGAAGGCAGTACAGATTTTGCAGGATCGGGCGCGGGTAAGGAAGCAGCCATTGCAGCACCATCTAACCCCAAGGCGACCCCCATCCGGCGAATAAAACCTCGGACATAGATATCCTCAGGCAAATGCTCGAAGCAACCGACTTCCAAAGCCTGAATGTGATGAAGCGGCACGAGTGTTTGATTGTGAAGTTGCCGCAGAGTCATTGACTGTGCATGACGTGCTTGCCCTAATTGCTGACCAATTTGACGCAGGCACTCTTGCCGTTGCTCATCTGCGATTTGCGCTGCCAGTTCCGCCTTAGAGAGCTTTTTGAGTGGTTTGGGAAAAACCGGATCTGGGCTGGTTGGGAGAGGCAGTGGCGTAATGTCTACTAAATCGGCAGGTGAGGCATTCATACTGCGTCCTTGGTCATTCGTTAAAGTTAAGTCATTCGTCGTTGATTCTGGGTGATTAACGGATGACTGTTCGCTATGGACTGATGACTCTTGAGGCTGAGTGCTGGCTTGCGGCTCTTGTTGATTGTTACCAATTTCTGGAGATGTGACTGGGACAACCTTATAAGTTTTCGCAAACTGCTGGAACGCTAGCCGGATGGCTTCTCTCCCTACTGCCTTAACCATAATCTGGGCACTCCCAGCAGCTTCTCCCAAGATTGTCTGTAACCCAGCCAAGGCACGATTGTAGACTTCGCTGCTATGGAGTTCAGATTCTATCCGGCTAAGGATAGACCGTAATACTTCCTGAGAAATTTCAATGGTTGGGCTTTCGGTAATACCGCTACCATATGCCGATTGTAATGCCATGACTTTTCTTGTCGAGCGTGCTTGAGGAAAACCAAACTTATGCGATCGCTCGCGAGCGTGCATTCCTGAGAGCCTAAAACGGCTCCCCACGACGGTTACAGGGGCTTTTCACCCATAACTGACGGTGAATTTGCAGGCTGTTTGAGCTATCTGAGTAAAGTATTCGGCAAGCGGGAACTAGATTCCGGATCGAGCAAAAGTCAATTTTCTCTGTTCAGCGGCGTCACTTAGAACCTGAAGTGCGTTTAAACTTAATAAATTAAAATAACAATTTTCGCCTTATTTAGAATCCAGGGGTCAGACTGAGGATAGATTCTGGCTCCTGGATTCTGTAGAGACCTTGTGGTGGTCAGTCTCAACTTGGCTCCTGACAACTGAATGCAATTTGGCGGTTTAGTGCTGACGGCGGTTTCCTGGCTGGTAATCTTTAACCCAGCAGCGTTCCAAAAGGTGAATTCTGTAACAATACGAGAAGCGGCGGGGATTGAGCACTAATTTAGTTTTGGAACTAAACAGGGGCTGATTGAGAAACTGCCACAGAGGGAACCGAATCTTGCCGTTTTGGGGAGCCATAGTTTGAAAATTCCAGATAGCAGTAGTACAAAACAGGGGCACCGTGCATCTATCTATGGTGACATCTGCTTGGTTAATATTACCTTGCCAAAGATTACTACAAATTTGCTTGGGTTAGATTACGGAATCTCCAGAAAGTGTTTTTGCAAACTCTGTACTTCCACGGATGCGCTGTTGAACTGCCCAGTTAGGGTACTCTGCTACTAGAGCGTAAGCGCTATGTAAGCGCTCTTCTAGAGACCGTGTCAAGATATTTCAAGGAGCAGCTCAACAATTGAATCTTAGGTACTTATACTTAATAGATGTAGCGAGATTTTCTACTACTACCAAAGATAGAAAAAATTTATAGGCGAGCAGGCTTAAATAAATTTACAAATCTTAAAATATCAGGGGCACCAAGGCTAGTAAATTGCGTAAGTTTTAATCTGCAAAGATCGACTACAACCTCAATTAAGTTCACAAGATACAGCAATCCTACTCAAGTTGTGATAGTTCAGGGCTTGAGATACCCAACTTCTTTAAGAAGTTGGGTATCTTGCCTTCGGGAATCATTTAGAACTGCTGTAACAATCCCATTCGACTTGTGAAATAAAAAAACTGCGTAAGCGATGCTGCCGTACATGATCTCCGCTTTAGAGGCAAAAAAGGCCAAGGAAAGCCCACAAGCAGTCTATTAGTTTTACAAAATATTGAATCTAAGATTGCAGGAGCAATTCATCTCATTCAAAAAATGTTAGATGCTTCTCTTAGGTTAAGAATAATTTAATCTTTTGAAGAGTTTATTAATTAAATTCTATATCTATCCATTGAAATATATACATACCTGTCTGAAGGGAGATAAAAAATCAAAACTTGTTGCTTTCATTAGCAAATATAGAAAGATAATTGGTAATTATTTGTAAAAAAAACTTATTTTTATCTCTACTTAATAATTAACTGACAAAAAAATGAGCAAATGCTCCATAATTGTGCATCCTCTTTAGGGCTTATGTATTGAATTTATTGAAGTCAGTCGCTAGCCAGATGGAGCCAGCGCAGAGACTTTTAGCATAGATACATAAGAAATACACAAGAAATTTGGAGGAAAAGAAAAGCATGGTTTTATACAAGCTTGAAGATTTCGACACAGACTATCAAGACACTTTTGGCGGTGAAGACGTTAAGGGATTTGACGTCTATTCAGATATCAGCGATGACAAGGTTGGTAGCGTCAAAAATATCTTAGTTGATGAATCGGGGCGTTTCCGCTATTTAGTTGTTGATACAGGCTTCTGGGTTTTCGGTAAGCAAGTATTGCTACCAGTGGGTCGTTCTCGGATCGACTATGATAATCGGCACGTCTACGCTGTTGGGCTTACCAAAGAGCAAGTAGAAAATTTACCGGAATTTGGCGACGAGCTCAAGGTTGATTACGATTACGAGGAGCAGGTGAGAGGAGTTTATCGCAACTCGGCGGTAGAGCCATCTGTGGAAACATCGGCACCGATAAACACAGCAACACCTTTAGATGCATCTGCACCTTTGGGGGCACCTGTTGTGGAACCTAGTTACGCCGCTCCGATGGCAGGTGCTGTACCTGTTGAGGATAATTATGAAGCTTACGATCGCGATCGCTACAATTATCAGCAAGAGCCATCTTTGTACGATATGAACGATCGGGATCATCAAACCCTCAAGTTGTACGAAGAACGGTTGATTGCTAATAAAACCCGCCAGAAAACAGGTGAGGTAGCGGTTGGTAAACACGTTGAAACTGAGACAGCGCGAGTTTCAGTCCCCATTGAAAGGGAGCGAGTGATCGTTGAGCGCGTGACTCCAGCAGATGCGGGAAGAGCTGTTACTCCGGGCGAAGCTGCCTTCCAGGAAGGGGAAGCTGCACGGGTGGAAATCTACGAAGAAACTCCTAACATTCAAAAGGAAGCTTTTGTACGTGAGGAAGTCAGAATCAGAAAAGAAGTAGATCGTGAAACGGTTAATGCTGAAGAACAGCTTCGTCGAGAAGAACTGGATGTGAATAGTAACGATCTGCCCATTCGGGATCAAAACATCCGCACCGATCGCGATCGCATCTAATCGCGTAGAGGCTACACCCTTTTGAATCTGAAATAATGGGTGAAACGCTTCAAGTGTAAATATTAAGGGGTAGGTTTTTTAACCTACCCCTTAATATTTGAGAGCAGCTAATCGATTCAGGTAATGGGTGATTCGTCGGACAATTCCCCATTACCCGTGACATTTATGACAGTTGGTTCAACCAGGGACTGACATCTACAGCTAGCTTTTGACCGAGTAATAGCAACTGACGTAGCTGAGACGAATTGCCGTTAGTTTCTGACTCCAGCAGAGGCACAATTTGGCTGTGGAGACAGCTAAAGTAGAGTTCTTGAGGGCGATGCAAAGATAAGCCGAGGTGTAGCTGATTGCCTACAGAAATCATGCGCTCTAAGCGTTGGATATCTGCTTCTAGAGTGGCTGGGTTAGAGTCGTGCAGAAGCTTCCAGAGCGATCGCAAGATCAACTGCTCTAACGTTTGCTTGGCATCGGGAATATTTAGCTGACAGCGCAATTGATTCGCTTCTTTCGCGATCGCTTCCAGTTCTGCCAGCTGATTCAAACCTTGCTGGGGTTCACCGTTTTCTTGCTCCAGTGCCCGTAGAGACATCCGGGCGCGGTTAGAAATTGCCACTTCTGCGGCTACTTGCAACTCTTGCGGAACGGGCAGCTCATCGCGCTGGAACGCCATCAAGATGCCGTAGTTATCCCGGTAAACCTGCGTATAAAGCTGGTCTAGGCGCGTTAAAGTTTTCTGACTGAGCAGCCGCATAATCCGGTGCCGTTCTTCAGCAAATAATTTCTGCAAATTGAATGAATTACCCCCAAATAGTTGGGACATCGCCAGGATCGCGTGAGCAGCACTAGCCTGTTGCAGCGCCGCAAACAGCTTTTCCTTCATCTGGCTATAAGTGCGGCGACCGCCAAATGGTTGAATGCAGCAATGGAAATCCCAGCCGCCCAAATGAAGAACGGCAAAGACTAAATGAGTACTTTCCCAGGTAATTTCTGAAGTTAGTCGCAGTTGCCCCACCGCTAGAGTCAGCGATCCCATGCGTTGCATCTGGTAATCCAACTGATGGGCATCGTAACAGTAGACCCGCTGTTGTTGGGGATAGGTAGTGAATAGGGAACTGATGGCATAGTGCGCTGCCACTTGCTCTATACCAATCTGGGCACTGACTACCAGCTGCCGATACACCTCAGCTCCGTGCTTGAATAAATCAACATTACTGGGAGCTTGGGAGAGGCGTTTGATAAATCCTTTTTCCAACTGCACACCAGAGACATCACCGGCAAGTTCCAATGCTCTAGCGGCGTAGCGGAGAATCTGCGTTCCTTCAGGTCTTGAGAGTTCTTCAAAGAACCAGCCGCAACTGGTGTACATCAGCAGACTATGGCGCTGCATCTCTAATAGGCGCAGGGCGTCTACTTGTTCTGATGGTGTTAGTTTGCGGGTGCGATGGCGGGCGAGGAAGCGCTCTACATTAGCAGGAGAGCGATCGCGAATTACGTGGATATATTCATCCCGTGTAGCCCAGGGATCGCGGAAGAACTGGCGACCCGTTTCTTCATAAACTTTGCTTAACTGATCCCGCAACCAATCTAGGGCATTCCGCAGGGGACGCCGCCATTTCTGATGCCAAACGCCACCTTCGCCACCGCAACCGCAATCATCCTGCCATCGATTCACTCCGTGAGCGCAACTCCAAGCCGTGACTGGCTTCAGTTCCACTTCCCAGGTGGGAGGATTCAGACTCAGGTAATGGGCATAGTTGGTGACAGTCCAGCCGCGCCGAGGAAACTCGTCTACAAAGGCGAAGGCTAAGGTTTTCTCTGTACCGCTTTTGTGGTGTCCAAAGGTTTCGCCATCTGTGCCAACAGAGATGAGCTGCGAAGTCCGGCGATCCCCGCGCACGGCTGAACCGATCCGCCCAGCTAGCGTACCCGCCCAGCCCAGGACATCGTTAAATCCCATGTCCCGCGAAATCGGGCCATCGTAGAAAAAGATATCGATGTAAGGACTCTCCGAGGCTTGGTTGGTGGGGAATGAATACTCAGTGCTAAGGGGTGAATCTTGCGTGCTGAGTGTAGGTTTCAGATAACAGCGATAGGGACGGGTAGGATCGATTTGAGAACCGCCCACTTCTAACCACTGAGTCACTGGCTGCTCGTCTGTGGGGATCGGTCGGCAACGTTCAGCTTGAGAAGGTGCTAAAACAATGAATTTAATTCCTTCTGCAACTAATGCTTCTAAGGTTGCATAGTCTACGGCAGTTTCAGCCAGCCACATTCCTTCGGGATCGCGCCCGAACCGGGAGCGGAAGTCTTCTTTACCCCAGCGAATTTGGGTGTACTTATCCCGCTCGTTGGCAAGCGGCATGATGATGTGATTGTAGACTTGCGCGATCGCATTGCCGTGTCCGTTCAGGCGATCGCTACTTTTGCGATCCGCTTCCAGAATTCGCTGATATACCTCTACGTCGTAACGTTCCAGCCACGACATCAATGTGGGACCAATATTAAAGCTGAAATACTCATAGTTATTCACGATCCCCACGACTTCGCCCCGGTCATTTAGCACTCTGGCAAAGGCATTCGGGCGATAGCATTCATGGTGAATCCGCTCATTCCAGTCATGGAACGGAGACGCACTCGGCTGCCGTTCAATCGCATCTAGATAAGGGTTTTCGCGGGGCGGTTGGTAAAAATGACCGTGAACCGTAACATAAACGCCGGTAGCCGTTTGCAGGGGATCGGTCGCTACACTGGTGTTTGCTGTTCCCTCAGCAGAATACTGTGAAGCTGGTCTTTCAGCAGCAGAAGTCATAGGATCGCATCCAAAATTAGTAAAAAATTAGGGTCAATAACTTATCTAGATAGACTGAGCATCCCCGCGTTTACTTGAACGCCAGGGAAACAGCAAGTTAAATCAGTCCATCTGGAGAAGGCGAAGACTCACCACCCAAACATGGCAAAGACTCTTGGGGGCGAAGCCTTCTCTCCTTAAATGGGGGGATCAAAGCAATCGGTTTAACATCCAATTATTTTGCCCGTACCGATGAGCAACTGCCTGTGCCCCATGCCGGTAACGGTCAATGAACAAAATTGAAAAGCCAGGATAGTTACTTGTTACTTACATGATTCAAGCGTAATGCTGCCATGCTTGGAACACTAACTTCATGCAAATGAATAGTAAATTAACTTTGCTTAAGGAATCCTGCATCTAAAGAAATATTCTGTTACATACTCAAAGACTGAAAGAAGCCAGAACACTCAACAAGCGGCTATCCTAGACACGAGCTAAATACGAATAATTTGGATGCTGTCTCTAAACACGCTTTTTTCCATTCTTTTGTTGTTTATCCCTATTTCCATTACGGCCCACTTTCTGGAATGGGGATCGTCAGTCGTCTTCATCACCGCTTGTCTGGGGATCATTCCCCTTGCCGCTTGGATGGGCACCGCCACAGAGGAAATCGCGGTTGTTCTTGGCCCCTCCTTGGGAGGACTGCTGAATGCTACTTTTGGTAACGCCACCGAACTCATTATCTCCCTCGTTGCCCTCAACGCGGGGCTGGTGGATGTCGTCAAAGCGAGTATCACCGGCTCTATTATCAGCAACTTACTCCTGGTCATGGGCTTTTCCATGCTATTGGGGGGCTTGCGCTTCAAAGAGCAGGAATTTCAGCCAATGGTGGCAGGGGTAAATGCCTCGGCAATGAACCTAGCAGTGATTGCAATGCTGTTACCAACCGCGATGGACTATACCTCCACCGGGATTGATGAAGCCATCGTCCAGCAACTTTCGGTCGCCGTTGCCGTAGTATTAATCGGAGTCTATGGGTTGACGCTGCTATTTTCGATGAAGACCCACAGCTATCTCTACGATGCGGGTGTGGCAGAACAGGAGATACTCACTGAGTTAGCTGAGTCAAATCTCGCTCCAGAAGATCCGGAACATAAAGTTAACCTGCCCCTATGGATTGGAGTGCTATTAGGCGCAACACTACTGGTTGCGGCGGAGTCGGAACTATTGGTTTCCTCCTTGGAAGAAGCCACCTCCCAACTGGGTCTGACGGCGCTGTTTACAGGGGTGATCCTGGTTCCGATTATTGGCAATGCTGCCGAACACGCTACCGCTGTCACCGTAGCGATGAAAAATAAGATGGATCTTTCTATCTCAGTGGCGGTGGGTTCTAGCTTGCAGATTGCCTTATTTGTGGCTCCGGTTCTCGTTCTGACGGGTTGGGCGTTGCACAAACCGATGGATTTGGACTTCAACCCGTTTGAATTGGTAGCAGTGGCGGTGTCGGTACTCATTGCCAATTCGATTAGTTCTGATGGCAAGTCGAACTGGTTAGAAGGCACGCTGCTATTGGCTGCTTATGCAATTTTGGCGTTGGCTTTTTACTTCCACCCAGTCATGGGGGGGATCGGGTAGACACACAAAAGGTAAAAGTTCTTTCTGCGAGCTTTTGAGTTTTCTAATGGCTCCTCTGGCGTCTATCGATTGTTAGAAAAGGCGATCGCTAACCTGAATGGGTGATTCTTTTTTACCTGGCAGGGTGAGGGGGAAGCGTGGCAAAGCAGATTACCTTGGAACTGTAGAAAAGTTTTGATTTGCTTCCAGGTCATCCCTAGAAGTGAATCAAAACCGCGATCGCCCTTTCTCACTAAACGCGATCGCTATCTCTATACAGAAACTCTATACGGAAAATTCCTCAATCAAAAAACCGCTTTCTTAAAGAAGGCGGTTTTCTGATATTTGTGGCACAAACCTTAGGGGTAGTTGCAATCGCCTTTATTGTAGACTCAGAAATTTCTCTAAAGCGGCAACCATGACTGGAGGCCAACGGCGGACATTTTTTACCCAGTTAATATCTTTATAGCGGCGATCGATTCCGACAACGGCAACCCAGTTACTTTCGGCTTCACCCCGATTTCCCTGTTCCCAGAGAGCAGCGGTAAGGGCAGCTCGCATATCAGGAAACTGGGGATATTTACGAACAATATTCTTCATAGTGCGAATCGCTTCTTTTTGTTCGCCCATTTGATAGAGAGCGATCGCATAATTGGCTCTGGCAAACGCAAAATTAGGAGCGAGATCGGCGGCTTTTTTGTAGTCAGCGATCGCGTCCTCCCACTCACCCAATCCTGCTTTGGCATTCCCCCGATTGTTGTAAGCCATTGCATCCTTGGGATCGATTTCCAGTACCCGATTGTAATCAGCGATCGCTTCCAAATATTTTCCCTGTCCTTCTAATGCCGTACCGCGATTCAGATAGGGATCGGTGGCGTTCGGGGCGAGTTCAATAGATTTATTAAAGTCAGCGATCGCCTCTGACAATTTATTCTGGCTTACCTTGGAATTTCCCCGATTGCTCCAAATAGCCGGATTAGCGGGAAATCGCTCAATCAGTTGTGTCCAAAGCCCTTCAGCCGTAACAAAATCACCGGCATTTGTCGCAGTAAATGCTTTAGCCGCTAGTTCGTCTCCTTCCTGCAACTCAGTTTCCGTGTAAGTGGAAGGTTGTTCTTGGGCGATCGCTGGCGGCGCATTCATGAACCCAGTTGAAACAGTAATAAACAGAATGCTCAGTAAAGTCAGAATCCAACGAATCATATTATCTTGGCTTTTAGATTTTGGTAGCATAGGCGCTGCCCAGCAGAAAGTTATCGCGGTTCTCCCTTTGTTGCAATATACACTTCGTCACCTCATCCCCAACTCACCGAAAAGCGGAGGACAGTATTCAACCCCTCCTCGCTTGCGGGGAGGGGCAGGGGTGGGGTTAAACGGTACTGCATCCAAACGAGAATTGCGATAATCCGTAGGCAATGCCCATCCTACTACTGCTGTATTCGTCATTTGTCTTTAGCTTATTATCCTTAGAATAATGACGAATCATATCCTAAGTGCTTTCGGGCTGCGGGAGTGGCAATGCGACCGCGAGGCGTGCGGTGCAAATAGCCAATCTGCAATAAATACGGCTCATAGACATCTTCAATTGTTTGGGCATCTTCCCCAGTCGCGGCGGCGATCGCTTCCAAGCCTACAGGCCCCCCATTAAATTGTTCTATCATGACGGTCAGCATCAACCGATCTGCCCAATCTAAACCCATCGGATCTACACCGAAGACTTCCAAAGCTTCCACTGCAATAGGTTGTGTAATTTCCCCAACTTTTTTTACCTGAGCAAAATCTCGCACCCGTTTTAAAAGGCGATTGGCAATTCGGGGAGTTCCACGGGAACGACGCGCAATTTCTTCAGCACCATCCGGCGTAACCGGGGCTTGGATCACTTCAGCCGTCCGCTGCACAATCAAAATCAGTTCATCCAACTCATAAAAGCGTAACCGTTGAATTAAACCAAAGCGATCGCGTAATGGTGACGACAGCGAACCTACCCGCGTCGTTGCTCCCACTAGCGTAAACGGCGGTAGCGGCAAGCTGCGAGTTTTCGCACTTTGACCCTTGCCAATCGTAATATCTAATCGAAAATCCTCCATTGCCGGATAAAGCAATTCCTCCGTCATCCGACTCAAGCGGTGGATTTCGTCAATAAATATAATATCTCCCGGCTTTAGGCTCATTAGTATCCCCACAATATCGCGGGGACGCTCTAAAGCGGGTGCAGAGGTGATTTTACAAGTGGTTCCCATCTCCGTCGCCAAAATCAACGACATTGTGGTTTTTCCTAAACCCGGCGGACCATACAGCAGCAAGTGATCCATCGACTCGCCTCTGCCTTTTGCCGCTTGAATCGCAATTTCTAGAACGCCCTTGAGGTCTTTTTGCCCAATATACTCAGCTAGTCGTTGGGGTCGCAGACCTTCTTCTTGCTTCTCGGTTTCGTCCATTGCGACAGTTGGCTGTAATAACTCTTCAACCGTCTCTTCTGGCTGAGATTTGCGGCGTCCCGCTGGCTTTCGGCGTTCCTGGGGTTGCCCGTTGGGTTCTTGAGGCTGCTGTTTAGAAGAAATTATCGCCATGATTAAAAATTTATTTTAAAAACAATACCAAGACATGAAGACACAGAAGGTCTAGAGTGTATAGGCTTTCATTATCATTACATCGGGGAACTAGAGGATTGTCATGCTTGCAAAAAGAATACTGCCTTGCTTAGATGTGAAAGCAGGGCGAGTTGTCAAAGGGGTTAACTTTGTCAATCTCCAGGATGCTGGCGATCCGGTGGAACTGGCACAAGCTTATAATCAGGCGGGTGCAGATGAGTTGGTGTTTCTGGATATTACTGCCACTCACGAAGACCGGGGCATCATTCTGGATGTGGTATACCGCACCGCTGAGCAGGTATTTATCCCTCTAACTGTGGGTGGGGGAATTCAATCCTTAGAAAATATTAAACAATTGTTAAGGGCTGGCGCAGACAAAGTCAGCATTAACTCGGCAGCGGTACGCGATCCAGAGTTGATCGATCGGGCGAGCGATCGCTTCGGCAACCAGTGCATCGTGGTAGCAATTGATGCACGGAAACGGCAAGACCCCACCAATCCCGGTTGGGATGTTTACGTGCGGGGTGGGCGGGAAAACACAGGCATTGATGCAATCAATTGGGCGCAAGAAGTCGAGCAACGCGGCGCGGGCGAACTGCTCGTCACCAGTATGGACGCCGATGGAACTAAAGCAGGCTATGACTTAGAGCTTACACGTACCATAGCGGAACAAGTACAAATTCCAGTAATTGCCTCCGGTGGTGCTGGTAACACGAGTCACATTTATGACGCCTTAACGGAAGGGAAAGCAGAAGCTGCCCTGCTGGCTTCCCTCCTGCATTACGGAGAACTCACTGTATCAGAAATTAAAAACTATCTCGCAGAGCATCAGGTGCCAGTGCGGCTTTTGTAAAGGCGAAACTTCTTCCTTCTGGAAGAAGCGGCTTTGGCTTTGTAGCATCAATCTGTTCGGTTGTATATATTAGAATAAAGGAAGTGTTACAAAACGTAAATTATGTTAGTTAGTATTTTAATTTTTGATGTGGCTCTGGTGGCGTGGTCGCTGCACCTGATGCAGGAAGCCTTCGACCAACAGGAGTTCTCCTTAATGCTTGCTGGCACCCTGGTGGCGCTATCCGCAGCCGCTATGCTAGTCGTATATTTCCTGATGAACAGCTACATGGGTTATATCAGCCATCTGGCTCAAAACCCTTGCTCGTTTTATTAATTTATAGTTGCTGTCCTACTTGACGACTTACCAATTTTTAAGGCATAATCATAAAGCACCGTAAGGGGTTATAGCTCAGTTGGTAGAGCACCTCAATGGCATTGAGGGGGTCAGCGGTTCGAATCCGCTTAGCTCCATAAGAATAAACCTCACCCCCAACCCCTCTCCGTTCACTGAGAGGGGCGAAATGGTTTGGCGATCGCGTTTTTTTAATGAACCGCAAAGACGCAAAGGACGCGAAGGAAGAGAGGGAAGAAGGCGATCGCGTCCTCCACAAAACTCATTTTTATTCGTCGTCGTTTTTCATCAGTTGCCAGATTAGGAAGCAGACATCAAGGACTATACCTAATGGGTTGTTGAATAGTCCGATTACTGTTGCTATCAGAAATAGAACAATGTCTCGGCGTTGCTTTGGGGAAAGTTTCATCTTGATTCAACCTGTATTTATTGGGGTTGAATGCAAGATATTTTTGGGGCTGTAGCTGAAAGCAAAGCAGACTGGGCAACTGCTGAAAGCTCGTTATAATAAGCGATAAGCAGTTTGGGGTAGGTGGGAAGTTTAGGGTTATCCCCAAACTTTGTGGCAAAGTTTTTGGACTTAATCTATGGCGCGACGTTCTCTAGGTGATGATGTCAAGGCGCGGGTGAAGCGTCTGTTTGAGGCGTTGCTAGATTATGTTGATGATGAATTTGAGGATGGCGATAAACTCGGAATTGATTTCAACTGGCAAAGCGAGACGCAGTTGGTAATTAGGACAAAGCGGCGCTATCTGGAAGAACTAACTGCAAAAGACAAATACGAAGGTCAGTTAACCCAAGCGCAAGTTCGGGAAGCGCTAAAACGTCTGGAAGATTATTTAAAAGTTTTAGAAGATAACCGTACCTCAATCAGAGGTTCGGAAGATTGGCACTTTACTTTGAAGCTGTGGCACAAACATAAAGAGGCGAATCTGAGGCAATTTGATATTGAGTGGGAAAATAAAAGACCGCCAAAATCTCAAGTTATTGCTAAGAAGATTAAGCTGCAAATCCATGACCTAACCGCTACATCTACTGACCTTAAAACCGTGGAAGGGGAATCAAAATCTGTTGCTAACAATATTCCTCCCAGCGGTGCCAAAGAATTTGTCGGACGCACTGAAGAATTGTTAAAAGTTCACCAGTTGTTGCAGGAAAATAAGCAAGTCGGTATCGCTGCTGTGGCTGGGATGGGTGGCGTGGGTAAAACGGAACTCGCTACTCAGTATGCAAGACAGTATTTATCAAGTTACGCGGGTGGCGTTTGCTGGCTATCTGCACAGGGAAATACGGGAACTGGCATTATTAGGTTTTTCCAGTTGAAATTTGAAATTGACCCACCGCAAGATTGGGAATTAACGGAGCAATTGGAGTTTTGTTGGGAGAAATGGCATCCCGGCAATGTTTTAATTGTGTTAGATGATGTCACCGACTACAAACAACAAGTCAAGCCTTATTTGCCGCCGCCGGAATTATCTCGATTTAAAGTATTGCTGACGACGAGATTTCAGTTTGGGTCATCTTTGCCGCAATTACGGCTAGATGTGCTGAAACCTTTGGCGGCGATGAAGTTATTAGAATCAATAATTGGCAGGGAACGGCTAAAACGCGAAGCTTGGGTAGCGAGAAAACTTTGTGAATGGTTGGGATATTTGCCTTTGGGGTTAGAGTTAGTTGGTAGATATCTGGATCAACAGCCGAATTTGCTGCTGGAGAAACTACTGGCGCGATTGGAAAGAAAGCGACTGGAACACGAAGCGATCCAGAAAGCTGACCCGTTAATGCGTTATGAATTGGGGGTGGCAGCAGCTTTTGATTTGAGTTGGGAACAGTTGGATGATAATGCACAAACTATCGGTGCTTGGCTGAGTTTGTATGCTTTGGCTCCGATTCCTCTATCTTTAGAGATAGAGGATGATGAAGAACAAGAAACCTGGGAAAAAGCGCTAAGCGATTTAATCAGTTTGCACTTGTTACAACACTTGGGGGAAGAAACTTATCGTTTGCATCCGTTGATTCGACAATTTTTCCAACAGAAGTTAAATAAGTCAGCCGAAGCGGAGGAATTGAAACGCCAATTTGCGGCGCTGATGGTAGCAGTGGCAAGGGAAATTCCTCAGCAGCCTACTTGCGAAGATATTATCAATTTCAGTCCGGTAATTCCCCATATAGAAGAAGCGGCTAACTATCTGATTGAATATATTAACGATGAGGATTTAATTTGGTCTTTCACAGGCTTAGGTAGGTTCTATAATGGTCAAGGATTTTATCAGCAGGCAGAACCTTGGTTAAAACAGTGTGTAGAAGTAGTTAAAAGTCGCCTCGGTGCAGAATATCCCGATGTCGCCGCCAGTCTCAACAGCTTAGCTGGTCTCTACTATAGTCAAGGACGCTACAGCGAAGCGGAACCATTGTTTCTGCAAGCACTTGACATCGCTCAAAAAAGTTTGACTGCCGACCATCCCCAAATTGCCATCGGTCTCAACAACTTAGCTGGTCTCTACTATAGTCAAGGACGCTACAGCGAAGCGGAACCATTGTTTCTGCAAGCACTTGACATTGCTCAAAAAAGTCTTCCCCTCAACCATCCCCAAATTGCCACCCATCTCAACAGCTTAGCTGGTCTCTACCGAAGTCAAGGACGCTACAGCGAAGCGGAACCATTGTTTCTGCAAGCACTTGACATCGCTCAAAAAAGTCTTCACCCCGATTATCCCAGTATTGTCATCCATCTCAACAGCTTAGCTTTACTCTACTCTGATCAAGGACGCTACAGCGAAGCGGAACCATTGCTTCTGCAATCACTTGACATCGATAAAAAAAG
This sequence comes from Trichocoleus sp. DQ-A2, assembly GCF_039961915.1. Taxonomy (NCBI): domain Bacteria; kingdom Bacillati; phylum Cyanobacteriota; class Cyanophyceae; order Leptolyngbyales; family Trichocoleusaceae; genus Trichocoleus; species Trichocoleus sp. DQ-A2. The sequence goes on from NZ_JAMPKD010000021.1 coordinate 82,138, forward strand.
TCTTCCCCCCGACCATCCCCAAATTGCCACCGATCTCAACAACTTATCTGGTCTCTACTATAGTCAAGGACGCTACAGCGAAGCGGAACCATTGCTTCTGCAAGCACTTGACATCGCTCAAAAAAGTCTTCCCACCAACCATCCCCAAGTTGCTACCGACCTCAACAACTTAGCGGGACTCTACTATAGTCAAGGACGCTACAGCAAAGCGGAACCATTGTTTCTGCAAGCACTTGACATCGATAAAAAAAGTCTTCCCCCCGACCATCCTCAAATTGCCATCCATCTCAACAACTTAGCCAGTCTCTACAAATCTCAAGGACGCTACGGCGAAGCGGAACCATTGTTTCTGCAAGCACTTGACATCGATAAAAAAAGTCTTCTCCCCGACCATCCCCAAATTGCTACCGACCTCCACAACTTAGCTGGTCTCTACTATAGTCAAGGATGCTACGGCGAAGCGGAACCATTGTTGCTGCAAGCGATTGAAATTTGTCACCGTAGCTTAGGAGATAATCATCCGAATACGGTGAAATTTAAAGGAAATTTTGCAATTTTTTTAGAGGCAAGAAATGTGGAGAATCGGTTTAATATAGAGGCGTTGCGGGAGCATCCTTTGGGTGAGCAAATATTGGCACAATTGATAGCAATGATGGAAGAATCTGAGGATAATTCGCCAGGATGAGAGCGATCGCATCTGGGACATCCTGGGAACCCAATATACCCTGGCGAATGTAATTCGCGGCTATACAAACAACAAAGTCCGCCTACGCGGACTAATAAATTTTATTTAACCCGCGAAGGCGGGTTTCGTCTGTGTAGCTGCGATTTCCAATCGCCAAGCTACAAAAATTAGAAGCACTGGGTGAAAGCGCGAACTGACAAATCAGCGCTTCGCGATCGCATCCACCACATCAAGAGAGTGCGAACTGACAAGTCAGCGCTTCGCGATCGCATCACCACATCAAGAGAGTGCGATCGCTACCTGCCGTTTTATACTGCTCAAGCAAGAAGCATCCCGTAGGATAAAAGATATCCACCTGCGACGGAATGACTATCTGTGGCTAAGTCAGAAGAATTGCATCCAGAGACGGCGCTTGCCCGTACTCCCCTATATGAACTTGCCCTAGAACAAAAAGCCCGATTGACTGCCTTTTCCGGCTGGGAAATGCCCGTACAATACACCGGAATCGGACAAGAACACTTGGCAGTCCGCACCACAGCGGGAATGTTCGATATCTCCCACATGGGGAAATTTACCTTCAAAGGGAAACAGCTAATTTCGTACTTACAGCCTCTCGTTCCCTCAGATTTGAGCCGCCTGAAAGCTGGTGAATCTCAGTACACCGTCCTGCTGAATTCTCACGGCGGCATTTTGGACGACATTATCTTCTATTATCAGGGCGAAGATGCAGACGGCGAGCAGCGGGGAGCAATGATTGTCAACGCCGCCACTCGATCTAGAGACAAAGCATGGCTGTTTGCCCAACTGGAATCTTCTCAAATTGATTTCGAGGATCTTTCCCTAGCAAAAGTTTTGATTGCCGTTCAGGGATCACAAGCAATTGCATATCTTCAAGAATTTGTCAAGGAAGACCTGACGCCGATTAAGGCATTTGGACATTTGGAAGCAACCGTCTTGAATGAGCCAGCTTTCATCGCCCGGACTGGGTACACCGGAGAGGATGGATTTGAAGTCATGGTAGACCCAGAAGTGGGGGTAGACTTGTGGCGCAGTCTCTTTACGGCTGGCGTCGTACCCTGCGGACTCGGTTCCAGAGACACCTTGCGCCTGGAAGCGGCAATGGGCCTCTACGGGCAAGATATGGACGAAAGCACCACCCCTTTAGAAGCTGGATTGGGTTGGCTGGTTCATCTGGATACGAAAGGCGATTTTATCGGACGTCCAGTCTTAGAAAAACAGAAGGCAAATGGCGTAGAACGACGCTTAGTCGGACTGCAAATGCAAGGGCGTTTTATTGCGCGTCATGGCTACCCGGTGCTATCCAAAGGTGAAGCCATCGGCGTCGTCACCAGCGGCACCTTAGCACCAACGGTAGGGCAACCCATCGCCCTCGCCTATGTTCCTCCGAATCTGGCTCAGATTGGTCAGGAATTGGAGGTAGAAATCCGGGGCAAAGCTTATCCAGCCGTTGTCGTTAAAAAACCTTTTTATCGCTCCCCCAGCCGTCTCCCCAGCAAGTAAATTTATGGCGCGAGGTGGATGGATAAGGTGGTTGGTGAATCGGGCGGCATTAATTAGGCTTGCCATCATTGGCATTCTTCTGGGCGTAGCCGCTTGGGCGTGGTTTACATCGATTTGGATGCCCGGAGTCAGTTACCAAGCTGCATTGCCGCTGCTGACTCCCCAGGAGGAAACGCTGCGAGATGCCCTCCGGCAAGATGTGGAAAAGATTGCCGGTGAACTGGGAGAACATAACTTCTCGAACTATAAGAATCTAGCGGCGGCGGCTGATTTCTTGGAAGTATCTTTGAGCAATGCTGGCTACAAAGTTCAACGCCAAGGATACAAAATTGCTGAGAACACTTATTACAACCTAGAAGCCGAGATTGCTGGGACAAATCGAGCCGACGAGATTGTGGTGATAGGGGGTCACTATGACTCTGTATTTGGGAGTCCCGGTGCCAATGATAACGGCACGGGTGCCGCAGCCGTCCTAGAGTTAGCGCGTGCCTTTGTTGGAAAAAAGACTTCCCGAACTCTGCGCTTCGTTGAGTTTGTGAATGAGGAACCGCCATTTTTCCAGACTGCGGAGATGGGAAGCGTTGTTTATGCCAAACGCTGCCGCAACGCGGGTGACAATATTGTTGCCATGCTCAGTTTGGAAACAATCGGCTACTACTCCGACAAGCCAGGAACCCAGAAATACCCATTTCCTTTGAGCCTGTTTTATCCCTCACAGGGTAACTTTATTGCCTTTGTGAGCAACCCAACCTCTGCTGATTTGTTGAGGAAAGCGATCGCATCTTTCCGTCGTCATGCGAAGTTCCCCTCCGAAGGTGCCGCCCTCCCCGAAAGGATTCCCGGCGTCGGCTGGTCGGATCAATGGTCTTTCTGGCAGCAAGGTTATCCCGGCATCATCGTCACAGACACCGCACCCTCCCGTTACCCCTACTATCACACTTCACAAGATACCCCCGATAAAATTGATTACGACCGTTTGGCGCGGGTGGTAGCGGGATTAGAGGGCGTTGTTGCAGACTTGGCGGGGAGTCAGTAATCAAGGTTATTTGCACGGCTTCAAGCGATCGCTCTTTCAGTCAAGCCTGCTGGAAGTGTCCCTATCCCCAGGCTTCAGCCTCTGGGCAGATTGCGCTGAAACTGCTCTACCAACTGGGCAAACTCCCGCACAGCTTTCTCAGACTGCTGTGCCGCAACCCAGCCAAAGTCATTGTGACCTGCCTCATCCACCCATAAAAAGCGCTTCGGTTCGTTAGCAGCCGCAAAAAGTTGCTCCCCGTGCCAAAAGGGAATCACTTCATCCCGTCTCCCGTGCATGACCAAGACTGGGCAACGCACCTTTTTTATCTTGTCGAGATTGCGGAACCGATCAAACGGCACAATCGGGATGCGCGTCAGCACTCGAAACGCTGTAATAAACGCACTTTCCACAATTAAACCCGCAAGCGGTTGACGAGAAGCCAAATCCACCGCTGGCCCACTTCCCACCGAACGCCCATAGGCAATAATTCGATTCGGTGGCACACCCAGCTGCTGAGTCAGATAAGTATAAGCAGCGTCGATATCCCAATAAGAATTGCGCTCGGTAGGCGTTCCCTGACTGGTTCCGTAGCCGCGATAATCGTAGGCGAAGACCGCAAAGCCCATGTCCCGCAAACCTTGACGCACCGATAGCACATCAAATAAGTCTTCGGCGTTACCGTGACTATATAAAATTGTGTAAGTGGCATTGGGATTAGGCAGATAGGCTGCCGAGATTTGCACGCCATCCGCTGTGGTTAGCTTGAGAATCTCGTTACTGTCCCGATAGCTGGACGGCTGGGGCACAAAAATCATCCTATCGGAAAAGAAATAGGCGTAGAAGCAAAGAAAAGCGTAGATGAAGATGGCAGAGCGCATAAGTCTTTTTACAGAAAATTCACCGAAAAGCAGGCGCTTAAGCTTTTTCTTATCCATAATGTTTCTGATATTACGGTTTGAAGCTGTAAACTTAATGGCTGGTTAAAGCTATTTGAGCGCGTATTTGAGGAAGGAAGTGCAATGGCTCTGGAATATCCTGAAGACCTAAAATATCTGGATTCTCACGAGTATGTGCGACTGGAGGGTGAAATTGCCACAATTGGCATCAGCGCCTTTGCAATCGATCAGCTGGGCGATATTGTATTTCTGGATTTGCCAGAAATCGGCGACGCCCTCTCAAAGGGAGAGAGTTTTGGGACAATTGAATCGGTGAAAGCCGTTGAAGATATGTATGCCCCAGTCAGCGGAACCGTTATAGAACGCAATACTGCCATCGTGGAAGCTCCGGAACACGTGGCGGAAGATCCTTACGGCGAAGGATGGTTTTTAAAAGTTCGGATTAACGACCCTGATGAGCTGGATGAAGCTTTATCGGCGGATGAGTATCGTTCGCAGGTGGAAGGAGAGTAGCTCGGGACTTACCCACTGCAAGCTTGAAACCTAGATCCCCCTACTACCCCGATAAATTCGGGGGAATCGGAAAAGTCCCCCAACGCATTGGGGGATTTCGGGGGATCTCTGCGTAAGTCCTATTGGTAATTCCTTCCAAAATCTAAAATCTAAAATCGCGGTAACTTCGAGACGCGGCAAATCGGTGTTTCTACAGCGCCTGACCCCGAAAAATTATTGCAAAATATGAAATAGTCGCGTCTGGAGAGCAACCTGTGGTAATTTCTATCCCTCATACCGAGTCTAGCCGTCAGCATCTGCTAGAAGAAATGGGAGAGCCGATTTCTTTTGTACAGAGACATATCGGCCCTAGCCCGGATGAAGTCCAGCAAATGCTTGAGGTATTGGGGATCTCGACCCTAGATGCCTTAATCGACCAAACGATACCGCAGGCAATCCGGCGATCGCGTTCTCTGAATGGAGCAACTCCGAAAACAGATTCGCTCCAGCTTCCCCCAGCCCAGAGTGAGTACGCAGCGCTGAGTCGATTGAAAGCGATCGCTTCCAAAAATCAGGTGTTTCGCTCATTGATTGGCATGGGTTATTCCGGCTGCATTACCCCGCCAGTCATTCAACGGAATATTTTAGAAAACCCCGGCTGGTACACCGCCTACACCCCCTATCAGCCAGAAATTGCCCAAGGGCGGCTAGAGGCACTGCTGAATTTCCAGACAATGATTATTGACTTGACAGGTCTGGAAATTGCCAATGCTTCCTTACTCGATGAAGCAACCGCAGCCGCAGAAGCGATGACGATGAGTTATAGCCTCTGTAAAACCAAGGCAAACGCCTTTTTTGTCTCCAGCGCCTGCCATCCCCAAACGATCGAAGTATTGCAAACACGGGCGAGACCGCTGGGCATTAAGGTTATTGTCGGCACTCATCAGAACTTTGATTTTGAGCAAGCAATTTTTGGGGCAATCCTGCAATATCCTGCCACGGATGGCACGATATACGATTATCGGAGTTTTGTAGAAAAAGCTCATGCAGCGGGTGCTTTAGTCACCGTGGCAGCAGATCCCTTAAGCCTAACTTTGCTGACACCACCGGGAGAATTTGGCGCAGATATTGCGGTAGGAAGCACTCAGCGGTTTGGAATCCCCCTCGGATACGGGGGACCTCATGCAGCCTACTTTGCCACCAAGGAAGAGTATAAGCGGCAGGTGCCGGGGCGGATCGTCGGAGTCTCCAAGGATGCTAACGGCAAGCCAGCGCTGCGTTTAGCTTTGCAAACCCGCGAACAGCATATCCGGCGTGATAAAGCGACCAGTAATATTTGTACCGCGCAAGTTCTCCTGGCGGTGATGGCGAGTATGTATGCCGTTTACCACGGGTCAGCGGGACTGAAAAAAATTGCCCAGAATATTCATCAGCTAACGGGAATTCTGGCGTCAGGATTGAAGCGGCTGGGGTACGGCATCGGTGCAGAGCAATTTTTTGATACGTTGCGGGTTGAATTACGCGATCGCACTCTCGAAGACATTCTCGCAGATGCCCAAGCTCGTCAGATTAATCTGCGGATTCTGGATGGAAATACTGTCGGAATCAGCTTGGACGAAACCACGACCGTACAGGACTTGCAAGACCTATTTGAAATTTTCGCCGGGACGCATGAGTTGCCCTTTACGGTGGAAGAGTTGGGTAAGGGCATAACCCCGTCCCTAAAAGAGGGTCCCTTTGCCCGTAAAAGCAGCTATTTAACTCATCCAGTCTTTAACCGCTATCACTCGGAAACCGAGTTATTGCGCTACTTGTACCGTCTACAGGCAAAAGACTTGTCGCTGACAACTTCCATGATTCCCTTGGGTTCATGCACGATGAAGCTGAATGCGACTGCGGAAATGATCCCGGTAACGTGGGCAGAATTTGGCAAAATTCATCCTTTTGCCCCCCATTCGCAAACGCGGGGTTATCAAATTCTGTTCCAGCAGCTTGAAGCGTGGTTAGCTGAAATCACCGGCTTTGCGGGCATTTCTCTGCAACCAAATGCCGGATCTCAAGGCGAATATGCGGGACTGTTAGTGATTCGTCAGTATCACGAAAGTCGCGGGGAAGAACATCGGAATGTCTGTCTGATTCCCCAATCAGCCCACGGGACAAATCCTGCCAGTGCGGTAATGTGTGGGATGAAAGTGGTCGCGATCGCTTGCGACGATCGAGGCAATATTGATGTGGACGATCTCAAAGCGAAAGCTGAGAAGCATCGCAATGAACTCGCCGCTTTGATGGTGACATATCCTTCGACTCACGGCGTTTTTGAGGAACCGATTAAAGAAATCTGCAATATCATCCACGCCAACGGCGGACAAGTTTACATGGACGGGGCGAATATGAACGCCCAAGTCGGTTTGTGCCGTCCGGGAGACTTTGGGGCAGATGTTTGTCACTTAAACCTGCACAAAACCTTCTGTATCCCCCACGGCGGCGGTGGGCCAGGAATGGGGCCAATTGGGGTAATGCCGCATCTCGTGCCATTTTTACCGGGGCACTCGGTTGTCCCAACTGGCGGCGAACAAGGCATCGGTGCCGTTGCAGCCGCACCTTGGGGGAGTGCAAGCATCCTCCCCATTTCTTGGATGTACATCGCCATGATGGGGTCGGCAGGCTTAACAGAAGCGACAAAAGTAGCGATTCTCAATGCCAACTATATTGCCCGTCGCTTAGAAACTTTCTATCCCGTTTTGTACAAAGGGCAGAATGGTTTGGTGGCGCACGAGTGTATTTTAGATTTGCGATCGCTTAAAAAGTCTGCGGGTATCGAAGTGGATGACATTGCCAAGCGCTTAATGGACTATGGTTTCCACGCCCCTACCGTTTCTTGGCCTGTAGCGGGTACGGTGATGGTAGAACCCACAGAAAGCGAATCAAAGGAAGAACTGGATCGTTTCTGCGATGCCATGATCTCAATTCGTCAAGAAATTGCCGAAATTGAATCGGGTAAGATGGACGCTCAAGATAATGTCTTGAAGAATGCCCCTCACACCGCAGAAGCTTTAATGACTTCCGAGTGGAATCATCCCTATTCCCGCGAACAAGCTGCTTATCCTGCGCCGTGGACGAGAGAACACAAGTTCTGGCCTACTGTCGGACGCATTGATAATGCTTTTGGCGATCGCAATTTTGTTTGCGCTTGTCTCCCGATGGAAGCTTATTCACAAGGCTAGTCCATTTAGGCTGACATCAAGTAGGGGTTTCTCTGGTTAGTAGCGAGAAACCCCTATTTTCGTTATTAGTTATTAATCGCTACAATTAATTCATAAAATAACGCTGATAACTAATAGCCGTATGGTTCAAACTATTCAAGCTAAGGATATTACCCTTCGAGGTTTAGAAAGCGAATTTGGTTTGTTACCTTCTAAAAATAATAATTTTTTTACTGAATGGGTAGATAATTTACCTCAAATTACCTCTGAGGAGCAGCATTTTTTAGACGGAGTCAAAGAGGAATATCTACATTTAATCGAACGTCGCCCGATGCTAGAAGATTTAGTAAAAATGGTAGTCCTTTCTCCATTGCTGAAACTAGCTGGTTTTTATCGTCCACCTTATGAAATTGAAACAGAAAAATCTGTAACGATTTCAGATGAAGATGAAGACGGAGTTATAGTGCAGGGGAAAATTGATATTTTAGTTTTACAAAGTGACCTATGGGTGGTAGTTATCGAGTCTAAAAGACCGCTATTTTCTTTAGATATAGCGATACCTCAAATACTTGCTTATATGTTAGCTAATCCTCATTCTAATAAACCAACATTTGGCTTTATCAGCAATGGCAGTCATTTCAGATTTATAAAACTCACCAAGCAAGACACGCCCCAGTACGCCTTATCGGATGAATTTACGCTTTATCGGCGAGGGAATGAGTTATATAGTGTTCTGAGTATCTTAAAGCGATTGGGTGAATTGGTGGTAAGGTAGCGATCGCATTTAATAATTTGAACTGCAAAGACGCGCTAGTGCAGCGAAGGCGATCGCATCTTTTTTTAAACCGCATAGGCGCAGAGGACGTAAAAGGGGTATCGTCCTTGACTCATCGTTGCCTGAGAAAGGTGTGTAGCAGTCGCCATAGGCGATAAACCCATCGCAATAAAAAGCCGACTATAGCTTTTGGCAAACTCATCCAAATATTAGTCTTCCTGGAAAGGCTTTGAATTGCATTCTCAGCATTTTGGACATTTGCATCCAATCCCATTGTTTGATACAGATCGTGGGCATTTTGGTAAGCAGCAATGGCTTCTGATTTTCGACCAAGCTTTGCTAAGGTAATTCCTAAATTAAATAAAGAAGCCGCTTCCCCATTGCGAGCGCCTATCTCTTGGAATATTGCCAGGGACTGCTCATAGTAATCAATTGCTGGTGGGTATTGTCCTAGAGAATCGTAAGCCATGCCCAAATTTATGAGAGAAGTCGCCTCTCCCTTGCGATCGCCAATCTCCCGATTTATTGCCAGAGACTGCTGATAGTAATCAATTGCTTGTGGGTATTGTCCCAGAGAATCGTAAGCCATGCCCAAACTTATGAGAGAATTCGCTTCCCCATTGCGAGCGCCTATCTCCCGTTTTATTGCCAGGGACTGCTTATGGTAATCAATGGCGAGTGGGTACTGTCCCAGAGAATTGGAAGCAATGCCCAAATTGCCGAGAGAAGCCGCTTCCCCATTGCGATCGCCAATCTCTCGGAATATTGCCAGGGACTGCTCATAGTAATCAATTACTTTTTGGTATTGTCCCAGAGAATCGTAAGCAATGCCCAAACCTATGAGAGAAGTCGCTTCCCCATTGCGATCGCCAATCGCCCGTTTTATTGCCAAAGACTGTTGATAGTAATCAATTGCTTTTTGGTATTCTCCTAGGGAACGGTAAGCATTGCCCAAATTACCGAGAGAATTCACTTCTCCATTGCGATCGCCAATTTCCCGTGTTATTGCCAGGGACTGCTGATGGTAATCAATTGCTTTTTGGTATTGTCCCAGAGCATCGTAAGCAATGCCCAAATTATTGAGAGAAGTCGCTTCTCCATCGGGATTGCCAATTTCCTGTGTTATTGCCAGAGACTGCTGATGGTAATCAATTGCTTTTTGGTATTGTCCCAGAGAACGGTAAGCATTGCCCAAGCTAGTTAGAGAAGCTGCGAATTTCCGCCTGTCGGAGTTATTTTGCTGCCATGTTTCAACTAACTTTCCGTACAGTTCAACTAGGTCAGTGTTGTAACCTCGTAAAGTTAGAAAATAGTCACACAGGCGAATAGTCTTGAAGGCGTCATCATACTCTCCCAACTGATAGCAGTGATAGAAAACTTCTAGGTATTCTGCTACATCACTTTTTGTCTGCCAGGGTTCTGATTTTGCATTTTCTTTGTAGTATGCGATCGCTTTTTGGTGCGCCTCGGTTAGATCGCCCGCCTTTTGCTTGACATACACCAAAATGAACGGGTGAAACTGAAACCATCGCCCTCCGTTCTTGTCCCTTTCCTCCTGCAACAGAGAACATCTAGCCAACTGCCTTAAATCTTGCTCCGATACATTCTCTCCTGGCAACTGGGCATCTGCTGCGGCTGTATTGAAAGGAATCCGATAGACACTCAAATTTAGTAGCAGTCTTTGCAACTTGTCACTAAGGCGGTTAAAGCTGGCATCTAACACCAGGCGCATCCAGATATCAATGTTGCCCCGGTGCAACCCTTTCAGCTTCTCGTCAGTCACTAGCTGGGCTACGTCAGCCAAACCATACCTCTGCAAGTGACTAATCTGCGGATCTGATTCCTCCTCTGCCCGCAAAAAACCTGCAACCAGCGTCAGCAGCAAGGGATGTCCCTCTGCCTTTTTCGCAAAATCTAGCAATTCTGTCTCAGTCCCCAGAATCCCCAAAGCCCCTAACAAATTAGCCCCCTCTGCTGGTAACAATCCCGGCAAAGGAAGCCATTGCAACTTAATTTCTGGCAAATCCGGGCGTTCCCGCGTCGTTACCAGAATGACACTCTTACCGCCACATCCCAACCAGCCGTGAAAAAACTGCTCGTAAATAGCATCCAACCATTGCCCATTTTGTTGCAGCAAACTTTCCAGGTTGTCTATGACAAGTAAATACCGCCCCTCCCGCAGATGGTTCACCAACGCATCCACCAGCGACAATTCTGGAATTGCCTCCACAGTTGACGAGGAAAGCCCCAACCGCAGCAAAACTCGTCGCGCCAACTCGCTAAAAGTCACGCGGCGGCTGACATCTACCCAGAATTTTTTATCAAACTCAGCCCTATCTTCTTCGTAGATTTTGGCAGCCAGAGTAGATTTGCCAAAGCCACCCAAACCCGTAATGCCAATCAGCCGGATATTTCCATCCGCCATCCATCCCCCGATTTTCTGCCGTTCCTCCGTGCGCCCTTGCCAATAATCCAAGCTAGGGCGCATTTCATCGAGGTTCGGTGTTTTTTGAACGGGTTGAGGGTTTGTTCCCTGGTTGACTACCAGCAGTCAGGGGTTATTGATAACGTCACCAATATGCCCAACTGTATCAGCTTTGACTTGATAGCCTTTACTGCTGTCGTAGTTACTCTGATTCATGCTGCTGTTGTCTTCCAGGTTGCTGCCATTAATTTCTCTGGCAAGTGCTTGAATCTCTTGGGCAAAGGTTGGCTCTTTATCCATGCAAGCCTGCAAATATTCAGTAACCTGCACTAATTCGGACTTCGAGCCTTGCTCAACGGCTTTAATGGCTCTTTCTGCCTCCGGATTACCCCATAATTGATTCCAAATCTTCTGCCGTAGCAGATTTAACTTTTCAATGGCGATTTCCGTCAACTTACCAGCGCCACCTTCTATCATTCCGCCAAAGGCAATTTCTGCAATCTTTGCTGCTGTAAATTCCAGTACCATCTGTCACAGGTTGGCTATGCTTGCCATTTGGTTGTAGCCCATCAACCCTCTATCTGCCAATGTTAAGATTGATGGCTTTACTAACTTTTCTCTAATTAAGGCAATTGACTTTAGAGATAAACTGTGTTTTAAATATATGCCGTTCTCACCTAGCAATTAAGCCTATGACTAGGAATCCATCGAATCAACGACCGATTTTGACAATAGCGCGATCGCCTATTAGTTGGGTATTAGAAATAGCCGCTGTTGTAGGGATTTTCTGCATCATTGTAATCACCCTGCAATCTTGGGCAAATCTACCCAACAGTATTCCCATCCATTTTGAGATGGGAGGCAAACCAGATGCTACGGGTAGCAAAAAATTAATCTGGCTTTTCCCCAGCTTAGCGATTTTACTTTATGTAGCGTTTACAGTGCTGCGTCAGTTTCCTCATACCTTTAATTATATTTGGGGGATTACAGAGCAGAATGTCGCTAAACAATATCAGCTAGCTCTTAATTTATTAGACTGGAATAAGGCAGAAATTATGTGGGTACTTGCATTTATAGAATGGCAAATTATCCAGATAAGTTTGGGACATTCTGCTGAATTAATCATCGATTTTTTCCTTGTAGTAATGACGCTGCTTTTGGTCACAAATGGGCTGTATTTTTGGCAAGCCTATCAATCTCGTTAGTGAATATTTTTACTACTCAATATGTACATTTCATAAGCCACTTGAACTTATTCCTGCCTGCCTCCGGCACCCCTCTCCGCCTGCGGAGAGGGGCTGGGGGTGAGGTTCCAAATGACAACTGTTTAAACAATTAATCTCAAACCTTCTCCCGCAATGCCGCTAATTCTTCCCGTACAGATAAAGGCGAGTATCCTAATTCAAAAGCCTTTGAACTATCTAAAGAAACATCCGTTGGTCTTGGTGCAGCCATTCTCACATCTTCTTGTCGGCAAGATTTAAGCCCCCCTTCAGGAAGTTGCAACACTTCCACTAATAAACGTCCGAACTCATAGCGCGATATCCGCTCTTTTCCGCCCAAATGAAGGCGTCCGTTTACTTTCTCCAATGTCAATAAAAGCCCTTTTGCTGCCATTGTTCCGCTAACTGGCGTTCGGAATTCATCGATAAATAAACTTAATTCTTTCCCCTCTCTCAGCATTTCGATAAATGGCTGCATAAAACTTGTGGCGGTAGGCGTTGCCATCCCATACATTAAAGGCATTCGGCAAACAGCAGTCATCGGATAACGTTCTAACATCCCTTCCTCCGCCATCACTTTTTGCTCCCCGTAAACATTGACAGGAGACACGGGATCTGCTTCCCGGTAGGGAGGGTTTAAACCATCGAAAACTAAGTCAGTTGAAGTGAAAACGCAAGGAATCGAAGCATCCGCACAAAGTCCGGCAATATTACTAGATACAGTGACATTAATCGGGTAGGATTCATCAGGATATTGTTGGCAAAAATTAGGTTGCGATCGCGCGGCGGTATGAATCACTCCATCTGGCTGAATTTCTTGGAACAGATGCTTGAGTTCCTGATAATCTTTTAACTCAACTTTCAGCAAATTTACGCCAGGAATCGCTAGAGAATGAGAAAAATAAGTTCCATAAACCTCCCATTCTGGTTGTGCTAGTTGGCAAAGATGCCATCCTAAAAAACCACTGGCACCTGTAACTAAGAGTTTTTTCATCGGATTCCCAAACCTGTCATATAAGCCCACAAGCTTCCGCCAGGGGCTAAACCAACCAAGCCTGCGATCGCAGGCGAAAATCTCTGGAAGCGTTAACCGCAGCCAAAGTCCGCGAAAGCGTACCCTTGAAGGTGACGACTGCTAACTCAGAACAAAAGCATCGTAGCTCATCCTTTAAGATACTAAGGGCAGTTTTGTAGAACCTGACCCTCGGTGTATCGTTCATCACTTGTGAGTACGCGCTATGCAGTGGCTAAGCGAGCGATCGCTCATGGCAGTCCCGACGGTCACAGGCAGCGAGAATCAGGGAAATGTTGCTGAATTAGTCATTTTTCTGATCGTCTTGTTGTTGGTTGCCACGGGGGTTGCCTTACTATCTCGACGATTTCGGATTCCCTACATTACAGGGTTAGTATTGGCAGGGTTAGCGATTACAGAGCTTTTGCCAGGTCGCATCCGTCTCGATTCCTCCCTGATTTTTAATCTTTTTTTGCCGATTCTACTGTTTGAATCGGCAATTAATACCGACGTCAGTCGTCTACGCAGCACATTTAAACCCATTGCTTTGTTAGCCGGAGTGGGCTTTCCCCTCTGCGCTGCCATCACCTCAGTCTTGCTGAAACTAGAACTGGGCTTAGATTGGGTTCCCGCCTTGCTAGTTGGGGTCATTTTGTCAATTACAGATACCGCCTTAGTGATTGCGGTTTTCAAGGAAGTATCTGTTCCCCACCGACTGGTCACGCTCGTAGAAGGTGAAAGCTTAGTCAACGATGATGTGGCGCTAGTCTTATTTAGCCTAATCTTGACTGCAAATTCAACTGGGTCATTAACGCCCCTTGATGTCGTACAAGCATTTTTGTTCGTGATTGTCGGCGGAATCTTAGTTGGCTTAGCCTTGGGCTATCTCAGTATTGGTTTATTTAGCCAAGCAGACGATCCTCTCAGCGTGATTCTACTCACGGTTGCCGTAGCGCTGGGAGCCTTTCAACTAGGCGAATTTTTCCACGTATCCGGCGTGGTTGCGGTTGTGGTGGCAGGACTGATTGTCGGCAACCTGGGGGTTTCTCGCAGTACCTCTGCTTCCACTCAAGTGACCTTGTTCAGCTTCTGGGAATTTGCCGGGTTTGGTGTTAATACCTTTATTTTCTTACTCATCGGCTTAGAGATTAATCTCATCACCCTTTGGCAGACGCTACCCGCCGTTCTTCTCGCACTGATTGCCTACCAAGTCGGGAGGGCACTCACCGTTTATCCACTCTTGGACTTGGTGCGTTTTTTTGACAAACCCATTCCTGTGAAATGGCGGCACGTTCTCTTTTTGGGCAATATTAAAGGCTCGCTTTCAACCGCCTTGGCTTTAAGCTTACCGGCTAATTTGCCAGGGCGAGATAAGCTGGTTGTCATTGTCTTAGGGATTGTGCTGCTGTCGTTGGTGGGGCAGGGAGTAAGTTTACCGGGGTTTGTAAGACGTTTAAAGCTCGATCAGCATTCAAAATCACGGCAGCAGATCGAAGAATTGCAAGCTCAATTGATGACTGCCAAAGCAGCGCAGGATGAATTAGAGAGTCTCCTGAAATCGGGAGTTTTACCAAAATCAATCTACGAAGAGATGCGAGCCGCTTATCAGGTGCGAGTGGCAGCTTCTGAAAGAACGTTGCGGGAGATATATAATCAGCGTCCAGAAGACTCTGCTGATGAAAGTAGCGATCGCCTAAAATTAGACACGATTCGTCGGCAATTACTATTGGCAGAAAAGCAGGTACTCAATGACGCCCTCCGCAGACGAATTCTCTCAGAAGAAGTGGTGCAAGAACGCATCAAAACCATTAACGAGCAACTTCTAAGTTTGGAAGATGACTAGAACACAATCCTAAGAAATCAATCACTTGATGTAACTTTTCCGATTTCGTAACAACTAGCACGGTTGCTCCCGCCTCTAACACGGTCTTTCCATTTGGAATGACGAGATCGGTGTGGGAATGGGATTGATAGCCAATAATTAAAGAACCACTGGGAAATCGAGAATCCTGAGCGACTTGTGACACGGTATGTCCCGCAATGTCAGACTCCGGTGGAACTTTGAGTTTGAAGACTTCTACCTGACCCTGCTCAAAGTGCATCATCGATTCCACTTGGGGATATTCGATCGCATTCACCATTGTGGTCACGGCTAGGTCAACCGTACTGATGACATGATGCGCTCCGGCAATCCGATAAGGTTCGGCAAAATCACCTTGGCGCATCCGAGTCACAATATGGGAAACCCCATAGTGCTTGGCAAGTGTCACCATTGCCAGATTTAAAGCATCATCGCGGAGGGCAGCAACAACCGCATCTGCCTTGCGAATTCCAGCCTCTATTAGCACTTGCGTACTGACGGCACTGCCTTCAAAAGCCATCGCTCCGACTTGTTCGCGAGCATACCGGCAGGCGGTGGGATCGGTATCGATGATGGCAACCGTGTGTCCTAATTCTACTAATTGTTGGGCTAAGTCCAGCCCGACCAGTCCTGCTCCACCAATCAATACGTACATGGCTAACCTCTGTTGCAGGTATTTACGTCTGACCCTCAAAATCTACAGTGTAGTTGCTGGGTGGCGAAAGGAGTAAATTATCCCAATTGTTACTCAGGGCGATCGCGTTTTTAAATTTGCACCGCAACGGACAATGGCAGAGGAAAGTTGAAAAGCTGGCATCATATCCACTTGAAAATTGTTAATCAGAAAAACTTTCCTATTCACTCTTGAGCAGGCACCTGCCAAATCTTAATGCTGCCATCATGACTGCCAGTCGCTAAAGTTTGCCCATCGGGACTGAAAGCGAAGGAATTTACTTTACTGTCATCTCCTGCCAGAGTGCTTTTGAGTTCGCCAGTGCGAGGATTCCACAGTTTGATTGCATTGTCCAAACTGCCGCTGGCGATTGTCTGTCCCTTGGGGCTGAAAGCAACAGAATTAATTAACGTGGCATTTCCCTTCAAAGTAGCGATCGCTTCCCCGTTACGAGGATTCCACAGCTTGATGGTGCCGTCATTACTGCCACTCGCCAGGAGTTTTCCATCGGGACTGAAGGCGACGGAATTTACCCAGTCAGAATGCCCTTCTAGGGTGCGAATGCGGATGCCCGTGCGCGGATTCCATAAGTTGATCGAGCGATCGGCACTACCACTGGCTAATGTGCCCCCATCAGGGCTAAAGGTAACGCAATTCACCGCATCTAAATTCCCCGTCAGGGTGCGGATGAGTTCCCCGTTGCTCAGCTGCCAAAGCTTGATCGTCTTGTCTAAACCACTGCTGGCTAAAGTTTTTCCATCGGGACTGATGGCAATGGATAAAACTGAGGTGGAATCCCCGTTAAGGGTGTGGATGAGTGCCCCGTTACTGAGTTGCCATATCTTGATGGTGCCGTCATAACTGCCACTGGCGACAAGTTTTTTATCCGGACTAATGGCAACGGCATGAATGGGTTTGATATGTCCTGCTAGGGTACGGATGCGGATACCTTTGGGTAAATTCCACAACTTGATAGTGCCATCTTCACCGCCACTGGCAAGAATCTGCCCATCGGTACTGATGGCGATCGCCTGCACATACTTAGAATGCCCTGTAAGCGTGTTGAGTGGCTGGGCTGGCTGGGATGCCGTAGTTGA
Source organism: Trichocoleus sp. DQ-A2 (assembly GCF_039961915.1). Taxonomy (NCBI): domain Bacteria; kingdom Bacillati; phylum Cyanobacteriota; class Cyanophyceae; order Leptolyngbyales; family Trichocoleusaceae; genus Trichocoleus; species Trichocoleus sp. DQ-A2. Next base: position 99,019 of record NZ_JAMPKD010000021.1, read on the forward strand.
TGTAGAGGCTAAGGTTAAATCCTCCCCTTTTACAGGGTTGGCAGAGGATTCGAGCGAACTGCATCCAGTCAAAGTCGTCACTGCACCCAAAGCGATCGCCACGAAAACTTTTCCGAACGTTGGCTGATGTGTCATGGATAGTCACCGCAGAAAACATCACGTCTATCCAGGATGGATACAATATAAATTTGGAGCTGTCATCATCCACTCGGATGAGCATATCTGGTTATGTCCCTGCCTGTTGTCGCTATTATCGGTCGCCCGAATGTGGGCAAATCTACTCTTGTCAATCGATTGGCAGGTGTACAAGACGCCATTGTGCATGATGAACCTGGAGTCACGCGCGATCGCACCTATCGTTCCGCCTTCTGGGAAGACCGGGAGTTTGTCATCGTCGATACCGGCGGCTTGGTGTTTAATGATGACACCGAGTTTTTACCCCTGATTCGGGAACAGGCAATGTTGGCACTCTCAGAAGCGAGTGCCGCAATCTTTGTCGTCGATGGTCAGAGTGGGTTAACAGCAGCGGATGAAACGATCGCTGACTGGTTGCGTCAACAACCCGTGCCCGTCCTGCTAGCGGTGAATAAATGCGAATCCTCCGAACAAGGTCTCACCCAAGCAATGGAGTTTTGGGAACTGGGATTGGGCGAACCCTTCCCCGTCTCTGGCATTCATGGGAGTGGTACCGGCGAATTACTCGATGCCCTGATTACCTATATCGTGCCAGCAGGAGAAATCCCAGAAACTGAAGAAATTAAAGTCGCCATTGTCGGACGTCCCAATGTCGGGAAATCTAGCTTGCTGAACGCCTTTGTCGGCGAAAATCGTTCTATCGTTAGCCCGATCTCTGGCACGACCCGCGATGCCATCGATATGGTAGTAGAACGCAACGGTAAAACCTACCGACTGATCGATACCGCCGGGATTCGCAAAAAGAAAAACGTTGAATACGGTCCGGAATTTTTTGGGATTAATCGCGCCTTTAAAGCGATTCGTCGCGCCGACGTGGTTTTGTTAGTCATTGACGCGGTGGATGGCATCACCGAACAAGACCAAAAACTGGCTGGGCGGATTGATGAAGAAGGTCGCGCTTGCGTCATCGTCATCAATAAGTGGGATGCTGTTGAAAAGGATTCCTACACCATCTACGAGTTTGAACGCAACTTTAAAGGACGGTTGAACTTTATCGATTGGGCAGAAACGATTTTTGTCAGCGCTCAAACAGGTCAGCGGGTGGAAAAAATTCTAGATTTAGTGAATACAGCCGCCGAACAACACAAACGCCGCGTCACGACTGCTGTAATTAATGAAGTGCTACAAGAAGCGATTTCTTGGGTTTCCCCGCCCACGACCCGTCAAGGGCGTCAGGGCAAGATTTATTACGGCACCCAAGTGAGCAGCCAACCCCCAGCGATCGCGCTATTTGTCAACGATCCCAAACGCTTCAATGACAACTATCGCCGCTACATCGAAGGTCAATTCCGAAAACAGTTGGGTTTTACTGGAACCCCAGTGCGCTTATTCTGGAGAGGGAAAAAAGTCCGCGAGATGGAAGCGGGCAGTCGTAGTAACCGAGCTACTCGCGTTTAATCGATTAAAAATTAAAAATGTAAAATGAATTTTTGCATTTTTAATTTTTAATGTTTAATTTTTAATTTTCTATGGATTTACTGCGATCGCTGCCTCTGGGGCTGTACCTCGAACAACCAATCACTTGGCTGCATCACCTCGACCCCAGGGTGAAAATAGCTTGGTTGATGAGCTTTCTCATCGCTCCAGTCCTGGCAAATCCCATCTGGCGCATCGCTCTGGCGGTGCTGCTAGTTGCCATTACTGTGACGGCGGCGATTCCATTGCGCGTATGGAAGCAACAAATGGGTTGGCTGTTAATGCTGTGCTTTTTTGTGTTCATCCTGAGCATGATTGCTCCCGATGGGCTAGGAGCGGACTCTCAGCGACGCCTCCCAGCCGATGAAATATCTTTTATTCAGACTGCTACTCCCAAACCAGGAGTTGTCAAATCCGCTGCAACTCAAAAACCAAAGGCGACAAAACCAGTCTCCTCTCAAAACCCTTCAAACTACCGTTACGTGCTGTTCCACCAAGGGCCAGTCAAAATTACTCGCAAGTCCTTGGCGCTAGCGATTAACGTGAGTACCTTACTATTTACCTTAATTTACAGCACCAACCTGTTTTTGCTGACCACAGCTCCAGAGGAGATTACTGCGGGGATCGAGAGTTTGATGCGACCGCTGCGAGCATTCAAATTTCCCGTGACAGAAATTGCTCTAACTTTGACTTTATCGCTGCGCTTTATTCCCCTGGTTTTAGAAGAAGTGCAAAATTTAGTTCGTTCCGTGCGGACACGGGCAATTAACTGGAAAAAACTGGGTATCCGCAAAAGTCTGCAACTTTGGTTGATGGTCGCCGAACGATTGTTAGAAAATCTCCTCTTACGAGCCGAGCAAATTGCTAGCGCCATGAAGGTTCGCGGCTTTACCACTCCCAATAGCCATCGCGTCCAATGGCACCAGTTGCGTCTCAAAAAGAGCGACTGGGCGGGACTGGTGAGTTTGGTCGTACTTTGGGGGGCACGGCTGATGTGGGGATGGGAGAGTTAAGAATTAAAAATTCATATGAAACCTTGGTTTTGGCGATCGCTTCCTCTACAACATCGAACTGGCTCAGAAGTATTCGCCGCCCTGTTTCTGGACGCTGGTAAAATTGCTACCCTACTCGAAAGTCCCTATAATCCGCTCCTTCAACACTCACCTGAAGCCAAGAACGCGATCGCCAGATATTCGATTTGTGCTGGTGCGCCGCGCTTTATAGATGGCGTGCAAGCAGTGTGGACTCCACCCGTTGGCGAGATCCTCCCCTTCCTACGCCGCTTGCGGCAACGTTCTGCCTTCAGGGATGAGTCCCTAAGCTCGTCAGACCTGCCTTTCACTGGCGGCTGGCTGGGATGGCTTGGTTATGACCTCGCTTGGGAGATCGAGCAGCTACCCAATTTAAATTCTGACCCCCTACCATTCCCGGTTGCTTATTGGTATGAACCAGCATCCTTTGCTGTCCTCGACCACTGGGAACAAACCCTATGGCTAGCCGCTAGCGATGAAGCCGAACTCGATTCCCTGCAAAGGTTGCTGGAAAGCCAAACGCAGTACGGGATAGCAGAGGAGCCAGCATCTTCCATCCAAAATCCAAAATCCCCCCATTTCCATTTTTGGACGCCCCAAACTGATTACGAAGATGCGGTGCGGCAAGCGAAAAAGTATATCCGAGCCGGAGATATCTTTCAGGCAAATCTTTCCCTACGCTTTGAAAGCCGCGTAACCGCCAGTCCTTGGGCAATTTATCAAGCGTTACACCAAATCAATCCTTCTCCTTTTGCTAGCTATTGGCAGACCCCGTGGGGGGCACTCATCAGCTGTTCTCCAGAACGGTTGGTTCAGATGCAAGATCGACAAGCGCAAACGCGACCGATTGCGGGAACGCGATCGCGCGGCACTACCCCCGCCCTCGACGAGCATCTGGCGCAAGACTTGATTGCCAATGCCAAAGAAAGAGCCGAACACATTATGTTGGTGGATTTAGAGCGGAACGACTTGGGGCGTGTGTGCGAGTGGGGTTCAGTAGAAGTCAACGAACTTTTCACAATTGAACGCTACAGCCATGTCATGCACCTCGTGAGCAACGTCATCGGCACAATTCGCCCAAACTACGACGCGGTTGACCTGATTCGCGCCTTCTTCCCTGGTGGTACTATCACTGGCTGTCCGAAAGTCCGCTGTATGGAAATCATTGAAGAACTCGAACCCGTGCGGCGCAATTTGTTTTATGGTTCCTGTGGCTTTCTCGATTGGCGCGGACACCTAGATTTAAATATCTTGATCCGCACCCTCCTCTATCCCAATCGTGCCAATGCAGCGATGGTTTACGGACAAGTTGGGGCGGGAATCGTTGCCGATAGCGATCCAGAACGGGAATGGCATGAGTCTCTACACAAAGCGCAAGCTCTGCTGGCAGCCTTGGGAAGTTTTAATGTTATTAGTGATTAGTTCTGGATTAGTCAGTCCAGTGCCTTTGGCGAATGGCTGCCAGACAGGGTTTTGAAGAGCCACTCTTCTATTAGCAATTAGCAACAGAATGATTCGGCTGGGAACGGATATTGTTTATATGCCTAGAATTAAAGCCGCTGTTGAACGCTTTGGCGATCGCTTCTTGCAGCGCGTCTATACTTTTGATGAACAAAAAGATTGCGGCTACATTCAGGGCGATAGCAGTCGCCTTTCTATCAACCAGCTAGCAGGGCGCTGGGCGGCAAAAGAAGCCGTTGCGAAAGCACTGGGAACTGGATGGCGGGGAGTCAGCTACACCGATATTGAGATTCGACGTTTACCCACGGGTGCGCCGCAAGTATTGCTTCACCATTCAGCCGCCGCCCAGATAGCAGGCTGGGAAGATTGTCAGTGGCAACTAAGCATCAGCCATGATGGCGATTATTCGGTAGCCACCGCTATCCTCGTTTGCTCACCCTGAAAAGTGTCGCCAATTCCCAAACATTCTCTCTGAGGTGCCCGAATACAAGCTATCATCTGCATAGTTTGAACTAGAGTGAAACATCTTGGGTTTCAACAGAGAGCGGCTGGCGTGAGTCGCACTGCCGCTTAAACTCTTCGACTTTTCCCAATCTCTCCCTTAGGGATGGGCATTCTTCGCGTGGATGTTAATGAGCAGCGAAACCTATTTAAATCACCCTACATTTGGCTTACTGTACAGAGTGTGTCTGCTTGAGGACAGCCAGGAACTATTTACGACCCTATATGCCCAGCGTCTCTTCTTTTTGGTGAATACCAGTCCTACTGGCATCACGTTTGAACCGATTACCCGCAGCGATGGTCGCCTCATGGTGGAAAACCGTTTGCGAATGCTCCGTCGCAACGGTCAAATGGAGGAGTACACCCAACTTCAGGCTATTCATAAGCGAACATTTCAATAGGGGCAAGCAATTCAAAATTAAAAAATTCTTTTTAATGCAAGCATTTTTAATTTTTGCTTCCCTGTCTATTTTCAAGTGAAGTCAAATGACTGGAGCGATCGCCCAACGCCTTTCTGAAATTCGCCAGCAACTGCCGGAATCTGTCCGCCTCATCGCCGTTACGAAACAGGTTTCCCCTGAAGCCATGCGCGAAGCTTATGCAGCGGGAGTAAGGGATTTCGGCGAAAGTCGCATCTCTGAAGCTGAACTTAAACAAGCGCAACTGCAAGATTTACCAGACATCACCTGGCACCTGATTGGACACCTCCAAAGTAATAAAGCTCGAAAAGCCCTAGAACAATTTCAGTGGATTCACTCGATAGATAGTTTAAAATTAGCCCAACGATTAAACGAACTGGCGCTTGAGCTGTCGCGATCGCCCTTCATCTGCCTGCAAGTGAAACTACTGCCAGATCCCAACAAGTATGGGTGGACAGTTCCTCAACTGCTTGCCGATTTACCAGCCTTGAATGAGTGCTACAATCTGCAAATTCAAGGTTTGATGACAATCCCGCCTTTCGATCTCAAGGCTTCTGAAATCCTGTCAGTTTTCGATAGAACCCGCAAACTAGCCGATGAAATCAGACAGCAAAACTGGTCAAATATTCAAATGCAGCAGCTATCCATGGGAATGTCAGGTGATTACCCGCTAGCTGTGCAATCTGGGGCAACAATGATACGTTTGGGGCGAATTCTTTTTGGAGAACGGGCATCCTGAAAAGCCCCACTATGCTTACAAATGTCAACATCTATTCCAAACAGATGAGTAGGGTAATTAAGAGGCATCGGATATTATATTGCCAGCACGACTATATGATTGTTATTGTCGTTTCCTTAAACTAGGACTGCTGCCTCAAGGGTGCCCTGCGATCCCAGCCCCAAAGTCTAACCTTAAATCGTGATGGAGCGTGAACTGTGAATAATATTTTTTCTAAGCTACGAGATTTCGTGGGTCTCAATGAGCCAGCTCAATACGAGTATGACGAGTACGAAGAAGCCGAGGGAGAAGAGTACCAAAATCTCTATCAAGAACAGCATCCTCAACCGACGACAGCAGAAGAAGAACGTCGCCAGAGCCGTCGGGCGCGGACAAACACACCTGTTGCAAGAGAAATAGAAATGGGGACAACAATGAATAATGTTATTGGGATGCCCGGTTCGGTGAATGGAATTTCGGAAGTGGTCGTAATGGAGCCACGTTCTTTTGAAGAAATGCCCCAAGCGATTCAAGCTTTGCGCGAGCGGAAGTCAGTCGTGCTAAACCTGACAATTATGGACCCAGATCAGGCGCAACGGGCTGTAGACTTTGTTGCCGGTGGCACTTATGCAATCGATGGGCACCAAGAGCGAATCGGCGAAAGTATCTTTCTGTTTACACCGAGCTGTGTTCAAGTCAGTACCCAGACTGGAGTGGTTCACGAAGTGCCTCAACCACAAGTCCGGATTCCCCGTCCCTCTGCCCCCTCCCCAGCTTGGTCAAACGAACCGACCCGGATGGCGCAGTAAAATTTCTGAGTCGAGACGCTTGTTAGCGGTCAATAGTCAGTCGTAACGGCTAAAAACAACTGACCGCCAACAACTGACTTTTCATGCTGATAGGGATTGGGGGACGAGGTTGGCTACTAAATTCGGCATGATTGGTGGCGGGGTAATGGGAGAAGCTCTGTTATCCCGCCTGATGCAAAAACAGCTTTATGCCACAGAAGAAGTCTTGGTGAGTGAGCCGCAAAAAGAGCGGCGAGACTTTTTGGCGCAGCAGTACGGCATCCAGGTGACGGCAGAGAATCGGGCGGTAGCGGCGGCAAAGGATGTGCTGTTACTGGCGATTAAACCTCAAGTGTTTGCAGCGGTGGCGGCAGACTTGGAGAAAGAAATTTCTGCCCAAGCGTTGCCGCCAGTGGTGATTTCGATTATGGCGGGTGTTTCTTTGAGTCAACTGGAAGCAGCTTTTCCCCAGGCTCCAGTAATTCGGGCGATGCCGAATACTCCGGCGACGGTAGGGGCAGGAATGAGTGCGATCGCGCTGGGTCAGCACGCCACCGAACGCCACTTAGAACAGGCAAAGGCGATCTTTCAAGCGGTGGGAGAGGTCGTTGAAGTGCCAGAATCCTTAATGGATGCGGTGACAGGACTTTCGGGTTCGGGTCCCGCTTATGTGGCGCTGATGGTGGAAGCACTCGCAGATGGTGGGGTAGCGGCTGGATTGCCAAGAGCGATCGCGTCTTCGTTAGCCCTGCAAACCGTCTTGGGGACTGCCCATCTGTTGCACGAATCGGGAATGCATCCCGCTCAACTCAAAGACCGTGTGACTAGCCCTGGAGGTACCACCATCGCTGGGATTGCCCAGTTAGAAAGGGCTGGTTTCCGCTCGGCTTTGATTGAGGCAGTGGTGGCGGCTTCTCGGCGCTCTCAGGAGCTTGGTCGTTAATGCATCGCTGAATACTCTTTTCCGGCTGCCAAAAGTAAAATGATTTGTTAAAAATCCTTTATGCGGCAAAAATGGGCAAATAAAGTCTTTATTTTTAGCCTTTTGCTGATACTGGTCGTTACACTTTTTCCTTATGATTTTGCCTTTAAAGAGAATGCTAGTAAAATAAATTATCGCTTTCTCACTTCAGAATTTTTTAAATTAAGAAATTTTTACGACTTAATCACTAACGTTTTATTATTCTCCCCCTTTGGTTTCGTCTTTTCCTGCTTGATGCAGCGAAAAAGATTCCCAGGTATCAAGACACTTGGTTTCATCTTATTAACTTCTTTTTGTTTAAGTTTTACGATTGAGATTTTACAGCTATTTATTCCTTCTCGAAGTTCCTCTTTAGTCGATATTGGTGCTAGTATCCTAGGGGCTTTTATCGGTTCTTTAAGCTTTCGTTTAGGGGAAGATAAAATCCTAGGAGCAGCCTTAAATCTTGTTAGAAGTAGTAAGAGTTTTCTTTCAATCAAAAAGTTAACGGCTGCTTTTATTGGATATATTATATTGATTTTTATAACGACGCTCCTTTGGCAAAATTCTGGAAGTCTCAGTAATTGGAATCACACTTTCCCGCTGAGTCTTGGCAACGAGCCAACCGGAAATAGACCTTGGAAAGGATATATTTCAGAGCTATACGTCGCGAATAAAGCAGTTTCAGATCAAGAAGCAGAATCCGCCTTTTCCTCAGAAATCCCATTTTCTGCAATCAAAAAAGACCTAGTAGCTGTATATCAATTGACAGGTACAGGTAGTTACCCCGATTTAACTGGGCACCTTCCAGATTTATCTTGGCGAGAAAATTCCCCAACTACTCAGGATAAAAGGGGTGTTTCGCTCAATTCAAATCATTGGCTAGAGACAAAAAGCTCTGTAGCCTTGATGACACAAAAGATTGCCGCAACTTCTCAATTTACAATAGGTGCTGTTGTTGCTACTGCTGACACAATGCAGGCTGGCCCTGCTCGAATTATTTCCCTTTCAGCAGATGATGAAAGCCGCAATTTTACCCTTGGGCAAAAGGGAGCGGATTTGGTGTTTCGAGTGCGAACTCCAGTCACCGGAAAAAATGCAACAAGCTATCAACTAGCTGTTCCAAATGTTTTTGGTGACACCAAGAATCATCAGATACTTCTTACCTATGAAGGGTCAATTCTTAAAATTTATATAGATGGATTGAAACAACCTTACTCGCTGAAACTGATTCCAGAGGTGATGATTTTTCAGCTATTACCTTTTGATGCTAATAGTATTAATCTAGAAATCTACAAGATTTTCTATTATGGATTGATTTTTATCCCTATTGGCTTCTTTCTAGCACTCATTAGTGCAAGAGCCAGAGGAAAACTTATTTTTTATGCCGTATTGCTTTTTGGAGGAATTTTATTTCCATCTCTAATATTAGAAGCCGTATTAGCGATTGGAACCCAGAGAGCAATTAGGCTGGATAATCTACTATTTAGCATGGCACTAGCTGTTAGCACCATGCTGGTAGTGAAAAGGTGGGCTAACTCTTGGTTACGCCGGGAGATAATAGCATAAAAACGAGTAAGGAGCAAAATGACGTTTAGTATCAAAACGCCTACGCATCTTTATAAGTTAGGAAATAAGTTAGGAACTTTGTTCGGGTTCTGTTGATAATTTTTGACCGATTTGGGGTTCGGTACCGGCAAGTAAACGCTCAATGTTGCTCTGGTGTCGCCAGATGACGTAGATACCGCCAGCGATCGCAAAGATTAGATAAGGTAACGGCTGCTTGAAAATTAACATCCAAACCGAAACCGCGATCGCACCCGCAATGGAACCGAGGGAAACAATTCGGGAAAAGGCAATAACTGTGCCAAACACCGCTGCTGTTCCCAACGCCACAGGTAAGGACATGGCAAATAAAACGCCCAGGCTCGTGGCAACTGATTTCCCGCCCGTGAAGTTCAGCCAGACAGATTTACTATGACCGATGCTGGCAGCGAATCCGGTGCCAGCGACTAACCAAGATTCCCAGGTGACAGGCAGGACAGACGTTGGCGCAAAAGTTGGCGCGAAGGCATAGAAGGCGTAAACCAAAGCGATCGCGCCGACTCCTTTAAATAGATCGATCAGTAACACCGCGATGGCTGGCCCTTTTCCCAAGTTTCTGAGAACATTGGTGGCACCTGTAGAACCAGATCCCTGCTCTCGAATATCAATCCCTTTGAGCCAGCGTCCTGCCAAATAACCCGTAGGAATCGAGCCTAAGAGATAGGCTGCGATTAACAATGCCCCACTTAAAGCCAGCTGTAGACCCATCTAACGCCTCTTGCTTGTAGCTCAATTAGTCTGTCGCTAATATCTCATATCGGCGGACATCTGCTGAGGATCGGGTGCAAAAGCTAACCACAGGGGAAATTGCAGTAGCGACAGATTAATTTGATCTTCTGTCTCATCAATGATAATCAGCGGCATCTGCCGTTCCTTGACGAGACGCTCTGCCTTTTGCACAACTGCTTCTGAGGATTCAAACAAAACGATTCCCTGTTCTGGACCAAAATCAGAGCGGGAAATGCCCAGACAGTCTTGCAAACCCCGCCGCCATTCTCCCAATCGTTCTGGGGAGTTAGCGAGGATCAGGGCACGAACGCGATCGCCATACAGCGTGCTTAATACCGAGATGACGGAAGAAGCAATCAGGATATTTTGCAGGCGACTGCCCATTGTCCGCAAAGCGCCTCTTCCTCCTTGCGTGAAAAACCAGTTCGCAACTCGCTCCGCATGAACCGGCTCAAAGGTACGACGCAATTGCCAGGGCGGGCCATAATAGTCAGGTCGCGTCCGGTACTGGTCTAAAATACTGCGAATTTGTTTTGCAGTTGATTGAAAGCTCTGTTCTGTAAATTTGGGGTTTACAGGCGATGCAGCCTTCGACTCTTCCACGACTGGAACTGCCTTCGGGGGTTCTGGTTCCTTCTGGAGTTGCAATTCTTCTGCCGCTACTACCAAATCTTGTAAGCTACCGACCAGATAATCTTTAAAGCCTTGCACCCGAATGGCTAATTCTTGGGAGGTGCCAGCAAAGGTTCTTCGCATTTCCTCTCGGATGCGTTCCCGTCGTCGTTCCAGTTGTTCAACGGAAATTTGTAGTGTTTGTCTGCGTTGTTCCAGATCGTTCAAAGACTCCTGCACCAGACGGTTTAACGCCGCTTGGGTTTGAGCCAGCTGGTCTTGCAGAACTTTATTATGAGAAGCTTGCAGGGCGGCAATTTCCTGAATTAATGCCTCTTCCTGCTGTTGTAAATCAGCCACCCGTTGCTCTAAAACAGAGACGGAATTTTCCATCGCTACTGTTATATTTGGCTCCTCAGCATTATCTGATTCCTCAACAACGGCGACTACAGTTATATCTGGCTCCTCAGGCTCCTCAGAATTATCTGATTCCTCAACAACGGCGGCAATTTCCGCTTCTGAATCATCAAATGCCTCCACAACAGCGGCAATTTGTAATGCTATAAGATTGTCTGAGGCTGGATCGGCAGTTACAGTTTCCTCTTCTGGCGCTTCTAAATTGTCCGATGCTTCAACAACTGGCTGTTGCTTTTGTTCTTGCTCTTGTTCTTGTTCTTGGGTTTGAGGTTCGTCTGAATTCATCTAACAATTAACACTTAACAACTAACAATTAACTACTCATCTGTAAGGACGCGCATCTGTGTATCCCTACGCACTTGCTTTTGGACAGCGTTGTTCCAAGCAAGTTTTTAGCATTTTGGGATCGAAGAGAACCGGCAAAAAGTGAATGCTTTTAACTTCTTTGAAGTAAAACAGAATCGGCACTGGAGTCCAGAATATCTGCCAATTTTGCCATTCTTGGTAGGGAAAACGCCGAATTAAGGTTTGGGAACGATAAACATCTAATGCTGTTTCGGTGAATTGCAGGCGAATCGTTGCCGCCTGAAACAGCAAGAACAAACCAAATGCAGCGATCGCTAAACTCACCCAAGGTTGAACGAATAACAGCCCAATCGAAGCCGCTACTAACACCAAAGGAATTGCGTAGCTGGGTGCCAGTTCAACAGTTTGTGAAGGTAAAGAAGATGTAGTAGTAGTCACAGGCATAAACCCGATATTGTAAACTATCGTACTAGACCTACCCACTTTCTTAGCGTTCAAGCTGAAGTGGGGCGGCAGTTCAAATCCTGATTCGAGATTCAAGCTCAGGATTGCAACTTTATTTATTTTAAAGGTTTTCCGCCTCAGACCCCTTTAAGTACGGCACTGCCCGTTCCCTGAAACATCAACCACGATAAGAAAAAGTTAGAAATAAAGATAGCTAGCAAAGCTGTGACGACTGCTGTGGTGGTCGATTGTCCAACACCTTTTGCTCCCCCAGTGGTTGTTAAGCCCCAACTGCAACCAATTACGGCAATCAGCGCCCCAAAGAAAAATGCCTTAATTAAGGCACTACACAAATCCCAGACTTGCAGGAAATTCCGGGCAGACTCTAAAAATACATTTGGGGCAATTCCGTAGAGATTTCTGGCAATGAGCAATCCCCCTGCCATGCCAGTGAGGATAGACAAAATGGTTAAAACTGGCAGCATTAAGCAGCAGGCGATCGCGCGGGGAATCACTAGGTAATCAATCGGGTCGGTTTTCAGCATATAGAGGGCGTCGATTTGCTCGGTGACGCGCATCGTGCCAATTTCAGCGGCAAACGCCGAACCGACTCGTCCTGCCAAAATCACGGCAGTCAGGACAGGGCCAAGTTCCCGGCATAAGGAAAGCGCTAACACTCCGCCCACAGCACTGCCCGCACCCAAGTTGACAAATTCTCGCGCCACCTGAATGGTGAATACCATGCCGACAAAACCGGCTGTTACCAACGCAATCAAGAGCGATTCTGGGCCAACCATCGCCATTTGGTCGAGGGTGTTGCGCCGATGGATTTTTTTTGTCAGAAGGTGAACGACCACCTGCCCACCCAGCAAAATCGCCGCCAGCAACCGCTGACCCCATAACTCTAAGCTGGAACTGGAAGGAGTCTCGCTCAAGGATGTCCTGCTGACTCAACGACTTTGTAAAGCATAGCTGATGAGTGGCGACGACCTACAAGAATCTCTTTTGTACTGTTCGCACGGCTCTGGCTCAGCACTCTGGGCGCGGGGCTGGGGAATCGCTGGGAGATTCCTGAGATATATTTACGGACTTTAAACAAGATTTTTAAGGTTTATTTAAGATTTCTGACAGATCGGGATAGTGACAGCGATCGCTTCTATCGTATATAGAGGTTCAAAGTAACGTTCCCAATTCCCCGCTCGGCAGTTCATTCGCACTTACAGTTTCATGAACATTTTGCCTAACTATTTCCGTTCCCTACTCTTGACGAGTTTTCTTAGCTTCACCGCCCCGATTCTGCTGTTCGCTAGTGTGTTGGCAAGTCTGTCCATACTAGGTTACATTCCCCTCCTTGAAGCAGTCAGTCAGTGCGGCAGAGCGGTAATTTTAGAGTTTCTTACCGTCTTCGGCAGCGGATGTTCCATTGAAGGTCTCCTCGTAATCGGTTTTACCTGTAGCGTTGCTGGAGCCATGTTTGACACCTACGCCTTTTATCGTTACCAAAATTTACGTGGAAATTAATCTTCGGCGATCGCTTTCGTCGTTGCCTAATCTCCAACCCTCAACAAGAGTTCTGCCGCGCGATCGCAGTTCTGACTGAATTTGTTAGAGAATGCCGTCTCTACCCAAGTTAGGTAAGATTGTGCCCCCAAAAGCGAGGCACAACCACAAAAGACTTACTTTACAGATTCCACCGATCGCAATTTCGCTTCATTTGTGTCGGATCTGGTCGTAAATCTTCAAATATTCCGCCCCTGGATCTTTCCACGAGTAGTCATACTCCATACCCTGGAGCGCAAACTGACGAAACTCTTCGGGATGGTTGTACCACAGCTTAAAAGCACGCTCCATTGCTGATTCAAACGCAGGCTCATCACTGTGCTCAAACACAAAACCATTCCGTTTTTCCGGGGGCTTTGTTTGGTCGTAGTCTCGGTCAAACACCGTATTCACCAGTCCACCAACTGCCCGCACGACTGGCACCGTGCCGTACTTTAAGCCAATCATCTGAGTCAGTCCGCAGGGTTCGTAGTTGCTAGGGACAATAATCATATCCGCCCCTGCATAGATCAGGTGGGATAACTCTTCATTAAAGCCAAGTTCTAGATGAACGTCAGGATTCTCATTCAAAAAGGCTTTTTCGTGCTGGAAATGGGTATTGATTCCCGGTTCCGTTGCCGAACCCAACAACACAAATTGCGCCCCATTGTTGAGTGCGTAGTAGATCGCATGATGGACAAGATGAACGCCTTTTTGAGCGTCTAAGCGACCGATGTAAGCAACGATGGGTTTATCAACGTCGCGAAGTAGAAGTCTCTCCCGGAGGGCTTTTTTAGTCTCGGCTTTCCCTTCTAGATTCTCTTTGCTGTAATGAGCGGGTATATAGCGATCGCTTTCGGGATTCCAAAAATCATGATCGATGCCGTTGAGTACGCCAGTGAATTTGTCCTGGTGCAGATGTAAGGTATGACCTAAACCAGAGCCAATCTCCGTGCAGCGAGCTTCCCAAGCATGGTGAGGCGAAACGGTCGTCACAGCGTTGGCATAAACAATCCCCCCTTTCATAAAGTTCAAGGCAAAAGGGTTGAAGTTATCTTGCAGGCGATCGTAAGTGAAGTAGTAAGATTCGTTATTCAGCCCGGTTGCCCACAGGGTCTCTTGACCGCCCATCCCTTGGTGTTTGAAATTGTGAATGGTGTAGCAAACCCGTTGAAGACCCATCTCATACTTGTAATTCTCGAAGAGCATGACTGGAATTAAGCCGGTCTGCCAGTCATGGCAATGAATGATATCGGGTCTTTTGTTGCTTTGCAGTAGAAATTCTAAAGCGGCTTTGCTGAAGAACGCAAACCGCATATTGTCATCGTTGCACCCGTAATAACAGCCTCGATTGAAGAAATTATCTTCAGAGTGAGGTTCGATAAAGAAACACACCCGCCCGTGTACCCAACCGCAATAAACAGAACAGTGGACTTTACCGCCATACCAGGGTACCCACAAGTCGCGGTAAGCATCGTGGAGTCCCCAGATGTGGTCGTACCGCATGCAATCGTACTTAGGCAAAATCAGCTCGACGCAATTTCCCTGATTTTCTAACTCCCGACTCAGCCCGTAAACGACATCTCCCAAACCACCAGCTTTGATGACCGGAGCGCATTCAGAGGCAATTTGTACGATGTACATCCTTACTCCTCCTGAGATAGAAATCTATTTTCTTAATTTCACAAAAGTATATATACACCTCAGCAATAGCGACCCCGCCATTCGGTATAAACAAGCCGGACATCGTAGTTTGATTCCGGCTGCGTCCGCTGAATGCGACCCGTAAAATAGAGAGCAAAGCTCGTCTGAGTTTTTTTGGAGGCGATCGCAAATGGTCAGGACACCATCTAAACCCTTAACCTTGGAAGAGTTTCTGAAGCTACCTGAAACCAAACCCGCTAGCGAATACATAGATGGTCAAATTATTCAAAAGCCTATGCCGCTGGGGAAACACAGCATAATTCAAACAGAACTACCCACTGCTATCAATGCAGTTGTTAAACCTCAACGTGTTGCAAGAGCTTTTTCAGAACTGCGATGTACTTTTGACGGACGTTCAATTGTTCCTGATGTCTCAGTGTTTACCTGGGATAAAATTCCCCGCGATGAGAATGGCGAAATTGCTAACGTTTTTCAAATAGCTTCTGATTGGGTAATTGAAATCTTATCTCCCGACCAAAGCCAAACGAAAATCACCAAAAAAATTCTGCATTGTCTAAAATATGCAACTCTAATGGGTTGGTTGATCGATCCAAAAGAGCAAACAGTGTTTTTTTATCTTCCAACTCAACTTTTAGAAGTATTTGATGATCCAGAACTAGCAACTTCCTGTACCATCTTTTGCTAGTGATCTGCGACTTACAGTAGGGGAGTTATTTGGTTGGTTGTTGGAGTAACTTAAATTAAATAGCGATCGCGTCTTGGTTTGTTCGAGTTGTGCGATCGCTTCCCTTTTTTTTTAAAATTTTTACCTCTCGATCCGGATCATTATTAACTAGCTGGTAAGTTCTAGATAGAAACCTACTACTTGCAAGCTATCCATATGAATTACAACTCATTGTCTGATTCTGACCTGCGGAATCTACATGAAAGCCTTGTGAACGAAAAATTAAAGCTTGAAGATGAACTCTGGAAATTAGGAGTACATTCAGAAATCCTAGGCGCAGTAAAGCAAAAAATATTTGACTTAGCAGAAAAAGAAAGGAGTGTTGAGTCGATTGCTGAACTCCTCCTACAGCGTCAAAGTATAGATTATTAAAGCTATTCTGTAATAATAGTATATATTCGTTTTTGCTAAGTAATCCTTTGTTTCAAGTAGTCTATTCGGTGTTCAATCTCCTGTCTTGCCAAGATATCTAAATCTTCCGGTATCCTATTTTTTATAGCATTCAAAGCTTCTGCATAAATATTAAGGTTAGATAAAGTTTGATGGATTGGTGGCTCCCGCAAGAGATTTGTTCTTCGAGTTAGTATAGAGTTATAAATTAGCTCTAAATATTTCTCAATTTCCCAGTAAAATCTTTTAACAGTATCCTTATTTTCTTTTAATTCAGGGAACTTTTCTAAAGCAGCCTTGGCAGCTTTTTTTGCTAACATATCTCGATTAGATAACCACTCTAAAGCTTCTTTTAGTGGACGACTACCATTAGGCTCTAGTCTAGATTTTAATTCAGATTCTGTTATTTCTACCTCTTTATCAAGATTTACTACTTTTTCTATTTTAGAAACCACCTCCGCACGATTTATTTTTAATAAATCCTCTTTTTGCTTTTGAATCCGTACTTTGTATTCAACCAGTGCTAGCTTAGCAGCGGATGCTCCACGTTTTACCAACTCTTCTTTTGCATCCGGTTTCAAATTGAAGTTCAAGGGCGTAAAACCTGATAAGTGCTTATGTAAAATAAATTACACATAATAAAAAGTAGAATAAGCTAAAACAAAAGTCAAGAAAACAAGAGACTTATGAGATTTATTAGAGATTTAAGCCGAGAAACTCA
>NZ_JAMPKD010000022.1:0-113755 GCF_039961915.1 Trichocoleus sp. DQ-A2
ATCACCTTCTGACGCAGGTCATAACTATAGGGGTTTGCCATGAGCAGCTTGAATAACTTCAGGACAACAGGTGATCTCTACTCTACGTCCTAACTATCTTGGCGGTTGCTATACCTACCGTGAAGATTGTTTAATTTGATACCGTTTTTCCCCGGAAAAGCTTGTGAAATCAGCGTCCCGCAACGATCCTCTACCTTTCCTTTAGTTGATCCCAGCCCCACTGGTAGGGTTAAACACACTTTACTAGAATTAGCAACACTAGCAGTAGTGGAGTGAAGGGGCTACACTCAAACTAGCATTGCTCGTGGCAGCACTCTTCGCGCCGAGGTCTGAAAATGGTGAACACTAGCGCGGTCGCTCTCAAACCCTGCATCTCACCCAAACTGGTTGAGCAGTTTCCGGTTGGGTGTCGAGTCAGGCGCTTGGACTTTTGTACGGAAGGGGTAGTGGTGAAATACGAGGCGGGCGATCGCATAGGCTACACAACGGATGATGGGTGGTATGACTTTCCTCATCATTCCCAGCTCCAACGGATTGATGCGGATGAGGTGGATTGGTAAATAGCACAGACTTGTCAGGGGTAGGCGAACGCCTCGCTTTGAAGACACGCGATCGCGTCTACTCAAAAGAGTCGCTCATAGCGTTTTTGCCGCCACTTTAATGGCTGAGAAATTGCTGGATGTAGCTAGCCAAACTTTGTTGTAATTGCCAGTCAGTGCTAGGAATCGGAGTTAAATAAAATCGCTGTCCTGATAAAAGCGTCAGAGTAAGCCGGTAAAAGCGAATTCCTCCTAAGTTAGATTCTTCTACTTGAACGTCCGTAATCTTGTCAATTGAATAACCCGTTACTTGAGTTCCCAGCCAGCCTTTTTGTTTGAGAATTACTCGATTGAGATGTTTATCAAATCGGCAAGTCTTCACCGGACTTCCAAACATCATCAAGTTAGCGCAAAAAATGCAGAACAATCCAAAAAAATCAATCGGCCAATTGGAAGAGATAAAAACGAGAAGCCCTAAAACAGCGGTAAAACTACTCAGTATCCAAATGCCAACTGGGCGTTCTCGCAGGGTGAGTAATGTAAAAGTTTGCTGAATTACCTTCATCGGTTTAGCTGTGGATGCGATCGCACCTCAAGAGCAGATTTGCTCTTGCTACTGTCATAGGTCACGCCTGACAAGAATAACCAAAACTGTTGCCACGAATCATAAAAAGCAAAAATCCCACTTCCCAACTTGACGCAAGTCGATGTCTTGACGCGCCATAAACCCATCATAAGACTGCCAACTTAAGTTGGGACAAACCTTCTCGACCAAGCCGTCTCTGGTTCCTGGGAGCGAATCAAGGAGCCACTCAGTAGTTTTTATCACCTCCTGCTAATGGGTGACCAACAAGCGGGATATTGAAATATCCAGTTGCATGAACTGAACGTGCGAGGTGGAAGGGAGAACGCTTTGGTTAGTTTGGAATAGTCAAACACAGGAATTCAAAGAGAGTTAAGCCATGCTTGCTAAAGAATCAACTCAAATATCAGTCAAACCAGCTCAACTCAATAAGCCCGTACTGCAAATAGGGAACTCTGGAGCCGCAGTAAAAGAATTACAACAACTATTAACTAAAAGGTTTGCTTATAACGGAGCTATCAACGGAAACTTTAATGAAGAAGTCGAATTTGCCGTTCTTGTTTTTCAAAATTGGATGTTTCTCAAAGAAGATGGCGTCGTGGGTCAAATGACCTGGCAGGCTCTCTACACCGGCGCTCCCGTAAATATGCCAGTGCTGAAACGAGGCGCTAAAGGTGAGATAGTCATCACGCTTCAGAGTGTACTGTCTTTATCTGGTGATTTTGATGAAGAAGTGAATGGAATCTTCGGACCCCACACTGAAGCTGCTGTGAGATCCTTTCAACTGCGTAGTGGTCTATTAGCAGACGGAATTGTGGGCGAAAAAACCTGGTACGGGTTGAGTAAGGTGCGTCAACAAATCGGGGGGTGTTGAGCCGGTTGCGTGGATACGCTTTTCAATACTTGCACGTTTCAAGCGATCGCTAGCCGTAGATTTTGACATGGCGACGCCACCTGAATTCTACCAAACCGCTCTCCTGCTTGCGAATGTGATGCACCTCACACTCACCATCCGAGGTGCATCACGAGGGGTTCCAAAGTTCTGTCACCTAAATCTTTTTAAACAATCACTTTTGCTTGCGGGTTGAATCACGATTCGCCATAGTATTTTCACCGATATTTAGGGCATGAAGTTCCCGTGCCCTAATGATGATCCCACCGAGTCAACCCCAACCCTCAGTAACATCCAACGTCCTTGATACTGACGTTAAAGAAGTTCCCAGCCAATATAAAGGCTGGTCAATTAGCACAAAAGTGATTGATGGAAAGCTATGGTTGCGTTGGCAACATCCCCAAGAATCCTTCCCCCGGTTTGGGTGTCCTGTAAACGAAGCTGGCCTTGCTTCAACCATTGGTCATGTGCGATTCCTCATCGATCTCGCCATCAAGTTGGAGTCAGGAGTGCCCGCGAGAAAGCCTTTGACATCAAATGACTCAAATTTCTCCGACCGGATAGAGCGATCGCTTTTTCGGGTTGATTATATGGATGGGGATTCACCACTTGCATTTGTAGGCTGAATTTCACTGACAATTTCATAGAAAGCAGTGGTCGGCGCTTCCTCAAACAAAGGATTCATCTGATTTAAGATGGCTTGGTATGCCTCGCTTTGATTGGCTTGCATATCTTCGATACTCTCCCAAAGAATAATAGCGATTCCTCGGTCAGTCCCTGGTTCTTGCAGTAAGTACGACCCCTTAAAGCCGTGCGTGTAGGTTGAGACAGCTTTTTCATAGAGTTGCTCAGCCTCATCAAATTTGCCAGGTTTGAATTCTCCAATCGCAACATAGGCAAATTTGTGCTTTAAAAAATCTTGAAACTCTGTCATGGTTTCCTCCTAGAAGCTGGGGTTATCGCGGTTTTGTCGGGGCTAAGCCTACGGTACGCTAATGGGTTGAAGGGAGAACCGCTTGATGGATGCGATCTGCTGAAAGCAGCAGCGCTTCGCTATCGCGCCCTTCATCCTCGATCATTGATCGGGAATTTGCTTGATGTAGGCTTCGGTATAAAGAGTTAAACTACCCTCTTGTACATCCATCTCCTTAATGCGGATTGCCATCCCTTGGAGGTCAAAATAGGGCAAGTTTGCCAGTTCTCCTAACTTCTCCATCAAGGCGATCGTGAGTTCCAGTGAAATGCCTTGTCCAGGATTACAGCTAAACCCCTCCAACAAGATTGGCGTTGAAGAAGTACGCGGACGCACTACGGCGGCGAAACCGACTTGTCGAGCCTTATCCACGTCATGCAGTAGCATTTTTCCACTGAATTCCATCTTGCCCTCACCCGGCAGATGCATTTCCAGTTCTTGCGGTTCCAAGGTCACGATTTGACCATCCGCATTCAACTCCATGCTTTGAAACTTGCTGCGGATGTAGTCTGAGTTTAAAGCGCGGTTGATATCTTGTTCGGTGAGGACAACACGGGCAGTCGCGTCTAGCGGATGGTTCAGCTTAATCTGCCCGAATATCGCGTCAAAGAGATTGATCGCAATATTATCGGCGTGCAATTCCATTTCCTGCACGCGAATATCTTTCTGAATCGCCAGACCCCGACCTTCAACCGAAACTGAATTAGCCTTTCCTTGAGCCATCTTCAGCAAATCGGTTCGGACATCTACATTGATGTTCTCTACGCTATCCATCTGGCTAGATAACCCCATTTCGACAGCCTGGGAGAGGGCCTGCTCCTCTAGGCGTGGCTCGTCTGTCATAGTGCTTAATCTCAAGAAGTGTGCTGATACTGGTTACTCTAGACGCTCATCACTCAGCAGCGTATCTGCATCTCGGAATAAACAAAATGTAATAAATCATCTAGTCCAATATTTTTTGGCTCAGGCAAACCTAACCCCCAACCCGTTCCTATGCAGGGAACGGGAGCCAGAGCCATTTTCACAGTTCCTCTGGGCATTGCAGAGGAGTTAGGGGTTGGGTCAAAAGCCCCATCCATTCCCTATCTCAAAGTATTGGCTACCTGCTTATCAGTCCAAATGTGTCGTTTCTGGAGACAAGATAAGCCATGAATCTGGGCTGTAGTTCGTTGTTGAAGGATTTTGACAGATATGAAAAAGCGCCTGGGAGTCTTGCCGTGTTTCGACCCCAGACGCTTTTTCTTCTAAACTTGCTCCTCACACAACTAAAGAATATCGCTTGTTCAATCGAGCTAATACTCTACTACGTGACACTTGATCAACTGACACGCGCTAGATAAAAATCTTTACATTATGGTTAATGAGCGCCCAGACGGAGGAAAATCGCTCGGCGGCTACAATATTAAGCTGGTCTCTGGGCGATCGCTCTTTTGTAACGTGACACACCCAATACATTCCAGGTTGCCGAAGCGTCGGTCATCTTTACAATCCCCGATCGAGATTCATTCAGAACAACCCACGCCATTTTTCAGTATCAGACCCGATTAGGAATTTTAGGTGTATTCAATTTGAAGGAAAACCGCGAGAACTCCGAGAATTGCCACCCCAACAATGGTTTCCCGTTGCTCATCCCAAAGACGGCGCAAGCCATAAAAAACATAGGTAAAGGCTGCACGGCGTTCTCGTCCGAGTTCAGCCATCAGCAATTGAACTTTAGCATCTACCTCTTCAATCGAGACTTCGCCCTTTTCATAGGCAGCTTCTAACTGATCTAATTTGCGCCAATATTCTTTGGTTGCTTCAAACAGGTTAGGCATCATAACTTAAAGGTGTATTCTTTTATTGTTAACTTATGTGAATTAAGCTAACGCGCCTGTCTGGGTGGTTGTGTCTATAAAGGGGTAGAACCCGATTGTCTATAAATAGGTAGAACCCTGGTTGCGTGAGTCTTCAAATCCCTAAATGGGAGAGTCCTTCGGCGGGAAGCGATCGCTTCTCTTATTGGCTGACCAGATGCAGCTTCTGGCGATCTGAGATCGCGGTAAACTCAGATGTTGCACCCGATTCCTTTTTTCTAACTTCCGGAGTTAATTACCTTGGGCATAGAACTACGCAGTTACGTATTTCTAGACAGCTTGCAGCCTCAGCACGCAGCTTACATGGGGACGGTAGCACTAGGGTTCTTGCCATTGCCAGGAGATACGTCGCTGTGGATTGAAATCTCACCGGGCATTGAAATTAACCGGATTACTGATGTCGCCCTCAAAGCTGCCTCTGTACGTCCAGGGGTGCAGGTGGTCGAACGACTATACGGGCTACTAGAAGTGCATTCCAGCCGCCAAGGGGAGACGCGGGCGGCGGGTAAAGCCATTTTGGAGGCGCTGGGAGTGCATCGAAATGAATGTCTCAAGCCGCACGTCGTTTCTAGCCAGATTATCCGCAACATTGATGCTCACCAAACGCAGCTGATCAATCGCACGCGACGAGGACAGCTACTTCTGGCAGGGCAAACGCTTTATGTATTAGAAGTTCAACCTGCCGCTTATGCAGCACTGGCGGCGAATGCGGCGGAGAAAGCGGCGGCAATTAACATCTTGGAAGTGCAAGCTGTGGGAAGCTTCGGACGCCTCTATTTGGGCGGAGCAGAACAGGATATTCTGGCGGGTTCTGCGGCGGCGTTGGTGGCGCTAGAAGGCGTGCCTGGTCGTGAAAATCCTGCTAGTTGGCGTCAAGAATAGCGAAAGGATGGGGATGACGAGGGAGAGAAGGGGAATGCGATCGCTCTTTACAAATGGGCGATCGCTTGCTTTCAAAGAAAGCCACTTCAGATTAAAGTCAATGCGTTAGCACTGGTGGGTTAAGCAAAGGAAATCCAAATGGCAAATCTAGAGCATCTTGCACTACTTCAGAACGGTGCAGTGAAATGGATTGAGTGGAGAAGAAAAAACCGACAAATAGAACCAGACTTGAGCGAAGCAAACCTCAGAGGGGTCAACCTCAGAGGCGCAATCCTCACAGGCGCTAACCTGAGAAGGGCGGATCTGGGCAATAGTTTACTCATCGCCGCTAACCTCAGCCATGCTACCCTCAGCGATGCAAATCTCCACTCCGCTTCCCTAATGGAAGCAAACCTGAGTGAAGCGAACCTCAGCATTGCGAACCTCAGCAAAGCCAACCTCAGCGATGCCGATCTGGGCGATGCGAACCTGATCGGGGCTGACCTCAGAGGCGCTAACCTAAGAAGAGCGAATCTAACTAACGCGAACCTGATCGGCACCGATCTCAGAAGCGCTAATCTTCACAAAGCCGATCTCGGTGCAGCAAAGCTGGCTAGAACGAACCTCAGCGAAGCTAACTTGATGGCAGCGAACCTAATAGCCGTCGATCTCAGTAATGCTAATCTTTACGACGCTGAACTACTAGGAGCTTACCTTTACAAAGCTGACCTACACAAAGCAAACTTAATCGAGGCTCACTTCAATGGTGCTTATCTCTTTAGGTCTAACTTGAGCGAAGCGAACCTGACTCAGGCTGATTTCAGATGGACTAACCTCAGCAAATCGAACCTCTCCGGCGCTAATTTGAACAAAGCGAACTTGAGGGGTGCTAATCTTACCGGCGCTAACCTCACTGCGGCGAATCTTACCGGCGCTAACCTCACCGGCGTTAACCTGACGCGGACGATACTCCAAAAAGCAATCATGCCTGATGGCACAATTCACCCTTAGCTGGCAATTAAATTTTGGGTTGTAGAAATGCGATTCATGGCTTCTTCCCGCCAGACCCTTCAAAAATCCCAAATCTAAAATCCTAAATTAGTCTAACTCATGAAAAAACTGATTGTAATTACAGGGGTAAGTCGGGGTCTCGGTCTTGCCATGACTGAAAAATTTATTGAGCAAGGTCATACAGTTTGTGGGTGCGCCCGTTCTACAGAAGCAACACAGAAGCTTGAGCGAAAATTTAGAACGCCCCATCATTTTTCCAGCGTAGATGTTGCGGATGAACATCAAGTGAAAGCCTGGGCTGAGCAACTTTTAAATAAATACTCATCCCCTGATTTATTAATTAATAATGCCGCATTAATCAATCTACCCGCCCCGCTTTGGAAAGTTGATAGCACGGAATTTTCTCGACTCATTGATGTCAATATTAAAGGAGTCGCGAATGTAATCCGCTCCTTTGTTCCAGCCATGATTCAGAAGAACAATGGCATCATTGTCAACTTGAGTTCAACTTGGGGTCGATCCACCTCGCCTGAATTTGCACCTTATTGTGCTTCCAAGTGGGCAATTGAAGGATTAACTCAGTCGTTGGCTCAAGAATTACCTTCGGGAATGGCGGCGATTCCCCTCAACCCAGGCATTATTCATACTGATATGTTAGAGGTTTGTTTTGGAGAAGAAGCGGCTGCTTACACAGCGGTGAAAGATTGGGTTAAAAAAGCGGTGCCATTTTTATTGCAAATGGCACCAAAAGACAATGGTGTGCCGCTGACAGTTCCTTCATAACCTTCCTATGCGGTTAATCTATGAACGAGAATTAAAGACAGAAATAAGGAACCTCACCCCCAACCCCTCTCCGTGAACGGAGAGGGCCTTTGAGCATGGCTCTCATTTCTTCATAGTTCTTGTTAGGTCTGGGAGCGCTTTGATGAGCAAAACAAGTCACTTGTGTGTAGACCGTAGCTCTTTAAAGGACAGGGGGTGGGGAGGAGGTTCTCTGTGAGGAAACAAATCAACTCAAGCCGTCTGTAATTCAAGGCTTGGATAGTCGATATATCCCTTCTCATCGCCACCATAAAAGGTGGAGCGATCAGGCTTATTTAGGGAAACATTGAGTGCAAACCGTTCTGGCAAATCTGGATTGGCAATATACAGTCTGCCATAAGCCACCAAATCTGCATTACCAGAAGCCAAAACAGCATTCCCTAAGTCACGGTCATATCCTCCTGCGGCGATTAAAGTCCCTTTGAAGATAGGACGGAAGTATTCGGTAAACAAGCCTCCTGTAGAGTTATCGAGGCTAGTATTGCCATCGGTTCTTGGCTCAACGATGTGGAGATAAGCGAGGTTGAAACGGTTGAGTGAATCGGCTACATAACTGAACAAAGCAGATGGATTGGAGTCAGACATACTGTTGAAAGTGCCGCTTGGGGAAAGGCGAATTCCTACCCGTTGTCCACCCCAAACACTGACGACCGCTTCAGTCACTTCCATCAAAAGTCGGGCACGGTTCTCAATTGAACCGCCATATTGGTCGGTTCGTTTGTTCGTCCCATCCTCAAGAAACTGGTCAAGGAGATAACCGTTGGCACTATGAATTTCAACCCCGTCAAATCCAGCAGCTAAGGCATTTTCTGCCCCTTTGCGGTATTGTTCGACGATTCCTGGAATTTCTTCTGTTTCTAAGGCGCGAGGCGTGACGAAGGGTTTTGGCCCTTCAAGAGTGATTGCTTCACCTTCTGGTGCGATCGCGCTGGGCGCTACTGGCAGTTCTCCTCCTGGTTGCAGTAATGGGTGAGAAATCCGCCCAACGTGCCACAACTGTAAGAAAATCCGCCCCCCACGAGCATGAACTGCATCTGTCACCAGTTGCCATCCTGCCACCTGTTCTGCTGAGTGAATGCCTGGGGTATTCGCATATCCCTGTCCTTGAGGCGATACTTGAGTGGCTTCTGCGATAATTAACCCCGCCGATGCCCGTTGTGCATAATAAGTCGCATTCATCGCTCTAGGAACATTTCCCGCTCCCGCACGCATCCGGGTTAAGGGAGCCATCACGATTCGATTGGGAAGTTCTAAAGAACCCAGCTGAACAGTTGAGAAAAGATTGATATTCTCGCTCATTGACTTAATCTCCATTGGAATGACATTACAGTTTTGATTGCACAACGCAGACATCAGGAACTCTAGCTAGCTAGTGTATGAGCAGTGCGGATAAGAGTTACCCGCACCGCCAACAAACTAGATAGTTAGTTAATCGCTACTGGCTTTGTGGTTAAGTTGTTCTGTGGAAGTAAAGCTTGAAGCTTGTCAGACAGCACTTCCAAAGGAGCTACGCCAGTGGTTCGATCCACCACCACACCATCTTTGAAGAACAGCAGCGTTGGCACGGCTTGGATGTTGTATTGTGTAGCGATGTGTCCATAGGCGTCAATATTCAGCTTGCCAACCTTAGCAATTCCTTCAAAATTGGCAGCTAATTCTGCAACTAATGGGTTGAGCATCCGGCAAGGACCACACCAAGCCGCCCAGAAATCTACCACAACTGGAACTGAACTTGCGAGGACTTCGGTTTCAAAGTTGTCTTCGGTCAAGGTGACATATTTCGCGTTGTCTGACATGGTTTCCAGCCTCCTTCAGGCTGTAGATCAAGGTGAGGAGAGTATCAGCAGCTGTTGCAGAAAGCGCATTGCATCATTTCATGCGATCGCATCCACTCAACTCGCTGCTAAAAGTTACCAATCTGGTTTCAATCCCCTAAAGGGTTTAGTAGTTAAACAACCATTTGACTAAATACTAGAACAATCTTTCCCCAATAGTCAAGTGGTTGTTTAACTATTTCAATACTGAGCGCCAAGACGTAAAATAGAAGTAAGACGGTGAGTTTTCGCCAACGGCATACATCCACGTCAGACACGCCTATACCGTCGTTCAACCTTCTTTTAGTGTTGACATCAGGAGTAATGCAGAGTCTTGTTGGGGCTTTCTCGTGGCTTCTTTTAGTAACCCCTACTTCCCATGATCGATAACAACCATAGCGTTCAACTGCCCTCTGCGTCTCAAGCTGCCGTTCAAGACATAGAACTTCGGGCTAAAATCTTTGCAGCTCTCTCCGATCCAACACGTTTGAGGATTGTGGAGATGTTAGCTTCTTGTGAGGAAATGAGCGGCAGCGAGATAGCCAATTATTTAGGGATTAGTTTAGCTCTCTTCTGTCACCACTCCAAAACACTTGCGGAAGCAGGATTAATCCAGATCCGAAAAGAAGGTCAAACCAAGTACAACTCGCTGAAACGAGAGTTACTACTTGATTGCTTCGCAAGTTTTACGCCCAAACAGCTAGAAATAACCCCAGGTGAAAATAATTCTAAAGAGGCTAACGCGATCCAACTCAAGCATTAATTCCTCTTCTATTTTCTCGAATTATGTAGGCTGGGCGAAAGCCCATTACAACGAATTGAGGCGAAGTTTTCGAGGATTCACTTAAAATTAATAACGACGATCTTGTTCTTGAATTGGGTAGTCATTCGCACTCATATCGCGCCTTTTCATCAGCCCATCAGCATCAAATTCCCAGTGTTCGTTTCCATGAGTGCGGAACCATTGATTCGTCTGTGCATCACGCCATTCATACTCAAAGCGTACAGAAATCCGATTATCCGTGTACGCCCACAATTCTTTCATCAGGCGATAGTCTAGTTCTTTTGCCCATTTGCGCTTCAGAAACTCTTTGATAGCTTCTCGACCCGTAAAAAATTCGGTACGATTTCGCCATTGAGAATCAACTGTATAGGCATTAGCGACTCGTTCACGATCGCAAGTATTCCAAGCATCTTCGGCTGCTTTTACTTTGGCAAGTGCAGTTTCTTGAGTAAATGGGGGACGAATTGGGGATGACATTTTGAGATTCCTCCTGTTAATTGATTTTCAGTGAATTGAATTGGGATAACGCTTAAGTTTATACAGAACCGATAAGTTTGTATATAGCAGTTCTAAAGGGTTGGTGCAGGAGAAATCCCCAACTTCTTGGAGAAGTTGGGGATCTGAATCGCAAAAAGGTAGGTTGAGAGATTCTGTTGCAGATGATTTGGGAAACAGTATTCGCAGGATTCGTTCTATTTGATGAAAGTTGCAACCGGATATCCCGTTTATTTCAAATTCTCTGGGATAGTTGCAGGCACAACCCAGGTGTAAATCGTGTGCTGGCGACCGGGACTACTTTCTACCTGCACCACTTGTTCAGGTTTCCATTCACCCATGTCGTAGTTGTGCGAAACAATCCGAGTGCCTGGTTTGAGTTCCTTGAGTAGCTTCGGTCGTAAGCGCAAGTTAACATCCGGAAGCAAGTAAAGCGTTACCACCGTGGCATCGCTGAGGTCAGTGGTGAATAAATCTTGTTGTAAAAACCGCACGCGATCGCTTACACCGGCTTTTTGGGCATTTTCTCGACTTTCCTGAACCAGCTGCGGATTAATATCTACACCAGTGCCGCGAGTGCCGAATTGTTTTGCAGCGGTAATCACGATTCGTCCATCGCCACTACCGAGGTCGTAGAGTACATCGTTCCCTTTTACCTGCCCCTGTTTAAGCATTTCGGCGACGACGACTTCGGGCGTTGGTACAAAGGGCACATCCGCTGGCTGTTGTTGGGTTTGAACGTCGGTTGCGGGTGCTTCGACTTGAACACTCGGTGCGGTCGGGGCGGCGGGCGCTTGGGTTTGAGCATCAGATTGAGCTTGTGCATCGAACTGGCGTTGTTGGGTGCAGCCTGCGAACAAGAAGCTACCCGCACTCAAACTAGCAACCAGCAACAGCTTAATTTGTTGTAATTGCATTGCATCTTCTCCTTTTGAGTTGTTAACGTTTTGCTCAAATTTGCCGACGACGAGATAACAGCAATAGCGGTGCGCCAGCGATCGCTACACCTACTCCGACAAGCGCCCCAATCCCTGTATAGGCAACGCTGGAGTAGAGTAAATAAGCACAGATTCCACAGAAAAGTAGGGGCGTCAGAGGATAGAGAGGGACGCGGAAGGGTCGCAATACTTGCGGTTCTCGAACTCTTAACACTAACAGCGAGACACCCGATAGTAGGAAGAAGAACCAGAACACCGGCGCGGTGTAGTCCACCATTGTTTTAAAGCCTTCGCGGGTCAGAGTACCCAGGAACACGAGGGCTAACGCGATCGCACCTTGCACTAGCAAGGCATTAGCTGGCGTACTGGCGCGATGGTGCCAGCGTCCGAGGAAGCTGAACCAGGAAAAATCTTGTCCGAGGGCGTAGTTGGTACGTGCGCCGGTGAAAATCGTGGCGTTGATCGCCCCTAAGGTGGAAATGGCAATCAGGAAGCTGATAAACCAAGCACCAGGTTCGCCAACTGCACGACGCATCAAATCCGCTGCTACGGCTTCTGAGGCTGCCATGTTCGCCAATCCTAAACCGTGGATGTATGCGAAGTTGATCGCTAAGTAAATTGTCGTGATGATGCCGATACTCACTAGCAGCGATCGCACCATGTTTCGATTGACGTTGCGTAACTCGGCTGAGATATAAGCCGCTTCATTCCAGCCGCCATAGGACAACAGCACGAAAAGCATTGCCATCCCAAAGTTTGTTTGGGATGTTGCCGGTGCAGCAGGCACCTCCGGGAGACTGGGAACGGCAAAGGCTAAACCCCCAATTACCACCAACAGCAAGCCACCCACTTTGGCGACTGTTAGCCAATTCTGCGCCCACTTTCCTTGCTGAACGCCGATGATATTTAAACCTGTCAACAGGGCGATCGCAATCCCTGCGTAAAGTGAGGATGAATAATTCCCAAGGCGCAGTAATTGCGAGGCATAGTCTCCGAATACGAACGCCAACAGGGCAATCGAACCTGTTTGAATCACCGTCATTCGCGCCCAAGCAAAAAAGAAGGCGATGTTTTTGCCGAAGGCACGCATCAAGTAAAAGTAATTGCCCCCAGCGTGAGGATATGCCGTTGCCAATTCTGCG
The DNA here is from genome assembly GCF_039961915.1 of Trichocoleus sp. DQ-A2. Taxonomy (NCBI): domain Bacteria; kingdom Bacillati; phylum Cyanobacteriota; class Cyanophyceae; order Leptolyngbyales; family Trichocoleusaceae; genus Trichocoleus; species Trichocoleus sp. DQ-A2. The sequence goes on from NZ_JAMPKD010000022.1 coordinate 12,711, forward strand.
TAGCACAATGCGCCGACTAAGGACATCCCGCCACCCAGAATCCACAGGGAAAGTGCAACCACTTCACTCCCAGAAGCAGCGGCGACTAGAGAGGGCGTCTCGAAAATCCCGGCACCAATCACGATGCCAACAATTAGGGCGATCGCGTCTACGAAAGCCAGCGCTGGCTTGGGTGCTGCTGTTTTGCTTACCGCGAAGACTTGATTTGGGAGACTGTCGTTTACCCGTCTGCTCATTCTGGCACCTTCACCGTTGCGATCGTAATTTCTTTGAGTTGCGATGTGAAAAGATTAAAGCAAAGTCGGTTTAAAGTCCTGAGAAAGTGTAACCAACTCCGATTAATAATCCCACCTCTGTTTCATCAACAAAACCGACATTCACGCCAGCGGTTGCGGTGAATTGGGATGATAATGGAACATCGACCCCGCCCGTAATCAGTGCGCCAATAGTGCTATCGTCACCCGTTGAAATCGCCACTCCGCCTCCAATATAAGGGGCTACACGGTATCTGATTTGTTCCACTCCTTGAGATGGGAAATCGTAAGTAAGTGGAACCAGAAAAACTGTATTATCGCCAAATAAAGCAGCGGGTCGCACAGATAAATTTCTGGTGAGTCCAATTTTGCTAATGACTGCAAAGGCACCTTCACTTAAAGTCGTATCGCCACCTAATCCAATGTTGCCTGCAACCCCGATATAACTTGGGCCAGAGCGAGTGGCTCTACCAGGTATTACATCCACTTGAGCGATTTCCGGCGCTGTGGTTTCAGTCGTCGCTGCTTCTGGGAGTTGAGGTGTTGAAGGTTCAACAGTCAAAGCCGACGCAGACGTTTTCACCCTTTTGTCTACAATCTGCTCTGGGTTTACCGCATCGGAGGTTGCGATCGCTGTTTTCTCAGGAATTTCCTGCTTTGTCTCGCTAGAAAGGTTAGATGGAGATTGATTCGCCTCGGCTGATGCAGTGGCAGTTGGCAATTTTATTTCTGAAAAATCTTGCTCTTGAATTGTTGATTCTGTCAGTACCTTTACAACAGAATCAGGTGAACCTGAATTCGCTACATTCACTTGTTCTTGTACAAAGAAAGTTGTAACTTGGTCAGATTGAATTGGAGTCTTATTTGATTCAAAATTATGATTAGGTACTCTGGCAAACGCATCTGTCTTAGGGGTGAAGTCGTCAGTTTCAGCTTGAGCTGATAAACCACTACAAACAACAGCCAGAGCGGCAAGGCAGAGTAGAGAAGTACCTCTGAACAACATCGGATTTACACTAACTCCATGAAAAAAAGTGTTGAAAACTAACTAAAGAAAAATGATTTAGGAGTGATAACCTTCTGCTCCTGCTATCTTCAGTGTTGGCAACAAATGTGACTAGAAAGTGACAGTGGGAGCATCCCGTATTTGCAAATCCCCCACAGACTGGAAGTCTGGGGCTACACAAACAAAGCCTGCCTCCGCAGGCTGAATTGATTCCGCGCAGGCGGACTTGGTTGAATAGAAGCGAAGCAACTTATGTCCCCTCTTCTTCTTGAAGGGGGGTAAGGGGGGTTGGCGTAGCCGCGATTTCCAATCGCCAGGTTATTTTTGCTACTGGAGTGGCAGCTCAATTTGAAAAGTTGATCCTTGACCGACTACACTGGTGACTTCGATCCCACCTCCATGAGCTTTGACGATTTGCTCAGCGATCGCTAATCCCAAACCAAAACCCCCTGTAGTGCGAGAGCGATCGCGATTCACCCGATAAAACCGTTCAAAAATATGGGGCAAATCAGTCGCCGCAATCCCCATCCCAGTGTCTGAAACTTGAATAATAGCCAGATGCGATCGCGTAAACAATCGCAGTTGAACTTCACCGCCCTCCAGGGTATATTTGCAAGCATTACTCAGCAGGTTCATCACCGCCAGACGGAGCAACTCTGGATCGGCCTTCACCTCCAAGCTCTCAGTCGGCAGATTACTAACAAAATTTAGATTTTTGGTGGCTGCTTGCGTTGCATAATTCTCTGCTAGCTCCTGTAGCAAAAGAGTTAGATTAATCTTTCTCAAAGATTCAGGAGATAATGACCCATCATTCCGAGCCAAAAACAGCAGATTACTCACCAGCGAATTCATTGACTTAGCAACATTCACAATCTTGTCTAGCCGAAGCCGTTGCTGTGAACGATCGTCAGACAGCAACCCGACTTGTGCATTGCTAAGAATCGCCGCCAATGGTGTCCGCAGTTCATGGGAAGCATCTGCGGTGAAGCGATGCAGTTGCTCGTAAGCATGACGAATCGGTTGCATCGCTAGCCCCCCCAAAAACCACCCAGTCAGGCTAATTACCCCCAAGGTGACTGGCACCAAGAGCGTCAGAACCAGCCGCAATTCAGACAAAGCCTCTTGAGTGGATGTCAGGGAAGTCGCAACCTGGAGATAACCAATTAATACACTCTTCTCGTAGACAGGCAGCGTTACCTGACGCAGCCAACGTGCAGAGCCATTGGCAGTTTTGATGGTTTGAAATCCATCTGTCACCGTCAGCTTCTCTGGAGGAAGCGTACCAAAAAATTGCACCAATTGCCCTTTGGCATCGTACCAACGCCCATACGCCAGCCCACTATCCAACGGCTGTGGGTTATTTCCCAAAAGTGGCACATTGTCCAGCTCTACCTGCCACTGACCATTGCGACGCTCATAATTCACGCTCGCTGCCATCACCTTGGTTTGTTGGTAGAGTAATCGATCCAATGCTAAGAGCGCGTCTGCAACTTCTACGTAGTAGACGACTCCTGCAAAAATCACCAAAATACTTCCCATTGATAGGGTGAACCAGCGAGCCAGATTGTGACGGCTACGACCAAACATGGAAAAAAGCAAAGTTAAAAAGCGCCCCAAATTCGGGTGTATCTTTGCTTCCCCGAATCTTGGAGCAAGACAGGCAAAAAGCAAAAGAAAGATTTATTCTGTCATTTTGATTCATTTCTCTTTTGAATTTCTTCTCTTTTTACTTTTGACTTCCCGAAGGATTGAGGCGATATCCCATGCCATAGACTGTTTCAATCCAATCTGCCGCACCGACTAACTGCAAACGCTGCCGCAGCCTCCGGACAAGGGTAGTTACGGCATTGCTCTCTGGTTCTGCACCCCACTCCCACAAGGCTTGTTCAATTTGATCGCGGGTTAAGACCTGATGAGGGTGGCGCAGGAAGTATTCTAATAGCTGAAACTCGCGGGCGGACAATTGGATAGTTGTCTGTCCCCGTTCAACAGTCAAGCTATTCAAGTGCAGTTGTAAATCTTCTATGCGGAGGATATCTCCCTGCCATAGAGGCGATCGCCTTCCCAATGCCCGCACCCGTGCCAAAAGTTCGATAATATCAGTCGGTTTAACCAGATAATCATCAGCACCGGCATCCAAACTCGTAACTTTATCCACAGTCGTGTCTTTGGCAGTCAGCATCAGCACCGGCGAGGTTTTCCCTGCTTGTCGATACTGGCGACAAAGGCTCAACCCGCTGACTGTCGGCAACATCCAGTCTAAAATTAACAAGTCATAGTCTTTTTGAGAGATCAGCCATTGGGCAGTTTCCCCATCCTCAATGCCATCGACAATATGTCCGGCTTGCAACAAAGCTGCGTTTAGTGGCTCTAATTGTTCGGGGTCGTCTTCTACCAGTAAAATTCTCATAAGACGCTTTAGTGAAACCTCTTTTCCGGAGAATCGTCGATCGCGCTGCTCATAGTAGAGAAGCCTAAAGCGATCGCACGTCTTCCACCAGTCAGATTTTTATCGAGTACCGAAGAAAATCAAGAGTCAAAAGTGAATCTTCTCTTTTTTTATCTTTTAAATTTTGACTTTTGATGTCGAATTTGATTGTTTTTTTCCCTTAAACTCAATTGGCTGTGAAGCTAAAATTCCTCACCTCTCCCTATGTCCTCTCCCCGTTGGTTACAAAGATTACATTTTTTAGGGCTAGAATTTTGGCTACCTCTACCCCTGCTAGGAATTATTTTTTGGGTTGGGGGTGGACTGGTAACAGACCAAGCATTAAGTCGCTCCTACGATACGGTTGATAAGCTTCAAGCTGATACACAGTTGGAAGTGCAACTTTCAGTCACCTTGCTAGTCATCAAAGCAGAAATTGACAAAGAGCAGGGATTTACCAAAGTACAGGTCAAAACGACAGATTCGACACTCAAAAAGTTAGAATTTGAGTTTCCAGTAACAGAATTCAGTCAGGTGGAAGCTGCGATCGCGCAAGAATTAGGACTGTCTGCTGAAAATGTTAGGACGCTAGTGCGTTACCAATTGAAAAACCGATCCTTCTAGACAGTTACTCTCACTCAATCCGGACTCTCTGAACCCTCTACTTCCGGTTCTCTCTCCCCGCTCAGAACCAGCCTGCGCTTACAATCTGAGCGATGCTAGCAGATGGAAAAGTACAGAATTAACAATGCTCAGCGCCAGGGAGCCAAGCAAAGCACTCCAAAAACCCCACCGTAACCGAAATCCTGTCACTAACCAAGCGGCTAAACCGAAAATAACTGCATTTAAGACAAACAGGAATAAACCAAATGACAAAAGAATGAATGGAAAGGTGAAGAACCCTAAGATGGGTTTTAAGAGAGCATTCAAAATTCCAAAAACTGCTGCGGAAATTGCGGCTTTTCCAAAAGTGTCGATTTCTACGCCAATCGGCAGCCGGGAAATAATTAAAAAACTGATAGTAGTGACTAATCAGGTGATGAGGATTCCAACCATAACCAAAACTCCTTATCATCAATCGTTTTGTTACAGGGTCGGGTAAGTTTCCATCTTCAGGGTCATCAATAAATGTGACCAGAAAGTGATAGTAACCTTGGAATTCAGAATTAACTGAATAACCAGCCTTGGAAACCAGCAAATCTCGCCGGGAAAAACCGAATTAATTGGGTTCTCCATTCCGGGAGTCCCGAACCCAATCCAAACCGTCGCGAAGAAAAACTCCTTTTTATCTTCCCCCGCTTGCGCTTGAAGTGAGAGAGTTTTAAGTAAATTTTTGTAATTGAGACGATTTGAATTTTTTGCCGGAGAAGATTCGTTTGGCGGTGGGAATTCAGGAGAGCGGTGGGTGAGCAGTGAGGATGCGATCGCATCCTCAACTCTGGTAAACCTGGAAATCTCGCTTGTAGAGCCGCTTTTTTCTACAGAACATCCGGAGTTTTTCCGCCGTTTACATTGCTGTTGCGATCGCTATTTAAAGATTTCTGCGAGCGCACATCTCAACCCAAGTGGTTGAAAGCATTCCGCAAATTACCGCTCCAGCTTGCGATCGCGGTCATCTCCTGCGAATTTACCTGTTAAACCGATTGATGCTGAGGCATTGCGAGGAACGGTTCGGTAATATTCTAGGTACCGCTGATTCGTCCAGTTAAATTGGCAATTACTGCAATTAATTCAGCAGGTTCAACGGGTTTGGCAATATGGGATTGAAAGCCTGCTAAAAGCGCAGCCGTGCGGTCTTGAGTTCTAGCATAGGCGGTCAGGGCGATCGCGGAAATTCTGCCTTTATTGTTTGACTCCAAAGCTCTGACGCGACGCAACAGAGCATAACCGTCTTCATCTGGCATCCCAATATCACTGATTAATATATCCATCGGTGGTGAAGATTGGGTCAGTGCTGAGATTGCTTCGTCTGCTGAAGCGGCGGCGATGACTTCTGCCCCACAAACTTCCAGCGTGTAGGCGAGCAAATCCCGCATATCCGGGTCATCATCCACGATCAGTATCTTCAATCCCTCTAGTTGAGAGGAGCAGTCAAATGGGACACTGTCTCCCACGGTTGGATGCACCCGTTCTGGTTCAATCGCTGTTGGCCCAACGGCAAGCAGGGGTAGTTTGACGGTAAATGTTGCACCTTGTCCTTCTCCAGGGCTTTGAGCATGCACCGTTCCGCCATGCAGTTCTACCAATTGGCGAACGATCGCTAAACCCAGCCCCAATCCGCCAAAGGAACGAGTGATGGAACCATCTGCCTGACGAAAGCGCTCAAAGACGTAGGGGAGGAATTCTGCACTGATGCCTTGACCCGTATCTGCCACCACAATCTCAATATGAGAATTAATCCGTTGCAGACCAATCTGAACCCGCCCCTGTTTCGGTGTGAACTTGATCGCATTGCTGAGCAAATTCCAGACAATCTGTTGTAATCGCTCGGAGTCTCCTAAAACAGGGCCTGCTGCTGGATCGAGCACCGACTGCAAGCGAATGTTCTTGGCATCAGCGGCAGGACGCACCGTATCGATTGCTGCCTGAATCGCGGGCAATAGGTCAACTGTTTGCACATTGAGGCGAATCTTGCCTGTAATGATGCGGGAAATATCCAGGAGATCGTCAACCAACTGTGCCTGGGATCTGGCATTGCGCTCTATCGTTTCCAGCGCCCGATGCATCTTGGCTGCGTCTACCTTGCTAGTTCTCAGGATATTAGACCAGCCAAGGATGGCATTGAGAGGGGTTCGCAGTTCGTGGGATACGGTAGATAGAAATTCATCCTTCAATCGATTCAGCTTCTCAGCTTCTACTCGTGCTTTCTGTTCCTGCACCAGAAGTTTAGCTCGCTCTTCTTCCGCTCGTTGACGCTGCCGAATCTCTTTGGCTAATTCATCGATCTTCTTGTTCAGCAGGGTGAATCGGCTACTGGCAGATTCCTTGTTTTTCAAGCGTAAGAGAATAAGTGCCGGGGATTCAGGCGATCGCGGTCGGATGACCGCTCCTTCACAGCGACACAAGCAAGTCTCTCCATTGTTAGCATTGAAGGTTAATGAGCCAATCACCATTTCTCGACTGCTGGAACAAGCACGCAGATACTGTTTAACCTTATCAGCAGGATCGACGACCATCTCAAAGAGCATTTTCTCTTGCAGGAGCTGACGGGGTAGCCCCAGCATCTTGGAAAATGGCGGATTGGCAGCCAGAAGCTGACCATTTCCGGCAATTAGGAGCATGGGTTCGGGTAAAGGTCTAGCGAATTCGAGAAACTGTTCGGGCGTCACCCCTCGTTATCTCCCTCACTCTCTCCTTTGAAGTATTCTCTGCCGTGACTTTCTTCTGCCTCTGGGGTGGGTTTCAAATAAACAACCACACGGCATCCAGGCGCACCCATTGCGATCGTCTCTTGCAGTTCTACTTTGGCGTACCCCAGATTGTCCGCTGCAATGGAGCCAAAAACATTGGAGGTCATCATACACATAGCGGGGCGATCGATGACTTTTTCGGCAAACGGGCACGCCCGGTTCCCTAAGACAATCTTTTCATCCGTTTGTTCAATAATATAAAAGTCACCTTGGATTCGCTTCTTCAAATCTACCAAAACATCAGCAACTTGCTCTCGCGTTAGATGGGATACCTCTAGAGCCGCTTTATAGTCCCGGTCGATTTGCCTCCCCATGTTTTGACCCACGACACTAATAAACCCGGAGGCTTCCTCTAAGCCCACGACATCCTGTAATGTACCTGCCAACTCTCGAATTAAGGTACGTAAAAATATATCCCGCTCTAAAGGAATTTCGAGTCCCTTCATGGATGTTTCAGACTTAAGAGAACTATTCATAGCAATATCTCGTGAATGGGGATCGGCAGCCCTTACTCAAGGCTATAATGCCACCCGGCGAAGTGGCACTTTAATACATCTAAAGATAGATGTCTATACTGATACTACATGGTCAGACGAGCGCTCTGTGGCGAGAGGGCGATCGCTCGTCAGCTAGTAATGGACTACTACCAATCTTCATCCTCATAACGGCTTGCGCTTCACAGGCGGCAAGTAAAATATAATTCAGCATAAGTATATACCGACCGTCCGGTGCAAGCGTTTTTTTAGGTATTCAAAGGACTGGAATTGCTCGGTTTCATCACTCAATCTAGTCTACGAGGTGACAGAAAAGGACTAAAAGGAGAATGGCGATGAAAAAAGTAGCAGTATTTGGCAATGCTGGAGGCGGTAAATCAACTCTAAGCAAGAGACTATCCGAAATCACGGGTTTGCCACTTCACGTCTTGGACAAGATTCAATATCAAGCGGGGGGCACGCCAGTTCCCCATGAAGTCTATAAGCACGCCCATCAGCAAATTTTAGTTACTGACCGATGGATTATTGACGGTTTTGGTTGCAAGGAAACCGTCTGGCTGCGACTTGATGAAGCGGATACTTTGGTTTTTGTGGATCTACCAATCTATGTGCATTTTTGGTGGGTAACTAAACGAATGATCGCAGGTTTTTTTAAACCCCCAGAAGGCTGGCCCGAAAAAAGTCCAATATTAAAGAGTTCGCTGAATAGCTACCGCGTGCTTTGGTTATGTTACAAATATTTGACCCCCAAATATCGTGGGTATATCGAGCAGGCGCAAAATACTAAAAGGGTTTATCACATCAGATATACCGAACAAATTTCGCAATTTTATGAATTGATTGAAAATGAAACCATCTTGGAAGATGGTACACCAGCTTAAGCCTTATTAGACTGAAAGCTTCTGCCTAATACTCTCGCATCAGATTGATAGATTGCTGCATTCCTGGTATCAGACCAAATCAGATGAATCGGTAGAAATATTCCGGGTCGGATGCTAGTTCAGGGAGATAGACAGAAACTTCCTCGCAACCTAGCTTCGCTCCGCTTGGTTGGCTTCTTGCACATCTCAATCCAAGTGGTTGAAAGCACCAAACAAATTACCGTTCCATCTTGCGATCGCAGTCATCACCTGCGAATTAACTTTTCAAACCAGTTGATGCTGAAGCTCTGCGAGGAACGGTTTGGGAATTGAGAGGCTATCACCTTTACTCCACAGAGCGCTCATTCCTTGGTTAGCAATGAGCTACTACCAATATTCGTCATCATAACGGCTAAGATGAACGGCGGTAAACAACTTCTACATTCCCCGCCAAGCTTTTTCGTTCTGCCCACTCTATCGTATTGTTAGCCCTCTTCGCTAATAACCAAACAGGAATAGCCCTCGAACATTTGTGTAGTTTTCTTCAAGATCGAAGAACGGCCTAAGCCTTCGATTAACAGTCTCAAACTCGCGTCGAACTGTTGCAGATTCCTTCTGACGAAGTTCTTGTGGTACGAGTAAGAATAGATAATGAGCATGTTCGCAGATATGGCATTTCCAAAAGTCGAGAATATCCATATTATTCATGGTTGTCTTGCCCCGTTCAACTTCTAGCAAAATGCCTGTGTTAAGTGTTTCACCTAAGGATAAGTAGTAGTCAGGCCGTAAACCTGCGGTTAAATAATTATTGAATAATCCTCGTGCCTCACTACGAAAGCCAAGCTTTTTAGTAGCGAACTCATTAAAGGTACTTTGTACCTTAGCACTACTTGCACCTGGTTGGTTGGCATTTTCTATTGCTTGTTGTACCTCATTCAAATTAAGATACATCAACAACTTTTCTGCAATTTCTACCACGTGCTGCTGTTCTTTGGCCGCCACGGTTTTTTGTACATGTTGCTTGAGTACGACTGACATGAACTACTCCAATGATGGACGCTGAACAAAACATATATAGAAGTTAGGTTTTTAACACACAAGGCAGGTAAGGTTAAAGGGCACTAGCAGAAATGGCTAACTATAGCCCCTGCAAACCAGGCTACAAAACGAAGAATATGGAACGACTTAAACCAAAGCTATGCCATAAAGTTCTATGAACACTTGTGAAATAACCAGTCTAGCCATTAACTTCACTGCTCTCTCCGCGTGAGGGGTTAGTAACCCCTCACTGTACCGATCCATCGGGCATGATTGCTCCCTGCAACTCTGCATCCGTCAGCACAGCGCCTGTCAAATCAGCATCTCTCAAATTTGCCTTGTGTAAAATTGCTCCTGTGAGATCGGCATAACTCAAGTCAGCTCCTCGCAAGTTGGCTGCGCTCAAATCGGTTGATTTCATTCCTTGTTGTGGCGTTCGATTTAAATGAGCGCGGCAAAGCTTTGCACCATTTAGATTTGCCCTATATAAAACAGCTCCACTTAAATTGGCGTAGCATAGGTCTGCATCGCTTAAAATCGCATGACTCAGATCCGTCGCTTGGTCGGACGTAGGACGCAAATTGGCGTCAAACAAATTGGCACGAAATAATCTGGCGCGGACTAAATTCGCACCTCCTAAGGTTGCTTTACTCAAGTTCGCTCGCTCCAGATTGGCGTAACTCAGCTCGGCACCACTCAAGTCTGCCTCTCGTAGAATGGCTCGCTCCAAATCAGCTTCGCTCAAATCAGTTCCGCACAAGAGCGCTTCGCTGAGGTCTGCCTCCCGGAAGCTGGCTCGGCTAAAGTCCGTTTTACCCAATCGCGCTTGCCGTAAATCTGCCTGATTGAAGTTCACACCATGAAAGTGAGCATTCTGCAAATCAACCTCTCGCAGGTTGACCCTTTGAAAGCTTCGTTTGCCTTCGGCATACCGATTCAGGATCTCTTCAATAGTCATCTCTGTTGCCTTTAAGTGTTGCAACTGTAGGGGGTTCTCTTGAAAAGAGGTTCGCTCAGCCATCACCGTTCAAGCTAGGTATTATTCCCCAGTCTCATTATAGAAACGCAGTTTGAGGAACTTGTCAGGAAATACGAGCGCTAAAAGAGATCCCGCCACAGGCAGGTACGCACCCGATTCGATCTCAACACGTTCCGGTTAACTCCGCCATCACCTCAGCGACAGACATAATTCGGTCTGCGCGTCCGGCGTATGCTCCGAAAAAGATTAAGCCGTTCTCTATATCTCTATCCGCTGCCTTGGCGAGTGCCTGAATGATGCAATAGGTTTTTCGGCTAACCCGACACAGGCAGCTTTCTAAACACTTAGCCATGCATTGTCGTTCTAAATCTGGGAATGCAGCGGCAGCGATGCCTCTTCTAATTGATGGATGGCAGCCAATGCTGATGGTGTAAGAAATGTCATCGGATAGTCACCAAAACGTCACATTCGCTGACTAGGCTGATAGTAAGAACTGCAAAGTTCTACTCCTCACACCATAAAATACAGCCCTCTCGTTCAACAGCAAGAGGGCTTTTTCTTTAATGACAGCAGTTCCAGATCGTCGTCAAGCAATTGTCATCACAATTACTTGAATAAATCTTTGGGTGAAAATTGCGATCGCAAGAATAACTGCGTAATGTAACAAGTGTTTCCTTGCCGCCAAACTCCGATACCCGTCTCGGCGTATTCGGCTTGCAAAATATTTGCACGATGTCCGGGACTATTCATCCATCCCTCAACAGCTAACGGTACGGGTTGGGGAGCATTCACACTTTTAAACAAATTCTCCCCAACCATCCAGTAGGAGATTCCCCCCGCACGAACCCGTTTAGTCAAAGTGCTGCCATCTGGACTATCGTGGCTGAAGAAGTTCTCACGAGCCATCTTCTGACTGTAATTGCGAGCAACCCGTGCTAATTTTTCGTTGTTTTGAAGTGGATTTAAGCCATTCTTTTGGCGGACTTCATTGATCCGCTGACGGACAGAAGCTTCCATCTGGGCACTGGTGGGGGATTGAGCGGCGCTGTTAGGCAATTTCGGCGCTTCGGGTACATCCTGTCCAGGCAATTGCCGCAATAACTCTGCGGCAGGTTCGCACCCTACCAATCCTAGAGCCATCGGTATCCAGAATATCCAAGCTATCCTTGGTCGTCGCTGACGCCTGATGGTTGCCTTTAAATTTTGCGCGGGTATGCTTCTGCTGGTTGCTGTTTTAGTTTGTTGAATTTGAATCAATCGAAAAATCCTTTTGTGATTCATCGCTGCTGGCATCAGCCATCATGTTGAGCTAGTATTCTCAGCTTAGCGAGAACCGAGATGGCTGTGCTGGACGACAATCGGCACATTCGACTTTGTTTGCGATCGCTGTCACTTTCTAGTCACATTTGTTACTAACACTAAAGAAAACAGAATCTATGCAAGAAACTCATACTTTTTGGTTTTTTGTCTGCAACAGATAGACTTCTTGCCTCTAGAGGAGCCAACAAAATGACAGCAACAGCGAAAGAGAAATCAGTGGGAAATCAGTGGCATCATCTACCTGTGGGAGAAGTTGCTCAGAATTTAGACAGCAACATAGAAACAGGTTTGACATCTGCTGAAGTAACAAAGCGACAGGAACGTTTTGGAGCGAACGAACTCAAGGGTAAAGCCGGAAAAAGTCCCTTAGTGCGATTTCTCCAGCAATTTAATCAACCGCTCCTGTATATTTTGTTAATTGCTGGTGCAGTCAAGGCATTTCTAGGGGAATGGGTGAATGCGTGGGTAATTTGGGGCGTGACGCTAATTAACGCCATTATCGGATTTGTCCAAGAATCAAAAGCCGAAAGCGCGATCGCTGCCTTAGCTTCTTCTGTCCAAACAGATGCAAATGTACTGCGCGAGGGTCAAAAAGTACAAGTTCCTTCGACTGAGTTAGTACCGGGCGATCTCGTACTCCTCACTTCTGGAGACAAAGTACCTGCCGATTTGCGACTGGTGAAGGTGCGTAACTTGCAAGTGAACGAATCTGCACTCACCGGCGAGTCGGTTGCAGTACAAAAAGAGGCGGAAACAGAAGCCCCGCTTTTGCACCTAGACGCACCCTTGGCGGAGCGAACCAATATGGCTTATGCTGGCAGCTTCGTGACATTTGGTACTGCCAGGGGCGTTGTCGTCGCAATTGGGGAGGCGACTGAAACCGGGCGAATCTCCCAGTTAATGGATCGGGGAAGCAGCCTGATAACCCCCTTAACTCGCAAATTTGACAAATTCAGTCGAAAATTGCTGTACGTCATTCTAGGAGTCGCCGCGCTAACGTTTGCCGTGGGCTGGGGGTACGGCAATTCCTGGGTAAAAATGTTTGAAGCTGCCGTAGCCTTGGCAGTGAGTGCGATTCCCGAAGGATTACCTGCCGTTGTGACGGTGACGCTGGCGATTGGCGTTTCCCGCATGGCTCGTCGTCATGCTATTGTCCGCAAGTTGCCAGCCGTTGAAACTCTGGGTGGTGCCACAGTCATTTGTTCTGACAAAACCGGCACCTTGACTGAAAACCAGATGACGGTACAAGCCATTTATGCCGGAGGTCAGCACTATACAGCCAGCGGTAGCGGCTACAATCCGGCAGGGGAAATCCTGTTAGAAGAAAAACCGATTAACCTGAACAATTTCCCCGTTCTTCTAGAGTGTTTAAAAGCCGGATTGTTATGCAATGACTCCCGCCTTGAAGTCAAGGACGAGCAATGGGTTGTGATTGGCGATCCGACAGAGGGAGCTTTAATTGCTGTTGCCAATAAAGTGGGATTAAAGCAGTCAAACTTAGAGCGAGAAATGCCTAGGTTGGATGTTATTCCGTTTGAGTCTGAATTTCAGTACATGGCAACGTTGCATGAAGGTAAAAGCGATGGGGACGGGCGGGGAAACCCCGGTACGACGATTTACGTGAAGGGTTCGGTGGAGGCAATTCTCCAGCGCTGTCAGCAGATGCTAGATGCTGATGGGAGTTTGATCCCTGTGGATGGAGAAACGGTGCATCGGGAAGTCGATGCAATGGCAGAACAAGGGCTACGGGTGTTGGCCTTGGCGAAGAAGCCCGTGTCAGCCGAGCAACAATCAGTAGATCATGGTGATATTGCAAAGAATCTGATTTTCATCGGATTGCAGGGGATGATCGATCCGCCGCGAAAAGAAGCGATCGCTGCCGTGCAAGCCTGTCAAGAAGCGGGGATTCAAGTCAAGATGATTACGGGCGATCATGCTGTCACCGCAGCAGCGATCGCTTCTCGCATGGAATTGAAAAAGCATGGGGAAGTTCTGGCATTCACCGGACAAGATCTTGCTCAAATGAATGAACAAGAACTGGCGACAGCGGTAGAAGATGGAGTCGTGTTTGCCCGTGTCGCACCGGAACAAAAACTCCGTCTTGTCGAAGCTTTACAACTTAAAGGCGAAGTTGTCGCGATGACGGGGGATGGGGTTAACGATGCGCCTGCACTCAAGCAAGCAGATATTGGGATTGCAATGGGAGGTGCGGGTACTGAGGTAGCAAAAGAAGCCGCCGATATGATTTTGACCGATGATAACTTTGCCTCGATAGAAGCGGCTGTTGAGGAAGGTCGTACCGTTTACCGAAATCTCCTGAAAGCGATCGCCTTCATTCTCCCCGTTAATGGTGGCGAATCGATGACGATTTTGATTAGCGTGTTACTCGCTAGAGAATTGCCCATCTTATCTTTACAAGTTCTCTGGCTAAATATGGTTAATTCCATTGCAATGACCGTCCCCTTAGCCTTTGAGCCTAAATCTCAGCAGGTGATGCAACAGCCTCCACGCAACCCGAATGAACCCTTGCTTTCTGGCAGTCTGTTAAAGCGGATCTTAGTAATTTCTGCTTTTAACTGGATTGTAATTTTTGGCGTATTTGAATGGATGAAACAAACAACCGGGAATATTGATTTAGCCCGCACAATGGCAATCCAGGCTTTAGTGGTCGGGAGAATCTTTTATCTTTTAAGCATTAGCCACTTTGGAAATGCTGTCATCGCCAAAATTCGTGGCATCGGACGCATTCGCAATTCCCCAGCCCTGGCAATTGGGATTGCCTGCACTGTGCTTTTGCAAGTAATCTTCAGTCAGTGGAGCCTAATGAATGGCTTATTCTCCACAACACCACTGAACTTAAATCAATGGCTCATTTGCCTGTTGGTGGGGTTGCCAATGATTGCAGTAGCCGCCTTCGTCAATCGCTTTGATCCACAACACTAATCCCATTTTAGATTTTGAGTTGTAGAAGGCTTGCGGTTATCGCATCTGTTGTCAGTAGCTATCCGATTCTGGCTGCAAGGCTGAAGACATGGCTTGTTGTTTAAGCGCGTAGACCCGTCCAAATTCTGTGCTTCTGGTTGCTGATTCCAAACAACCCAAACTTACTTACAGTTTCTATGCAGCTTAACGTCTTCTTGAAGATACATTTTGTCAGCACTCAGCGCTTTGGATTTCACTGGAAAATAGGGCTGTCAGGATGGAGTCTCCTCGCCCATGCGGGTACTGACTCTTTTGATGCGATCGCGCACCGTTATCCTCGGTTAAGTGGAGAGAAGGGGAGAGAACTGCCGATCCAAGTATGCGAGCGCCTTTTGCCCCTACATCATCCTCAATATTGCGTTTTGTAATACTTTTATGGCTCTTTTCCAGATCAAATTCTAAAATGCTATCATCTCAAATGAGAGTTGATTCGGTTGCAAGGTTTTGTTTTTATTGACTGGCTTTTTCGTCTTGGTCTTAACAGACTCCTCTCCGAAATCTAAATCTCCACGTTCCTATGATTTTGGAGTCGATCTATGTCTATTTATGTAGGTAATTTGTCCTACGACGTTACCGAAGCCGATTTAACCGGCGTTTTTGCAGAATATGGTTCTGTAAAGCGGGTTCAGCTACCCACTGACCGCGAAACAGGTCGTCCGCGCGGCTTTGGTTTTGTGGAAATGTCTACCGAGGCTGAAGAAACAGCTGCCATTGAAGCCCTGGATGGTGCTGAATGGATGGGTCGTGACATGAAAGTGAATAAAGCCAAGCCCCGCGAAGACAGAAGTTCGTCCGATGGTGGCGGTCGCAGAAACAACAGTTTCTCTCGTCGCTACTAAAACATAAAGAAGAAGCCCCCATTTCTGGGGGCTTTTTTATTGGTCGCTGGAGTGCGATCGCGCTCCCTTCGCGCCCCCTTCGCACTCCAGACAGGTGGAGAGTTTAAGGTCTGGGGGGATTACCACACTGCGGGCTAGGATTATTTAAACATAGCCAAATTCCTGGCATGAGGTCGGTGTTGTTGTTGTTCATAGTACTTGTGGTTGAAGGACTAGCTGCGGGGCTAGCTTCAGGACTGGCTTCAGGACTAGCTTCAGGACTGGCTTCAGGGCTAGCTTCGGGACTGGCTTCGGGACTGGCTTCAGGACTGGCTTCGGGACTATCTTCGGGACTATCTTCGGGGCTGGCTGGCGCATCTTGAGCGAATAACTCTTGGCTACTCACAGTTAAATCAGCTTGCTCGGAGCCACTACCAGCATTGGAGTGATTATTAGGACTATTAATTAGTGCAGTAGCTGGAAAACTCAGCAAAATTCCAGCACTCACAACCAACATCATGCCAACTCGCGTTTTAATTTGAGTTTTAAGATCTTTATTCATCGGTATCTACTTGGTTTCTCCTAAAATCGGGATGCACTTGATTAAAACTCATTCCTCTGTAATCGTCTTCCTACTTCCGATAGAAGTAGAAGTAAAGTATACTCAATGCTTAAGTAGTGGGCACTCCTTAATAAGATTTGACGAGAGCTAAACCACCAAAATTAGTATTTGTTGTTTTTTTTGCTGCTAAAGTCAAGCTAAAATTATTATTTTTCAAGGAGCAGTATTGGGGCAGTCCCTACGTTAAAAAAATTCTTTTTCGAGAGTTGGTATCGCGGTTCTCGCTAAGTATGCGCTCCACATTGAACCTCAAACCCACTCGGCTTTCGGAGAGAAGCCGGAGGGGGGTTAAACTGTACTGCTCCAAACGAAAATTGCTATATAGTTTTCTATGCAAGTAGGGAATCGGAAAGTTACGTAGAAGCGAGAAAATATTTAAAAGTAGATTAACTGGATTTCGGTAGCGTTGATAACAAATTGCCAAAACAAATTGCCAAAGTGAGCTGTCATGATGAGCAGAGCGACGAATGCACTCTTCTGAAAGCAAGTAGAGATTAATCCATTGCCGCTAGCACCGCCTTGGGTGCTAATTTATCTTTAAACCAAACAATTCTTGCCGGTACATCGTTCAATTTAACACCGGCTTTCTCCAAATTTAGCCGCTCAGAAATCGCTAAAATTAAGTTCTCGCATTCAGCGCGACGCACCTGGGAAAACTTCTTTTGCAAGTATTCGGGACGCCAGTAGCCGACAATTTCGAGTAAGAACGTGCGACCATCAGGATGCACTAAGCGAAAGTCAGGAATCATGACACTGCCTGGAATGGGGATAAGGTCAACTTCTCTTTCTAATACCCATTCACTTTTCAGCGCGTCCCAGCGGTCGGCAAAAGACGCCTCTAACATACTGTCATAAGGCTTGCCAGGTGGATAGTGGGACACCAAACCACATTCAGAATTCAGCGTAAAGCGTCCGGTTTTCCAGTTGCCAGTGAAGGCATCGCGGTTTTGCAGCGTGGCGCTGAGACTCCATTTAGTGACGTGGAGTAAAGCTGGGAGGAGTTTAGCGATCGCTAACCCATAGCGCGTACTCGGCTTAAATAAACTGGTAGGGCCATCCACTGTTATCGTGAAGCCATGATCCGCATCGCCTTCAATATATGCCATCAATTGAAATAATTTGAGATAGCGGAATAACAGCTTATATTCGCCCGGAACGTTGCGGTGAGCATTCAGGGTAATTTGACTCGCACGATAGAAGACACCCTGCACCTGGGATAAATTGTAGCGGTGCAACAAATTTTCGGGCGTGGGAGTGTCAAACTGAGTGAGAATGCGATTCTCGGCTAAATCGGCGTAAAGTCCCATGCGAATTTGACTTTCCAGCACTTCTCGATCGAGTTCCTGGCTGAGTTTGTCAGCTAATAAGCTTAGTGTCTGCGCCGACGCTTGGGGACTGGGAACAGATTGAGCCGCCAGCGCAAAGACTCGTTCCCGCAATTCTTGCGGTTCCAAGGGACTGACGATTTCAAACGTACACAAACTGCTTTTGAGAATGTGGGCAAGTCCTCGCTTTAGGCGATAATCTGGACTGTCTCCTTCTAACTCCAGCAACTGGCGATCGAGTTCTCCCTGCGTACAACCAAGCGCTTCCTGAAAACAGGTAATCAGATCGGATGCAATCTCTAGATGCTTATCATCTATATTTAAGCGTTTTGGGACTATTGTTTCGCCATTTTGACGGTGGATTAAAAGGTCGGTAGGTAACATTTGGATTTAGATAATTGCTAATTGCTAATTGCTAATCGCTAATGGGTGGTTCATCCTCCTCTCCCCATTTTGCCGGTGACTCCGCTGCTCGCTTAGCGACATTAGAATTTACCCCATAAATCGGTTTCGACGGCAAAATCTCCAATTGTTTACCTTTCTTCTCCTCTCTTTCTTCGCGTTCTCTGCGCCTTGGCGGTTCGTTTTTCTTATCTCCCCGCCGCCGCTGGGACGTACCTTCCTCACTCGTATTTTCCGCCACCACCTCATAGAGAATGGCACGTTTATTTTTATCCTGACTTTTTCGCAAAACCCGTCCCATCCGCTGAATAAACTCACGCTGGGAACCCGTGCCCGATAAGATAATTGCCACACTAGCGGCGGGGACATCCACCCCTTCATTCAGGACGTGGGAAGCGATCAGAGTTTTGTATTCTCCCTCCCGAAACCGAGTTAATATCTCGTGGCGTTCCTTCACCGGCGTTTGATGGGTAATCGCTGGGATTAAGAAATCCTGGGAAATGCGATAAACGGTCGCGTTATCAGCCGTAAAAATCAAAATTCGTTCTGGGTGGTGTTCAGCAATCAAATTGGCGAGAATTCGCAGTTTGCCGTCTGTACCCAAGGCGATATCTTTGGCTTCCCGGTGGGCTAGCATCGCCCGGCGTCCCGCTGGCGAACCAGCACTTCTCATCACAAACTGCTGCCAACCTTGTATGCTACCCAGAGAAATATTGGACTCTCGCAAAAAGTTGTTGCGGAGTTGAATTAACTCGTTATAGCGATCGCGCTCTAGTTGCGATAACTTGACTTTAATCTGCACGATCTCATGCTCAGCGAGTGCCGAACCCGAAAGTTCCTCTGCCGTTTTGCGGTAAACTTCGGAACCAATGAGAAGATTTAGATCGGCGTGTTTGCCGTCAGAACGCTCCGGAGTCGCACTCAGTCCCAGTCGGTAGGGCGCGATCGCATATTCGGCAATCACCCGATTAAAATCAGTCGGTAAGTGGTGACACTCATCAAACACGAGCATGGCATAGCGATTGCCCAAGTTTTCGGCATGAATTGCCGCACTGTCGTAAGTGGCAACCAGAATTGCTGTTCTATCCCGCGAACCCCCTCCCAGCAACCCCACCTCTGCATCCGGAAAAGCTGCCGTCAAGTGGGCATACCACTGGTGCATCAAATCCAGTGTCGGCACCACAATTAACGTACTGCGCGGCGTCGCCTGCATCGCCAGTTGAGCCAGATACGTCTTCCCAGCCGCCGTAGGCAGCACCACTACTCCCTGACGTCCCGCTTGCTTCCAAGCCATCAGCGCCTCAGTTTGATGCGGGTAGGGTTCCATTTCCATGCTGGCGACGAGTTCCAGCGCTTGAAAACCCTTCGCCTCATCGATAAAATTTGTTTCTTCCGCTTGTAGTGCTTCTACCAGTTGACGATAGTGCATCGCTGGAATGCGGAACTTTTCCACGCGATCGTCCCAAGTCGCATATTCCACCCAAGCTTTGCCCCTAGGAGGCGGATGCAATATTAAAGTGCCACGATCAAAAGATAAAGTAGGGCTACGAGCCATTATTTTTTTAAATTCTTAATCCCCCGATAATTTTAGGAGACTTAATGCACAATGCGATTGAACCCTTGCAGTAATTGGAGCTTTCCCTAATTAAGGGATGAATGCATCGGGGGTAGTAAATAGACTCTCCCAACCTCACAACCCAACCGCGCAAAATTGTTACAGTATGGTGCAATCTTGTGCAACAGCGTAATTGGAGCTGATTTTTGTGTTTAACACTGGCATCATCAGTATTTTGCAATATAGAGGCGCTAAATCTTGACATCTGGCTATGATACGGATCGAGGAGCCATTAGGGTAGATGTGCGAACCAGCGAACTGACAAGTCAGCGCAACGCGATCGCGCTGGCGCGGGAGATTCGTTTTTCATTTTTTACATCAAGAATCGGTGTTGGCATTAGTGCGAAGCGCTCCAAATGCCGAACCCGCCAGGAGAACAGAATATGTTAAAAAAAATCAACCCTCGATTACGGCGCTACGGTGTTGCTGTACTCGCCGTTGCTAGCGCTGGGGTACTGACGCTGTGGTTATTGCCGCACATTCAGCCGCACATTTCCCCACTTTTTTTTGCTGCCGTGATGTTGAGTTCCTGGTACGGCGGCTCGAAACCGGGACTGTTAGCTACTGTTTTGTCTACTTTAACGATTTCTTATTTTTTTATCCCGCCGTTCCATTCAGTTTTGTTTGGTGGAGGGGACATCCTGCGAGTGGCGGTGTTTGGGTTGGTGGCATTATTTATTAGTTGGCTCAGCGCGGAATTAAAAGCTGCCAAGCATCGATCCGAGAAGAACATATTAAAAGTACGAGCCAGCGAGGAGCGGTATCGTAGCATCGTCGAGACGGCTAACGAGGGCATCTGGTTATTGGATGCCCAAATGCGAATAGAGTACGTCAATCAACGGTTAGCCGAGATGTTCGGTTACGGTGTAGAAGAGATGCTCGGTCGTCCAATTTTTGACTTCATGGATGAAGAGGCTCGCATTCAGTTAGAGCAATCTTTGGAGCGTGGGAAGCAGGGTATCAACGAGCAGTTTGACTTCCGTTACCGCCGCAAAGACGGTTCGACGCTTTGGGCAATTGTCTCCACAAATCTTATTTTTAATGAAGGCGGTGTCAGCGACGCGAAAGGTGAAGCGATGCCAAAAGCGATCGCGATGTTAACTGATGTCACCGAGCGCAAAGCCGCTGAGGAAGAATTAAAACGATATCAACTTCTTTCTCAACACAGTCGTGACATTGTTTTATATATTCAGCTTGATGGTCAAATTATTGAAGCAAACCAAGCTGCTGTTAAGGCTTATGGTTACTCTAAATCAGAGTTGATTTCCCTGAAGATTAACGATTTACGAGCGCCACAAACTCAGGATTTAATCGCTCAGCAAATTGAACAAGCAGACAAAGAAGGAATTTTGTTTGAAACCATTCACTACCGGAAAGACGGGAGTTCTTTTCCGGTAGAAGTGAGTGCCCAAAGCTTAGGAATTGGCAATAAAAAAATAGTTTTAAGTATTATTCGAGACATTACTGAGCGCAAGCAAGCTGAAGCCTTGTTGCGGAACAGCGAAGAACGCTACCGCGCTTTTATTGAGCGGAGTTCAGAAGGAATTTGGCGATTTGAACTTGAGCAACCGATTCCCATAGAAGTGACAGAAGATGAGCAGATTCAGCGTTTTTACCAACATGGATACTTAGCTGAATGCAATCGGGTCATGGCTCAAATGTATGGGTTTAGTAGTGTAGAAGAAATTATTGGGGTAAGATTAGAAGATTTTTTAATTCCCTCCGAGCCACATAATATTGAATATTTGCGGGCGTTTATTCAGTCTGGCTACCGACTCAGCGATGCAGAATCCTATGAGGTGGATAAAGAAGGAAATCCCAAATATTTTTTAAATAACCTCGTAGGAATTGTGGAAAATGGTTTTTTAGTACGAGCGTGGGGAACTCAACAGGACATTAGCGAAAGCCTGCGGCACGCTACGCTACGCAAACAAGCGGAAGAAAACTCTCGGCATCTCGCAAACGAGCTTCAAGAACAAGCCAGTACGCTGGATGCAATTCTTTCGGCATCTGTCGATCACATTTACATCTTCGATCGTGAAGGTCGCTACCAATATGTAAGCGCTGGCGGTGCCCAAGTGGTAGGGTTCCAGCCAAGCGAGCTGGTAGGCAAAACTTGGCGAGATATCGGCTTGCCAGAAGAAATTATGAGCCGATTTGATGCTCACAGAGAAGAAGTCATCTCTACCGGAGAACCGATCAGACATGAGAACGAGTTCTTAGGTGCTAGCGGCTTGCAACACTACGAATATATCGTCGCCCCCCTGCACAATCAGGATAAAAGCATCAAGGGGATCGTGGTCATTTCCCGCGACATCACCCAGCGCAAGCAAGCTGAAGAGGCTCTGCGAGAAAGTGAAGTACGGGCGAGACGCTTGATTGAGTCAAATATTATCGGGGTTATCATTGCGGACTTTTCTGGCAATATCCTGGAAGCAAACGATGTCTTTTGTAACATCGTCGGTTATACACAGGAGGAAGTGCTATCCGGAAAAGCGAACTGGGCGGAAATGACGCCGCCAGAATATCGGCATTTAGATTTGCAGGCGATGGAGGCGATGCAGCAGACAGGCACCCATACGCCTTTCGAGAAAGAATACATCCGCAAAGACGGCACCAGGGTTCCCGTCCTAGTGGGGACAGGCTATCTGGGCGGAGCGAACAAAATCGGAGTGGGTTTTGCGATTGACTTAAGCGAAAGCCTGCGGCACGCTACGCTACGCAAACGCGCTGAGCAGGAATTGCGAGTATCAGAAGCTCGCTTCCGAGCTTTGGTGGATCAGTCCCCGTTGAGTACGCAAATTATGGCTCTCGACGGTCGGATTCTTCAGGTAAACCAGGCTTGGGAGAAACTTTGGGGAATCACGCTTGACCAACTTTCGGAATACAACCTGTTGCAGGATGAGCAATTAGTTGCTAAAGGCATCATGCCGTACATTCAAAAGGCATTTGCTGGCGAGGCGACAGCCATGCCACCCATCGTCTACTATGTTTCGGAGCTAGGAGATTTCCACGAGCAAGAACGCTGGACGCAGGCTTTCATCTATCCCGTCAAAGATGAAACCGGAAATATTCGCGAAGTGGTTTTGGTACACGAAGATATTACAGAGCGCGTCCGAGCCGAGGAAGCACTTCGAGAAAGCGAAGAACGATTCCGAAAATTTTTTGAAGAGGCACCCATTGGCATCTCCGTGGTTGACTTAAACGGTCGTTTGGTCAAAATGAATAAAACCTACTGTGAGATGTTGGGATACCCAGAGCAAGAACTCAGTCAATTGACCTTTACAGAGATTACCCACCCCGAAGATGTTGAAAAAGATTGGCGCTATACAGAGCAATTATTCACAGGTGAACTAACTCGCTATCAAGTAGAAAAACGTTATATCAAGAAAAATGGGGAAATTTTATGGATTAATCTTACAGCTACGGCAATTTACGATCGAGAAGGGAACCCCTGCTATGGATTGGGCATGGTTGAAGACATCAGCGAACGGAAGCGAGCTGAGGAAGCGCTGCAAGCAACGAACCAAACTCTTGACAGCCTGATTCAAGCTTGTCCCCTGGGGATTACAGTTCTCAGTATTGATGATGGAACGGTAAAACTGTGGAATCCAGCAGATGAGCGGATCTTCGGCTGGAGCGAACAAGAGGTAGTCGGCTGTTTTCTTCCTAGCATCCTAGAAGATAAACGAGACGAGTTTATAGCACAACTTGATGCTATCGAGCAAGGCGGAACATTAACGGCTATAGAAACACGTCGCCGAAAGAAGGACGGTTCACTGGTTGATATCAGTGTCTGGGCGTGTCCGGTGCGTGACGCTCAGGGAAATCTTAGCTGTATGTCCATTGTTGCCGATATTAGCGAGCGCAAGCAGTTAGAGCAAGAACGCAATCAACTTTTGCTCAACGAACAACAACGGGCGACCCAACTTCGAGGCTTGGCGGATGCTGCTTTAGCCATCAACTCTACACTCTCGATTGATGAGCGGTTGCAAGCGATCGCTGACCAAGCGCGTACCATCATCGGTGCCCACCAGTCACACGCCAAACTAAGTTTTAATCAAGACTGGGCGCAGTCTCTCAACGCCATCTCTGTGTCAGACAAATATGCAGCCAGGCGCGAATCCCCTGAAGAACTTGATGTGACGACGAGCATCTACTCGCTTGTCTGGCAGAGGAACCGCCCGATGCGGATGACGCAAGCTGAGCTGGAGGCACATCCGGCTTGGAAAGAATTTGACAAAACTGTTGATAATCTACCAATGCGAGGCTGGCTAGCTGCACCCCTGACGGGACACAACGGGAAAAATATCGGTTTGATTCAACTGTCGGATAAATACGAGGGTGAGTTCACCGAACAAGATGAAGCCATCTTCGTCCAACTGGCACAGATGGCTTCCGTCGCGGTTGAGAATGCACGCCTTTACCGGGAAGCCCAAGAAGCAAACCGCACCAAAGATGAGTTTTTAGCGACCCTTTCCCACGAACTGCGAACGCCTCTCAACGCCATGCTGGGATGGACTCAACTCCTGCGTACCCGGAAATTTGACCCAGCCACTGCCACCCGCGCCCTGGAAACCATCGACCGCAATACCAGGTCACTGTCTCAATTGATTGAGGATGTCCTAGATGTCTCGCGGATTATTACCGGCAAGTTGCGCCTAAATGTGCGTCCCATCGAACTTGTACCCGTGATTGAGGCCGCTATCGATACGGTGCTACCCGCAGCAGAAGCGAAAAACATTCAAATTGACTCTAGATGCGATCGCTCAGTCGGACTCATTTTGGGCGATTCCGCTCGTTTGCAGCAAGTCGTCTGGAATCTGCTTTCTAACGCCGTCAAGTTCACCCCCAAGGGAGGGCGGATCGAGGTACAACTTTCTGTAGGCAGGGGGAATGGGAACGAACCATTCCCGATTTCCAACTATGCCGAAATCAGAGTAACTGACACGGGACAAGGGATTAGTGCCGACTTTCTCCCTTATGTATTTGAACGCTTCCGTCAAGCCGATGGTACAACGACGCGATCGCATGGCGGACTCGGACTTGGACTTGCGATCGTGCGCCACCTCGTAGAATTGCAAGGGGGAACCGTCCGCGCCCAAAGCCCCGGAATTGGCTTAGGCGCAACCTTTATTGTGAATTTACCGCTCCGAAGGGAGGAAGCAGAAAACCGGAAAGATGAATTAGATTCTCACCTTCCTCCTTCCACCGCCGACTTCGCTTCCTGTGCCGTAACGCTGGATGGGTTGCGAGTGCTAATTGTGGATGATGAACCCGACGCCCGCGAAGTGCTAACTGCCATCTTGGAGCAATACCACGCCCAAGTCACCGCTGTGACGAGTGCCCGCGAAGCACTGGAAGCCCTCCACCGCTTGCAGCCGGATATCTTGGTGAGCGATATTGGGATGCCGGAAGAAGATGGCTACGACCTGATTCGTCAAGTCAGGGCGCTGGATACACAAGGTAGAACAATTCCGGCTGTAGCGCTGACCGCCTACGCCAGAGTTGAAGACCGTACAAAGGCGCTCCAAGCAGGTTTCCAGGTACACATTTCTAAGCCAGTCAACCCCGTGGAGTTAGCGACAGCGATCGCTAACCTCACCGGACGCACCCAATCTTGAATGGTGGTAAGGAAAAGCGATTGGTTCAAGAAAAAAAACAATCATCGCTAGTGGTAAGTGATATCTTTAGTGGCAAAAGCGATCGCTCTGTTGCACCACAATAATGCCTATTTCTCTAAGGTCTAAGCGTTTTTCCCTGGCACTGGTGACAGTTCTTGTCTCTGTCTCCGTGTCTTGGTGCGACAAAGCACCCGCAGCATTTATACAGCCTCTGCGAAGCAAACGGGGGATGGTTGTCTCCGCTCACCGACTGGCAAGTGATGCCGGGTTGAGTATGTTACGCAAGGGAGGCAATGCAGTCGATGCAGCCGTGGCAACTGCTTTTGCCATTTCCGTTGTCGAGCCTTTTTCGGCTGGGATCGGCGGCGGGGGTTTTGCGCTGGTGCGCTTGGAGAAAACTGGCGAAATCAAGGCGCTTGACTTTCGCGAACGCGCCCCCCTGAAGGCAACGCGGGATATGTACCTGGATGCAGCGGGGAAAGTGCGTCCCAATGCCAGTGTCAATGGATATTTGTCAGTAGCAGTGCCCGGAACGGTGGCGGGACTGTACGAACTCCATCGCCAGTATGGCAAACTTCCCTGGAAAGAAACGATCGCACCGGCGATTCGTTTTGCCAACGAAGGCTCTACGATCAACCCTACCTCGCGTTTTGCCCAAGTTGCTGGAAACCGCAAGGATGCCATTCTCAATAATCCCGCAGCCCGACAAATTTTTGCGCCGAACGGCACTTTGTTTGCACCGGGAGAGAAACTGGTACAAAAAGATTTAGCCAAAACCTTACAAGCGATCGCCCTCAATCCTCAAGACTTCTATACTGGCGACATTGCCCGCGCGATCGCCAGCGATATGGCAAAAAATGGGGGGTTGATTTCCCTTGAAGATTTAAAATCTTACAAAACGACCTGGCGCGCCCCCGTCTGCGGCAATTTCCGGGCTGCTCGGATTTGCTCGATGCCGCCGCCTTCGTCGGGAGGCGTTCACCTGTTGCAAATGTTAAATATTATCGGGGAAACCGATTTAAAATCCAAAGGATGGCACCACCCGGACACCCTGCATCTGATGGTGGAAGCCATGCGGATCGCTTATGCAGATCGAGCCGTACATTTGGGCGATCCGGCTTTTGTGAAAGTCCCGGTTAACGCTCTGATCGATCCGGCATACGCTGCCAAAAGACGCCAGGAAATTAGTCTAGAACGGGCACGAGCTTCCACTGAGGTAAAGGCAGCGAATCAGGAGACGCTACAAGGCTTTGGCAAGTCCAAGGAATCGCAAGATACGTCTCATTTAACGGTAGTCGATGAGGAGCGCAATACTGTCAGCCTCACGTTTACGATTAACTACGGGTTTGGATCGGGTGTGGTGGTGCCGGGAACGGGAATTCTGCTAAATGACGAGATGGACGATTTTGCCGCTGCGCCGGGAGTCCCCAATGTTTTTGGCTTAGTGGGCGGTGAAGCGAATGCGATCGCTCCCGGCAAAATTCCCCTCTCCAGTATGACCCCAACGATCGTCACCGAAAATGGCAAGCTGCGGATGGCTGTCGGTGCGCCTGGGGGTAGCACGATCATTACTACCGTGATGCAAGTTGTCCTCAACGTCCTGGAATACGGCAGGGATGCTGGTGCCGCCGTTTCCGCCCCCCGTATCCATCATCAATGGCTTCCGGACAAGCTCAACGTGGAACCTTACGGCTTAGACGCCGCCACGCTTGCAGAACTGAGCCGTCGAGGGCACAAAATCGAAGAGCGATCGCCTTGGGGAAATGCGAACGCGATCGTCGTGACCCCTGAAGGCTTATTAGAAGGTGCTGCCGATCCTCGCGGCGAAGGTGCCCCAAGCGGTTATTAGAGAGGGCTGAGGACTGAGGGCTGAGGACTGAGGGCTGAGAGAAAAAGAGTGAGGGCTGAGGAGTCAGGGAAGAGGGCTGAGGGAAGAGGATTGATTTCAACCGCCCTCAGCTAGATGTGAGAAGCTTTCCTTAAAGAGCGGGAGTGTCAATTGTTATTGCCCAAAAATTGCACTAAAGGTTGAAAAGTTGGGACGAGTTCGGGACGACTCACGACTAAAGTGGGGAAAGAAATACTGCCATAATTCACTCCTTTTTGCAAAGGAAACACAGGTTTTGAATTCAGCGGTATCCAAACCCCACCCGCCGCCTGCAAAATTGCCCAAACTGCTGCAATATCCCAAACTTTGGGGGTAGATTCAACCCCGCCCAAGCTGGTACCGGAAGCAACTGCCAGGAAATTGTAGGTGGTGACGCCCAGCATCCGGATTTTGCAGGGGAAAGGTTTCTGCAAGATAGAGGTACTTCTGGCACACACGCAGAAGAAGTGACTATTACTCGGAGCATCTGGACTAGTGTGAATCGGGCGATTATTTAAAAAAGCACCATTGTCACCGCCTTCACCGTGCCAAAAGCCGTGAAAAGATTGCCTGGTGGGGGGGAAATACACGTACCCGAATACCGGAGTGCCTTGATAAAGCAACCCCATTGAAATTCCCCAGATTGGAATTCCCCGCGTGAAATTGGTGGTGCCATCAACCGGATCGATGACCCAGCACCATTCGGAACCGAAAAAGGTATGTTCTGCCTCTTCACTCAAAACATCGTGGCTGGGGAATGTGCGCGCGATCGCTTCTCGAATTTCTCGATCCGCCCACTTATCTGCCTGCGTTACCAAACTCCCATCTGCTTTATGTTCTGCCTGGATCTGTCCAAAATCTTGCAGCAGTTGCTCACCGAGTCTAACAGTCGTCTCTTGTGCAAAGCTGAGAACCTTCTCCCAAAAATCTGTCATCTGCGTTCGTGGTTCGGGGTTGATGGCTAATGGCAATACAATTCACCATTAGCGATGATCTATTCGCAATTCGTTAGTCTAATTCACCTTCCAGGACAGTTGCGATCGCATTTTTGGCATCTGTGCGAAATTCTGACACATTTACCCGACTGAGGAACCAAACCGCTAGCACCATCCCCACGGCTTGCAGCGCAAATACCAATCCATAAGAGAGTACCGGGTTTGCAAATAGCTGTTTCCCCACATCCAAAACAGCACCTCCCGTCACGGTTGCCAGTGCCCGTGCCATTGCCTGCGCCAATCCCCAAGCACCGATAAACGTACCGGCTGTTTCCGCTGCTGTCAGATCCAGCATTAAGCTAATCGCGCCGGTGGTTGTGACGCCAGAGGCAAGCCCAAACAAGAATAACGCACCCTGCAATAACTTTTGATTTTGGCTAAATCCTGACAGGATAATCAACACAAAACAAGCGGCTACTAACAAACAGCCTAGCTTAGCGGTTTTTTGCTTACCTAGGCGCGGCACAATCAAAAAACCAGTGCTGCTAATTCCAATCAGGGTTCCCAGTCCCCAGTAAGCATTCAGCTTGGTTGTTTCCGAAACTGGCATTCGGAAAACCTCGCCCCCATAAGGTTCTAAGACTGCTTCCTGCATAAACAAACTAATCGTCATCACCAGCAAAAACGTAAAAAAGATTCCCGTTTGCCGGTTAGCGGTTAACACTCGCAATGCCTTACCCAAGGTAATGCTATCTTCTCGCTCTACTAAAGTGGAACGAGAGGTATAGCGGGAATATTTTTTCTCGACGCCCACCGTCGCCAGCAATGCCAGACCCACCACGGTCGCCGGTACAATCATAAACAAGCGGTCGATCGAGGCTTGCAATGCTGATAGGGGTGCGTCTGTGCCGACTTGCTTGAGCAAACTGCTGCCGAGAATTGCCCCGATAACAATTCCCACCATCAACATAGACCAGACAATCCCGACGAGTTTAGAACGATTATCTTCATCGGAAACATCCACCAACATCGCGGCAAAGGGAGTCGAACTCATACTCAGCGCCACGCCATAAAACACGAAGACAAGTGCCAGCAAACCAGTCCAGCCGTAGGTTTGGGTTGTCCACGACCAACCCCCGGCAGCTTGCACCACATTGCCCAGCCGCCACATTACTTGTACGGCGAGGAAGGATGCGATCGCAAATAGTGTCGCGCCTATCCACACATAACCCGTGCGGTGATACCCCAATATCGGCTTTGCATCCGACATTTGCCCAAACCACACTCGCACTGGGGCAACAAACTGGTGCATCGCTAAGGCACCCGCAGCAATTGTGGCAGGAATTGCTAACTCCCCAATCATGACTCTGTTGAGGATGCCCAGCGCCAAAACGGACATCATCCCCAATCCCATCTGAAATAAGCCGAGTCGGAACATGGTGAATAAATTCACCTTGGGAGGAAATGACTCGCGGGGTTTCGAGTCTTCTGGTTGCAAATTTGATATATCACCTGTTGCCATCTTTTTTTAAAAGCAAATGAAAGCATCTTTTGCTGTTTTCATTTCACCATACTCATCTGCGACTGTCTGCGACGTTAAACTGAAAAATATAAAGTTTTGTAAAGAGTAGAAATTTTGAGCCTACAAACGATTACTTTAGGACGCGATGGTCCCACAGTCACCCAACTCGGTATCGGCACTTGGGCTTGGGGGGACAAGCTGTTTTGGAATTATGGCAGCGATTACGGGGAAGCCCAACTACGAGAAGCCTTTGAAGCCACGCTAAATTCCGGCATTACCTTTTTTGATACTGCTGAGATTTATGGGTTCGGAGAGTCAGAGTCACTTTTGGGAAAGTTCATGCAAGAAACTGGATGTCCTGCCCAAATTGCTACTAAATACGGCCCTGCCCCTTGGCGATTCACGGGTCAATCTGTCTCAGATGCCTTAACAGACAGTTTAAAACGCTTGCGGGTTGAGCAAGTTGCCCTTTATCAGGTGCATTGGCCTTTTACCTTTTTGATGAGTCAAGAGACGCTGATGAATGCCCTAGCCGATGAGGTGAAGCGAGGCAGAATTGCGACAGTCGGCGTCAGCAATTACTCAGCCGAACAAATGAAAGAAGCGCACCAACTGCTGGCAGCCAGGGGCGTGCCTCTAGCGGTGAACCAAGTACGCTATTCTCTGCTAACGCGACAAATCGAAACCAACGGCATTCTCGACACAGCGCGTCAACTGGGGGTGACAATCCTGGCTTACAGCCCTCTTGCACAAGGGTTACTCACTGGTAAGTACACCGTTGAGAAGTACCAGGAACCGACGGGTGCCCGCCGATTTGACTCTCGCTTCAGCCGCAGTGGTTTGGAGAAAATCTCCCCGGTGACATCTTTGCTGAATCAGTTGGGGGAAAAATATCAAAAAACACCCGCTCAGGTTGCCCTGAATTGGTTAATCGCTCAGAACGATGTGATTGCGATTCCAGGCGCGAAGACAGCCGAACAGGCGCGGCAGAATGCTGGGGCGCTCGGTTGGGAATTGAGCAGCGAGGAAGTTGCCCAATTGGAACAAGTGAGTCGTCCTTGGCGAAGTTAAACCGATTTTAGATTTTGGTTCGCAATCGAGGCACTGCCTCGATTGTGTCCAGAGTTATTGAAGGACGGGAGACGTATTCGACCCTTAGGCGCACCCTGCACCCGCCAGAGCGACAAAGGTAGCACTACCAACCTAACTTCTACAGAACACAGCATTTTTTTAGCCAATTGGAAAAGCGACACATAAAATTTAACTTAGTTACCACTTCAGGCTAAAATTACTGGATGGTGTGAGTACACAGAAATATCTGTTTAGCTGATGTCCACTCGTTCATCTACACTGATTCGTCCGCAAGACTCTGTTGGCAATTCCGAGCCGCTGAGCAATCTTTTGACAGCCCCAACTGGTAACAAGCCTTTGAAGCCTGCAACCAAAGCTGTCTATCAAGCCGACCAGCAAGTTAAGTTCCTGCATTTGCAGGCGGAAGTTGAAATTCTCTTGCAACAGCTGCAAACAATCAAAAAGCAGCGGTTAGCATCGGATCGCGAGATGGCGGCGACACCTAGCACCGCTAACCCGTAAGGTTCGTAGGAAGAGGCTTTTATCCCTAGAAATGCTGTTTGTAACTCTATCGGCAACTCTTCGGTGCTAGCTTCGTTTGCCCGAAGGTATAAATCATTCGCCGATCAAAAATACTGCCTGCCACAAATCTGTATCGGGCAGTATTTTTGTGCGCGTATAAACGCACTGCACTCAACGAAAACCACGAGAACTTTAATCTCTGCATGACATCGACTATCCCAGCAACGCTCCCCAACTCGGATGCAACCACTGACAGCCTGCACCTAAGAGACATTTTGAGGAGTCTACCGCGTGAGGTTTTTACCAAGAATCGCCGCAAAGCTTGGCTCACAGCGCTGATTAACGTTTTAATGGTTGGCTTAGGCTACTGGGGTTTAGCGATCGCTCCCTGGTTTCTTTTACCTCCTCTCTGGATTTTTATCGGCACAGCGTTGACTGGTTTTTTTGTGATTGGGCATGACTGCGGACACCGATCCTTTGCCAATCGGCGCTGGATAAACGATCTCGTAGGGCATTTATTCATGCTGCCGCTCATTTATCCTTTCCACAGTTGGCGGATTCTGCACAATTATCATCATACCCACACCAATAAGCTCAATGAAGACAACGCTTGGGAACCCTTTCAACCAGAGTTTTATAACAGTTTAGGAAGCTTGGGACAGTGGGGCTATCGCTTACTGCGGGGTCGATTTTGGTGGGTGGCTTCGATTGTCCACTGGGGTGTTATGCATTTTAATTGGTGGCAATTTAAAGGGAATGACCGCCAGAAAGTGAAATTATCAGCGATAGTCGTGCTGGTATTTGCCAGCGTAGCCTTCCCCTTATTAATTGCCATACTCGGCATCTGGGGGTTTGTCAAATTTTGGCTTCTACCCTGGCTGGTGTATCACTTCTGGATGAGTACCTTTACTCTGGTTCACCACACAGCACCAGACATTCCCTTCACCCCTGCCCAGCAGTGGAATGAAGCTCAAGCGCAACTCTTTGGAACTGTCCATTGCGATTACCCGCGCTGGGTAGAATTTCTCTGCCACGACATCAATGTTCACATTCCTCACCATATTTCCACCGCAATTCCCTCCTATAACTTGCGACTAGCTCATCGCAGTATCCAAGAAAAGTGGGGAGACTCAATTCGTGAATGTCGCTTCTCTTGGTCTTTGATGAAGCAGATTACAGATGAATGTCACTTGTACAATCCCGAAGACTCTTACTATCAGTCTTTTAAGGACTACCACATTGGGCGATAGGCTAGCCGCGCCAAAATAATCGGGTATAAACTCTTTCAAGCACCCTTGACTTTTTAGGAATGGGGTGTTTTTTTGGAAAAAGGCTATTTTTAGGTGACGGATTAACCGCCCACCTGTCGAGATGTACCCACCACTCCGGAATTTCATCTGCACGAAAAATTTCACGAGTTTGGTTAGGCGGCGTGCCTGAAAAACCCAAATTTGCAGTAACAGATAATTTGGACAACTTGAGCAATAAACTTTTCCTAGTTTGTTTCTCCACCTAGCGTTTATAGGTTGGAGCAAGGGTGCTTAGATAGAAAGTAATCCCTATTCCCATAGGAATAATCTCGATTAATAGCAAGACCAAGGCAGAACTAGCTAAACACAAAAATGGCATCTTTTGCGCTGGGGATGAAACATCTTCATCACGTTGCCTTTGCTGCGGGTGAGTGAGGCTACCGTTACCAACCACTGCTCAACCAACTCCAAGAATTAAAAATTAATCGCTATTGCTCAGTTGCTGCCATGTCGCTTGATAGTCTTACTCCTATTACTTCGTAGATTTTTGCCGTCCTTCTTACCACATCCTGGTCATCGAATTCACGTAATACCTTCTCTCTCCCGGCTTCCCCCATTGCTTTGCACAGGTCTGGATCTTTCAGGAGGACCTCAATGGCATTAGCCAGCAGCCGAGCATTTTTAACGGGAACTAGAAAGCCATTTTTGCCAGGAATAACCACCTCTCGACAGCCAGGGACATCCGTTGCGACCAGTGGTTTCCCCATCGCAGCGGCTTCTAGTAAAATCCGAGGCACACCTTCCCGGTAGGAAGGAAGCACAACAACGGTTGATAAGGCGATTGGGTTTTCCATCTTCTCTACATACCCTAGAAGGTCAACCGCTCCTTCCCTGCGCCACTGCTCCAAGGTCGTCTCAGAAATTGAAGATGGATTTCCGGTGTCTGGGACACCTGCTATTTGAAACGTCGCGCAGACTCCTTTTGTTTTGAGGATGCGGGCAGCTTCAACGTATTCAATCAGACCCTTATCAACTAGCAGCCTAGCGGCGAACAACACAACCGGAGCAGGTGGAGCATCGGGGTGACTGGGACGTGGTGAAAAGCGCTTCAAGTCAACACCAGAGCTTCTGATTAGTATCGTCCGGTCCGGAACGATCAACTTTCGATCTGCAAAAGCTTGCAGATCATCCATATTCTGGAACACAACCCTCACCCTACGAGCAGTCAATATCTGCCGATACAGAAACCGGATAATCGGTTGTAAAGTACGAGCCTTCCACTCGGTGCTAATAAAGATGTAGCCCAAACCGGTTACAGCATTCACCACTGCTCTCGTTCTACTAAGCTTTGCACCAATCGTTCCGTACAGAACGCACTTAATTGTAAAGTGATGGACAGCGGAGGGCTTCTCACGAAGGTAAATGTATGTTAAGTGAGCAATGGTTAAGAGTTCTACGAGAGGGTTGATACTCCGCCGACTCAGCCGCAGTTGAATCCAACGAAACCCTTCTGCTTCCAGCCTTTCGACGTAGGCATCCCAAGGGGAAACTAAAACGACTTCGATTCCCTGAAGACGCAGAAATCTAGCTAGAGGCAGACGGAAGTTATAAAGATACCAGCCCGTATTAGCAACTAGCAAAATTTTCAGGCGATTTTTGTTTTCCACACAACCTAATCTCACCCTAGTTTTATCAATTAGTTTATATGCAGGTATGGAAATATATAAACTTGATAGTAAAACCGAACTAATAAGGTTGCCTATGAAGTCAATTCGCTCAGCTTAGATGTGTTCTTGGTAGCGACTCTCTTCAGAGCTAACAATCTTAGGGAAAAACAGGGTTCTATCGATTCATTCCCAGTTGAATGCTTCGCCACTACAAAATAATTAGCACGTTACAGATATTCTCTAAAGACTCCAGTAATGGATAGTTGATGGTAATGTAGCAGGGTCAAGAACCGATTTGACATCCATTAATACTCCACCTGAGCGCAGACAACTGAGTAGTTGAGCGCTGGGCATGTCTAGGTAGACTTGATGACTGACAGCAAGGATCAGTCCCTCCAGCTCGGATAAGGCTTGCCAAGGGACAAGGTCAATGTTGTAGTAGCGCTGTACTTCATCGGGATCGACCAAGGGGTCATGTACGAGTGGCTCTACACCAAATTGTTGCAGCTCTGCCACAATATCTGGCACTCGGCTATTGCGAAGGTCTGGGACATTTTCCTTAAACGTTAGCCCTAGAATCCCAATTCGCGACCCTTTGATAGGCAGATTAGCCTGAACTAAAAGCTTGACTAGGCGCTGTCCTAGGTATGTACCCATGCTGTCGTTGATACGGCGACCGGCTAGGATGACTTGAGGATGATACCCCAGCTCTTCTGCTTTAGTCGTTAGGTAATAAGGATCGACCCCAATGCAATGACCCCCGACGAGTCCAGGTGTGAAGGGCAAAAAATTCCATTTGGTTTTGGCTGTTGCCAAAACATCCCAGGTACGAATGCCCAGGCGATCGCAAATTAAGGCTAACTCGTTCATCAAGGCAATGTTCAAGTCTCGTTGAGTGTTCTCGATGACTTTGGCTGCCTCGGCTACTTTGATGGAAGGGGCGCGGTAAACGCCTGCTTCAATGATGGTGCCGTAGACATTGGCAACCCGTTCCAGGGTTTCGGCATCCTCCCCAGCTACGACTTTGACCAGGTTTTCTAGGGTATGAACGCGATCGCCAGGATTGATTCGCTCTGGTGAGTAACCTAGCTTAAAATCTATACCCTGCTGTAAGCCTGATACCTTGGCTAAGACGGGCCCACAAATATCTTCTGTTACTCCTGGGTACACGGTGGATTCGTATACGATTACTGCTCCCGGTTGTAGCACTTTGCCAATTGTTTCAGAAGCTTGGATCAGGCAGGTTAAGTCTGGTCGGTGGTTGCGATCGATTGGTGTTGGTACAGCGACTACAAAAAAATTTGCTTCGGCGAGGTTGGCGATCGCGGTGGAGATCCGGAGATTGGAGATTTTTAAGTCATCATTGCTGACTTGACGCGCAGGATCGATGCCCTGCATGAGGATCTTGACTTTCTCGACATTACTATCAAAGCCAATTGTGCCGGGGAACTTTTTGGCAAACGCCAAGGCAACAGGTAAACCAACATAACCAAGACCGATGACGGCAATGCGATTTGTTTGCCTAAACGCTTTGCGATCGCTCATAATACTTGCTTTTCGTTGATGTTTAGAACCAGGTCGGTCTGCCTTTAGTCATCTAACCATGCCTGGAACATTAGGACAGCCCATAGATAATATTGCCAGTTTGCGATCGCCCGATAGGTGCTTCTTCTATTTCTGACAATGGGTTGAGGATTGAAACAACCCTAATGCTGTGATCGCTGTTCTCAAAGCAAGGCCTCTCAACAGTGGCACACAGAACTCCGGCAACCAGCATTTAATCGAAATACCAAAGCCCATTTTGGTTTCCTCAATCAAGTTCCGAGGCATATACTTACATAAAACTTGCGGCAAAACTTATGTACCCTAGCTCTTTTTGATTTTAATTGTCAGCGGCACGCACTAAGCAAATCCCATAATTTTAAAGGTATCAATTTATATTATCCACTCAGTAAATTTTTACGAAAAATTTAATTTCTACACTATGTATTCTATCCTGGTATTACCAACTAATTTCTGTCTCACGTTTTGAAATATTTTAATTTGCTTGCCATTCTAATACCAAGCTACAACACATTTGATACACACCTCACTTCGCGTATTCAGCTTGATGTCTATAGATTAGAATCAATCATTTATTTTAACTTTCAAGCAATGCTCCTGCTTTATGAGAGGGTATACACACTTTTGGCCTCAGTAGTTTCAAAGGCAAGTTTAAGTAGTAGAGATTTACACGATGAAGCCTTAATTACTTCTCGTGAGTCCTTTTGTATGATTCCATAACCGAATACCGCCATTATACCTTCTGGTATGTGGTAGGCTGTGCCCGGATCGACTTGATGCATTGTAATCCCTGCTGATTCCCAACTAAAATCAATGCTTTCTCCATTTTTATTTTTATAAATAAACTTCTTAAACTTAATGTCTATAGCAGGAGGCGTTCCAATCGTAATACTAAGGCTACTGTTTATTTCTTCCACTTTAAATAGTGGCTTACCACTCACAGAGTAACAGTTATCTAACTTTTGAATGAGGCGGCATCTTACTTCTGGGTCAGGAATTTCTACAGCAATCTGCGGCACCATTGCCAGAAGTTGCTTGTAATCTGTTTTTCGTAAGCCAAATAAACCCATAAATTTAGGAATATCTGAAATTGCCGAAGAAAACCCTTGATATTCATCCCGGTGAATTGCGGCTTGCCCCATACTGGTGGCAAATACTAAAGTTATTTCTGGATTTACCTGGCAAAATTGCATGGCATCAGCCAGGATTTTGTCAAGTATTTCAAGAGCGAAAATCATAGTAGCCGCATGGAGCTTAGGTTGAGTGGCGTAGCGATCGCCAAATTCTTCAGTAAAAATATGGTGCCAGTAGCGGTGCATTACACTAGCCACATGATTCGTAAAAAATGTAGAAAATGCGGGTGGGTTATGGGCGTTATAGAGAGATTTGAATATATCCCATAAAAGGATAGTTTGGAAAGTTGATCGACGTGCAACACGTGGTGGATCAATCCATTCCATACAAAGCTGTTTGGCGATTTGTATGATGGTAGTCCTGGAAATACCAAGTTTAGGTAGAGAGGCTAATAACCCTGATAAATCTTTAGAAATCAGTCTATCTTTTTTGACAACAAGACCGTTTTTGGCAACTTGCCCGAGATTAAATTTTTGGAAAGGCTCAATATATCTGGGAATACACCTTTCGTCGTGAGCAAAAGTATCGGGAATGTAGAAGCCACCCTCCCCTGGATCGCTAGGAGGCCAACTTTGTAAAGAACCACAGATACCAATACTCAAACCAAGTTCGCGAAATTCCTCCCAGAGTGGCTTACCTTTGAAAGTACGGGGATCTTGTCCTAAATTTTTGATTCCATGCTCTTGATTACTCATACCTCGATAAAATGAAGGCCAAGTAACCCAAGGTGAAAGTTCACCGCTATCAACTGCTAACGTAGTGTAAGTTTTAGCGTTGTCAAAAAACTTTCTGATATGAGGAAAGCGTGGATCAGTTTTGAATCTATCGATAAGCTGCCACGGAACTTCATTAATTTCCAATAACAGAATTTTACGGAGTGGTCTAACTAAATTAGACATTTATAACCTCCAATAGTTTATTTTTAGGAGCAGAGTAACTGAAGCAATTACTGACCTAACATTTCTCAAGTTTTGATAAGGAATTCAGATAAAGAGTGTCAGGCATCTAACCAAGCTTGGAACATCAGGACATCCCAAAGATAGTATTGCCAGTTGCGATCGCCCACAATATGCTCCTTCCATTTCTGACGAATGGGTTGAGGATTGAAATAGCCCTCCCGCTGCAATCGCTCTGTAGAAAGCAATTCCTCCGCCCAGTCTCGTAAAGAACCGCGCAACCAGCGATCTATCGGAACGCCAAAACCCATTTTAGGACGCTCAATCAAGTTACGAGGTACATATTTACACAATATTTCTCGTAACAGCCATTTCCCCCCGCTCTTGTTGATTTTCATGGAAAGTGGCAGGCGCAGGGCAAACTCGACAAGGTGGCGATCTAACAGCGGCACGCGAGCTTCTAAAGCCACTCCCATACTAGCCCTATCTACCTTGACAAGAATATCGTCCGGAAGATAGGTGACAGTATCGAGGTACATCATTCGCTGCATAAATGATGGTAGGTTCGCCCATTGTTGGCGATCGCTCAATACTGTCGGTGGTTCGCGGCTACCTATTACCAAAACTTCTGGGTTTTTCCAGTGGGAAAGAAAACTCCTGTAGATGGCTTCAGGGTTCGGCATTGCCAAAATTTCAGCTAGCTTGTGGATTTTGTCGCCTGGGTTCGGATGCTGTAGTTGCGCGGGTAGTCGACTATCAACATAAGAAAAGGCTTGGTTCCACTTATCGGGGGATAAGTTAGTCAATGCATCTGCTGCAACCTGCCTCATCGTTGGCGGTATCCAGCCGATTTGCTGCCAAATCTTGCTAACCAAGAAGTAGCGGTTGTAGCCACCAAAGAGTTCATCCCCTCCATCGCCGGAAAGTGCAACACTCACTTGCTGTCTGGCAAGTTGAGAGACGAGGAAGGTAGGAATCTGGGATGAGTCAGAGAATGGCTCATCGTATAAAGTTGGTAGCTTGGGGATAACTGCTAGTGCTTCTTCTGCTGTCACATATAATTCTGTGTGGTCTGTGCCTAAATGTTGGGCGACAGCTTTGGCATAGGCGGCTTCGTTGTAAGAGTTTTCATAAAAACCGATGGTAAAGGTTTTCACGGGTTGGCTTGAGACTCGCTGCATCATGGCTACGATAGTCGAGGAGTCGATGCCGCCTGAGAGGAAAGCGCCCAAGGGGACATCTGCCATCATTCGCAGCTTGACAGCTTCTTGTAACAACGTCTCTAGTTTTTCTGCTGCTTCCGCCTCTGAACCAGCGAAGGAGTTGGTGACACCTGATTCAGCGATTTGCTTGGCAGACCAATATGGTATTGGAGAAGAGCGATTTTCACCACCATTCCAGGTTAGGACTGTGGCGGGGGCTAATTTGTAGATGCCTTGATAGATGGAATAGGGTGTGGGGATATAGTTGTGCCGCACAAACAGCGCTAAGGCATCGCGGTTGATTTCACAGTGGAAATGGGGATAAGCTTTGAGTGCTTTTAATTCGGAACCGAATAACAAAGTTTTGCCCATCCAGCCGTAATATAGGGGTTTTTCCCCTAGCCTGTCTCGGCACAAGTGCAAAACTCTTTCTTGGCAATCCCACAGGGCAAAGGCAAACATACCGTTAAACTGTTGGACGGCTTGCTGCAAACCCCACTCTGTAAAAGCAGCCAGCATCACTTCTGTGTCCGAACCACCGCGAAACCGATGTCCTAGCCGTTCGAGTTCTCGCCGCAAGTCTAAAAAGTTATAAATTTCGCCGTTGAATACTATAATGTAGCGCCCATTGGCAGACACCATCGGCTGATGTCCTTGTGGGGAGAGGTCTACAATTGCCAGCCGCCGATGACCTAGCGCAATTCCGGCTGCGGCATCCACCCACGCGCCGCCGTCATCTGGGCCGCGATGGAGTAGGGCATCGGACATTTTTCGCGCGATCGCCTGCATTTCCAATGCGCTTTTTTGTCTGGATATGTCCCAAAAGCCTGTAATACCGCACATTCACCCTAATTCCTTCTGTTGAGTTGCCCAGTAAGTACAATCTCATACAACTCCTCATACTGTGTCACAACAGAGTCTAAAGAAAAGTGTTCGATGATTCTTGTCCGTGCCAGATGCCCCAGTGTTTCTCTACCCATTGACCCCAGAGCGATTAACTCTTTCCAGGCCTTGGCGAGTGCTTGCGGATCTCGTGCCGGTACAACTCGCCCTGTGTCGCCCACCAGCCAGGCTGAGTCTCCCACATCTGTAACCACACAAGGTACACCGCAGGACATAGCTTCACCAATGACATTGGGAAAAGCTTCGCTGTAAGAAGAAGAGGAAGCAATATCTAAAGCTGCTGTAATCTGTGGCATATCAGAGCGTTCTCCTAGCAAGTGGATTCGCTCTGTCAACCCCCATGTTTCGATAATATCCTGTAGGGCTTTATTATCTCGACTGATTTCCCTACCTGCAAGAACAAAATGTATATCTGAGTATGTTTCTAGCAGAATTGCTGCTGCTTTCAAAAAAGTGGCGTGATCTTTAACAGCGTGATAGCGCCCCATTAAACCGATGAGAAATATATTTTCTGCAATGCTTAGTTCAGTTCGCAAGCTATTTCTAGCTTCTGTTGAGGGAGTAAATAAATCTGTATCAAAGCCATTAGGAATTATTCTAGTTTTCTCAGCTTTGTAGCCAAGCTCCTCATGGTGGATTGCGCTGGTTTTAGAGTTATACAGAATTTGTGAGGGATAACTAGAAAGTTTAGCTAATAGTTTAATGATGGCTGCTGTACCTGCTTTTTCGCTGTCTAATGAGTGCAGAGAGTGGCGAATATTCCAGAGTACAGGTACGGGCTGAGGAGCAATAATGCCAGCTAATTGTGCTGCTAAATTACCATGATACATCCAGCCTTGAATTAAGTTAGAATTGAGTTCTCTCACAATACTAACCAACCGCCAAATAGAGGTTAAGGTTGGTATTCCTGGTTTCATATCAATAGTGTAAACTGGGATGCCTAAAGATTCGATGCTAGTGTTTAAGGTTCCTCGCTTCACTAGAGAAATGACAACCGGAGCGAACTGCTCTTGATTTATACGAGATAATAGATTGTAGAGCATCATTTCAGCCCCACCAGTTGAAAGCCCAGTGATGATAAACAACAATTTCATCTATATTTTGTAATCTTAGCTATATCAAATGTCCTTTAAGCGGAATGCGAGGGGGCTGAATTTTTAAAATCATCCACAAGAAGTGGAACTGTGCCCAAGCAATTATAGGAGTTATCTGAAGCCGCTGACGAGGTCCTTGTAGCTCATAGAAAGCTCCATAAAGAAAAAGGGTTAGGACAAGGTATACGAATAGAAATTTGACTTCCCTTGAACACCGCCAAAGCATCCATCCACCGCAGATAGCAGGGATAAATAATACCCAATGAAGAATAGATGGAAAAAATAGAAAAGTAGATGCTGGCTCAATTGACCAAGGTTGAGGCGTTAATGCCATTCTGATTACTCCTAATAGAATAGTTGTCCAATTCTGATCAAGACGATTGAAATTATATAGAGTATTTTCTAGCCCTAAGAAAAATATAACAAAAATGCTACCAATAGCTGCTAAAAAAAGTAAAATGTATCTCCGCCAGCCCTTCTGAAAAAGAGAGAGCCAGATTCCGGTAGCTATCATCATGATGATCGGGACATAAAATCTAATCCAGAAAAAAACAAAAATAACTCCTCCCAAGCCCAATAAATCATAAAATTTAAGCTGTTTTGATAATCTTAAAATTAAGTAGATTGCTATTATAGTAAGAGTCATAATCATAGGATCTTTTAAATTCAGAAAGGATGACCATGCTACTATTTCCCAGTGAAATAAAGAAAACAGAAGCAGCCTCTGAGCATACTTACGGCTAAAACCACTCAGATGAGCTATACGAAACAGAAAATATCCACTAATAAAAGTAAGAGAAACGTTTAGAAAGACTGGAGAGTAGTAATACTTACCAAATAAATACTGACCGAGTATATTCCACCACCCATAGAGGACATGTCTCCCTCCCGATAGAGACATCAGATTCGACAGACCATTTGGATTGACTAGTGCTGTAATCGGGTTATATCCCAATTGCAGCATTTTGGTTCCTTGAGATTGATAAGTTATGTCATCCAGAAATATCCAAGTACCATCAAAGAAAAAAGCAAAATAAACCAGCGGAATTAAAACTTTGACAAGGGCTGCATAAAAAGCTGTAAAAATTGAAAGATTTCGACTAGCAATCCAGAAGCATAATAATCCAATACAAAAAGCAGCCCTGAGCAAATCGCTGGTTAAACCTTCAGCCACAGTGCTTCCTCTGTTTGCTCTACGAGTTGCTTCACACTAAAATGCTCGACTATACGCGAACGTACATTTAACCCCAAGACACTTTTCTCCCTTTCTAAACAAGCTACCCACCCTAAAGCAAGAGCTTCTGGGTTTTGCTTCCCCACTACCACCCCCGTATCACCTACAATCCAGGCTGAATCTCCCACATCCGTCACCACACATGGGATACCGCACGCCATCGCTTCCCCA
This sequence comes from Trichocoleus sp. DQ-A2, assembly GCF_039961915.1. Lineage (NCBI taxonomy): Bacteria > Bacillati > Cyanobacteriota > Cyanophyceae > Leptolyngbyales > Trichocoleusaceae > Trichocoleus > Trichocoleus sp. DQ-A2. Next base: position 54,919 of record NZ_JAMPKD010000022.1, read on the forward strand.
ATCACATTAGGAAATCCCTCGGTGTAAGAAGAAGAAACAGCCATATCTAGGCTATTATGAACCGCAGGCATATCGGCACGCGCTCCTGCCCAAATAATTTTGTTAGAGATACCTAACTCTTCAGATAGCTGATACAACTCATTAGCATAACTCTCCAGACCGTTACCCACGCAGACAAAACGTACATTCTCCCACTCTTGACATAGAAGTGCAGCTGCCTTGAGAAAGGTAGGATGGTCCTTCATAGGGTCTAACCGTCCGACTAATCCAATTAATATTGTGTCCTCAGCTATACTCCATTCTGTTCGTAACCTCGCCCTTGCTTCCTTGTCTGGTTTAAAGCGTTCTGTATCGATACCATTAGGAATTACTACCATCTTATCAGCAGGAAAACCATGTGCTAGATGATAAGCTAGACCCGCATGAGAGTTGATAACAATTAGGTCGGCAAAATGAGAAAATAAGCACTCTAGTTTGAATATAAGACGGCATAGCCAGTCATATCGGCTTAAATCAACATTGGATGCTCGAACTCCCCAGAAAATTTTAGTTGATGGAAGAAAAATCTTTAGGAAGATAGTCAGTAAATTTGATGTACTCATAAATCCATACAAGACATTAGGATTTATGCGCTTTACATGATAGATAAGACGCAATAAAAAGCCGACAACGTCCCAGCGATCGCGCTTTTCTAAAGAAATCAACTGGATCTCGCTATCTTGCAGATCTTTTTCTAATGCCCCACCAGAGTAAAAGTAGAGAACTGTTATATTAAATTTTTTCTTATCAAGGGCTTTTACGAGGGTTATTAATTGTCTTTCAGCCCCGCCATAATTTAGCGAACGAATTAGGAAGGCAATCTCAATCATTACTTTTTAAACACAAATTGATTGTTGCCTAAGCTACCTCCACAAGTGAGCAGGTTTTCTAGCACAAGATTTTTATTCCGATAGAACTTAAAGATTTCTTCTGGTTTTGCGACTTCAAACGGGTAGCCACCTAACCAATCAAACCAATCATAAACTATAGACATACCCCTCGTTTTTTTGTACTCGGTATATCGAGCTATTGGATTTCGAGCCTTGAGTATATCTACAGCTAATCCACCTAAAATAAAATAGGGAATGAACAAAGTAGAAACTAGGGTTTTCCCGGCTATTCCTGAGCAGTAAAGTTGCTTGATTCTGCGCCAACGTTTAGATTTACCGCCCTGTTCATTGTAAATAGCAATAAACAACCTACCCTGCTCTGCAACAGGCAAAGTGACATTTTCTATGGCTTGCCACATAGCTCCAGTATGGTGAAGCACGCCCCATGAATAAACAATATCAAACTTGCCTAGAGACTTTAAGTAATCTGCGTCTAGAACGGAACCTCGTTCAATAATCCAATTATTATCATCAGGAAAATAGCGGCGTTTGAGTTCTTGAGTACAACCTACTGAATCAGGATCGTAATCAAAAGAATGCACTTTAGCTCCTAAGCGACGAGCGGCAAGAGAAAATAACCCGCTACCAGAGCCAATATCAAGAAAGGTTTTACCTTGTAAATCTTCTACTTGGAGCATCTGTTTGAGCGACTTTTGTGCTTCTGCAATGCGCTCGTCATTAAGAACTGATAAAAAGCGCTGCCAGTTTTTGCCAAATTGAAAGCGATCGCCCTGCTTTACTTCCTGCTCAAAAGTGCTTGTCATAGCTTCTCCTTGACAACTTGATCCAACAATTTTTCCCACATATTCATTACTTTCTCTAAACTAAATCTATCCATTACCTGTGTAGCACGACTAGCTAAGCGTTGGCGCTCTGCTTCATCAGACATGAGACGCTTCATTGCCGCAGCTAAAGCATCTACATCTTGATTTTTTACTAAAATACCATCTACGCCATCACGAATAATCTCTCTTGGCCCGCTGGGACAGTCTGTAGAAATGACGGGTAGACCACAAGCCATTGCTTCACACAGAGCGTTAGGAAATCCTTCAAACCTGGAAGACATAACGAAAATATCAGCCTGCTTCAGAAATTCATAAATATTTTTCACCCGTCCAGGTAGATGAACCCGGTTAGACAAACCAAGCTGGTCCCGCAAAGCTTCTAATTCCGTGCGTAATGCCCCTTCTCCTAATATTGTCAATGTCCAATCAGGGTAGCAGACTTTTAGCAGTGCAAAAGCTTGTAGCAGTAAGTCAAAACCCTTCTGAGAGTCAAGCCGTCCAACAGCAATTAGAGATGGTTTAGTTATCAATTTTGCTGACTCTGTTTGGTTTGTATTAATAAATATAACTGGATTAGGGATAACATACGAGCGAGATTGTATCTGGGCAGAAAAATAACTCAATGCTCTTGCAGTTACCCCAACAACTCGATTGGCTTTGGGATAAATCCACTGACGCAATAACCCCCTTACCCCGCCAATAGAGTACATTGCTGGATGAATGCGTTCAGATACTACTACTGGGATATGTAACCCGCGCGTCGCCAGTAGGGTGAGTATGTTATTTTTATCTATGAAGCTAATTACAGCATCGGGCTGACTATCAGCAATGGCGACTCGTAGAACTTGAATGCGTTTCAGGTTATTCCAGATACCAACGAGCAAGCTTGGCGACTCTCTAGCTATACCCAAACAAATATGATGAACATTGCAATCTAGGTCATAAAACGGAGGTACTTTGCCATCATCGAAAGTCAACAAAGTAATTTTCCATCCTTTAGCTGCCCAGTAGTTAGCCATGACTGACATTACCTTTTCAGCACCGCCAGCGAATATGGAAGGAATTACTAAGGTTAACCGCATTTTTTTTTTGCAACTATTAAAGCATTACTATAAAATGCCTGAGTGCGATCGCTATAATCTATCAACCAACCGCTTAAGTTAATGACCATACAAAAAAATATCCAAAGCGGGAGAATTACGCCTTTTAATATACGACTGTATTTGTACAAGTTCATTTGCCTTTCGAGCCAATTTAAAACTAGCGCCCCAACCGTGCTACCAATACCGCCCTGATGTTTTGCTTCCATAACTTCATAATTTTGCTCGATTAAATTTATAAGTCCGTATACTGAAAACCGCCGATAATCATCTGGTACACCATGCTCGTTATAGATAAAAGGTACAGTTAGTATTAGTATACCGCCCGTTTTTAAAACCCGAGTAATTTCCTCAATAGTATTGCCTAAGTTGGCTGTGTGTTCTAAAACCTGAGTGCATAAAATAGCATCAAAAGAAGATGTTTCTAAAAGCCATTCTTCATCAGTGTCAATGACAATATCAACCTTTGAGCCGGGATAAATATCAATGCCGATATGTTTGACCTTCTCTAAATTTATCCAAGTGCTGTAAGGTTTATCACCGCAGCCAACATCGAGCAAGCGCCCTTCAAGAGTTGGTAATATACGCTTGAGATCTGAATAAAGGTCTTTTACTGCCAACCATTGAAAATGCCAAAATCGTATATGCGGATGCGTTCCGCAAAGCTTTTTATATAGGTTAGAATAGATATCACCGATAAGACTCATACAAATTTCTTACTTATAAAAAATATATTTCCGTTGTTTCCATGTAAGCCAATTAGTGATAAGCATTTTTTGAGCAAGGCACTTATAACACCCTTCCAATTCAATGATGACCAACTAACAAAATAAATTACTTTAAGTTTCTCTACTTTCAGATTACCTGAAAATATAGCCGCTAAACTATGAGTATTAAAAGACTGCTGGTGTCCCCATTTGTGAAAAATATGTCCACAATCAGGACAGATAACTTGGCTGTTAAAAAGGTTTTCCTTAAATGGAACAGTCCCAACCAATAACCCAGAATTTTTTAATATCCGTTCTATCTCATACAAGCCTTGCTGTATTTGTTCACTTGATAAATGTTCGATAACCTCAGAACAAAAAACAACATCAAAAAAATTATCAGGATACGGAATCTGTTCTATATACCCTACCTTTCCTTCAATACCTCTTTGCTCCAGCAGAGCAATTGTGGTTTCACTTGGGTCTAAAGCATAAGTTTCCCAGGCTTGCTCCATACATTTCTGTTCAAGCCAGCCGTTGCCAACTCCTATGTTCAATACTCTTGGCTTGGTGTGACTATAAATTGCCAAAACTTGGCGAAAAAGATAGTTTAACCTTGGAGCTGACTGCAAGAATATGTCAGATGATTGTACCTGAAAATAATCCCAGATTTTGTCCTGTTGCATTTTTTTATTTTACTGAAGCATTGCTGTAGCCAGTACAATTATTTTTTGATGACAAAAGCTTGACCACTTGGAACATTAATAATCTTTTCTGCCTTATTTTCCATTAACTCATCAAACGCTTTTTTTGCGCCTGGACAGGTTGTAAATCCGTAGTCATCACACAAGATTAGTCCACCAGTTACCATTTTAGGGTAGAAAAAACAAAGGGAATCAAAGGTAGGTTGATAAAGGTCAACATCTATATGAACAAAACAAAATTTTTTACTTGAGACATTATTAAATGTTTCTGGTATCCATCCTTTATAGATTTCTATTTTATCTTTATACTCGGCAAGATTTCTTTTAGCTATATCTTCAGTGGCTTTCAAATCACCTGCCTGCCAATACACTCCATCTATCTCCAAAGGTGAAGATAAGCCTTCAAACGAGTCAAAAGCATGATGTACCTTGTCAGTATTTTTAAATTTATTACAAATTAGCCAAGATGAAGCACCGTTAAAGACACCACACTCAGCCGTGTCACCCGGCAATTCATCAACAAGCGATAACAAAGATGTAATAAAAAATTTTCTGTCAGCAGAACGGTAGCTTTTTCCTACATATTTTTCGTAAAAATCGAAAAAATCTTTATTTTCAAGCCATATCTTTCCATACTCACTGAAAGTAAATTTTGGATACCATAAAGATGCTATTTTCTCACCGAGAACAAAGCTAGCATACTTACTTTCTTGCTTAGAAAAAAACTTTTTGTATAAGAGGCGAAAAAGGGTTATTAACTTCATATAAGTTTGGGTGTAATTTTTTTCACACTCAATAAACAGTAGGTCAAGTAACCAAAGGAAAAACAGATAACAATGGAAGTAGATAAGGCAATACCTGATACGCCCATATACTTTGTAAGCAAGTAATTGAAGCTAATATTAATTATTAAATTAAACCCAGATGCCCACATTAGTATCTGATTAAGTTGAATTGACGAAATTAACCGCACAACCAAAATACCTGAAATATAAAAAGGGATTTGCAAGGCATAAAAAGCTTGTATTTGGGCTACTAAGCGCGTAGCTTCAGGTGTAAATGAACCCCTTTGAAACAACACTTGGATAATAGGTTCAGAAAACAGAAATAAAAACCCTGTTAAGGGTACGGTCACCATAAAAATAAAAAAAAGAAAACGCTGAAGTGTATAGCGCACTCCTGTCCAATCTTTACAGGCAACCATCTTTGAAAAATATGGAATTACTGCTGTTCCCAATCCTGTAGCCATTAGCCCAATTGGAAATGCAATTACTTTATTGCCATAGTTTAAGGCGGCGACACTTCCCGGTGACAGCATTGCTGCCATTGATTGATCCACCAGATTGGTGCTGCTCATTAAAAAAGCTCCAGCAATCATCGGTGCATACTGACCAGCTACCTGACGCAAGTGAGGATCAAATCCGTACCACCTGGGGCGCAATGAGATACCTTGCCGCTTCAGCGCCACTCCCATAACTACCATCTCCAAAACTGCACCGCACAGTAGACCACCTGCCAAGGCAAAGATTCCCCAAGACGAACATATCAGCAGAAATATCACACTGATAACTGGGGTAATAATCGGAGAAAGTGCAGCTAAAGCGAATCGCTCACCCGCATTCAAAAGTGCAACCCAGATAACAACCACCCCATCCAGCAGCACAACAGGCGCGATCGCCCACAGAAGACGAAACGTCAGGCCTAACTTTTCAGAGCTAAACCCCCTAGCAATCCAGGGTAGATATAGAGGCGCAGTAACTACCATCAGTATGGTAGTAATTAACAACAACCCTAAACTCCAGACAATTACCCCGGAGAAAAGCCTTTGTGCTGCCTCTACACCTTCTTTCTCCCGTACCTGAATATAGGTGGGGATGAAGGCAGCATTAAAAGAGCCAGCTACCACATTGATGATAAAAGAAGGAACGAGCAAGGCAATTAAAAATGCATCGAGTTCGTCCCCAGTGCCAAATTTCCAAGCAACTACCAATTCCTTTCCCGCAGCTGCTACTTTTACCAACGCTGTCATCAGAGCAACTGTAACAGCTGCACCAAAGATTTGGCGGTTGGTCGAGCCACTAGTCAGCTTTTTCCAAGAATGGAGCAGCTTTTGTGCTGCTAGAGTTTGTTTCACCTACACTTAGCTCAAGTTTTCAGCTCGCTGAGCGATTTCATCCCAAACTCCCTCATAGGGACTGATAGTAGCAGCGCTCAACCCCATAGATCCTCATTAATTGACATCAAATTTGGAAGTACCATTAACCTGCTCCAAAAGCCGCATTCAACAATGCAGCCAGGACAGATTGAATCGCTAGCAGCTCATCGGGAGGCTCGCTCAAAAATACGCCGCTACTGGAGTTGATGAGAGCATTATATGCTTCCACTGCCGCCGCCAGCCGAACCGCATCGACCCTACCATTTGCGGTTAGCCCTTGCAAGTTGGCAACCACGTTACGAGCCAGGGTTGGATTAATGCCTTCAGTAGCATTCACCAGACCGCTTTCTAGCTGGCTCGCGCTAGCAGCAACATTTCCAGTCCCTGTCAAAACGTTCCCTAAGCTATTATTGGCAGTCTGGGAGTTGACTGAGGCTGCTGCCTGGTTGACAGCAGACGCGATCGCCTCCGTTCTGAAGGCGAGTCTTCCCCGCCCACCTCTATCGGGTATGAAGGCTCCGTTGACAACGTCGCTAGTCGTCATAACCGGCCCTGTGACATCTGAATTGAAGCCTGGAGTCTGGGCAAGCGCTGTTTCCGAAAGCAGAAGAGAAGAACCCAAAGCTAAACCCAGACCGAGATTTACAGAAAGACGTTTGATATTCATGGCTTTTGTTTTGCGAGCAAAGAACTTAGAAAGTAATGCCGTAACCGACGCCCAGGATAAAACGCGCCCCATCACCAGCATTTCCGGTTACATCAGCAAGCGCTGGAGTGATGATCAGCGGTATATTCTCGAATGGAGCGATCGAAGCACCCACATTCAAATCTTGACCGCTCCATTCGGCAATGACCGATATTGGTTGAGCTACGCGCACGCCAATACTGCCAAACGGATTGACCGAGTCTCTGCCAGCCTCAATATCAGGTACTGAACGAAAGCGACCGCCACCCAGACCTACAGAAGCAGTAACTGAGGGGGAGAAGCCTGCCGTTGTCCGAGATCCTAGCGGAAAAACTTTACTAACGACACCGTAAACGGTGCTGTACCCTGGATCGGGTTCTCCAAACGTCTCGATATTTTCCACCCCAACCGCAACGGCTAGGTCATTAGCAAACTGACGGTGAATCTTGAAGCTAATCCCACCATCTTCAAAGCTATCATCGCCGAAGAGGTCATAAATTGAGATAACGCCTTCTACACCCACTGCTCTTCGAGCATCGCCCAGACCAATACCTGCTGCAATTACCCCGTCTGCCTTATTGGTGTTGCGGGTTCTTTCTTGGAAGCCCCCTCCGATAAAAGCCTGACCCCGATCGGCTCCGAAAGCCGTGGGTGTTGTAATACTAGAGTTTCCGCCAATTAACCGCCGCAGCTGTTCTACTATTGGGGGTGCCGGAAGCCGATACTGTTGGCGCAAGGCTGCAACTTGTTCTGCTGTCAGGGGAGGCGGTGTTGTCGCCACGGGTTCGTAGCCAACAACGTAACGAGCAGCAACATCCGTTGCTGGAATCTGCGGCGCTTGCCCCGCATTCACTAAAGCCTGGTAAATAAACGCTGCCACGTCAGCACGGGTGGCTAACTGATTAGGATTTAACAGCGCCACATCTGGATAGTTGACAACTAGTTGATTTTGTGCAGCGGCGGCAACACTGGTGCGGGCATAGGCAGGAATGCTCCCAGCATCCTGAAATAAACCATTTAAAATTGAGGCGGTATCTGCGGTTGGATTCAAGTTAAGTCCGCTGACCAAAGATACCAAGACTTGGACGCGGGGGATGTTTTGATTCGGCTGGAAAACCTGGTTGGGGTATCCTTCTAAAAACCCTGTCCGATAAGCTTCCTGAATGGCTGTGTAACCCCAGTAATTGGCAGGCACATCCACAAAATCGATCGCTTGGCGAGTGGCGGGTCTTTGAAAAGCCTTCCGGATCATGGCGGCAAACTGAGCGCGTGTCACCGGCTCGTCAGGGCGGAAAGAGCCATCTGGAAAGCCTACGATCACTTCTCGCTCTGCGAGTGCTTCAATAAACGTCTGCGCCCAGCTACCTTGTACATCTGGGAAGGTGCTGGCTTGAGCCAGTTGAGTCGGCGTCGTGACGGCTCCAGGTTGCTGTAAACTTCTTCCTGGGGCGGCTGGATTGCTAATCGCTGGCAGCGAAGAGCTAGAACGGGTGGTGGTTGAAGGAGCAGGCGGGTTAGAACGCAGCGCGTCAGCTCCCAGCATCGTTTTTAAGAGTGCGTCACCCATTGAACCGCTACCCTTGGCTGGTGCTGAAGCATTCCCGTTGGTAGAACTTGCCTTCGTGGTAGCCAGACTGGCAGCTGCATAGAGGATCGTACTGCCCAAAAACATGGAACTTAGTAGGATGTGTACCCGATACCACAATTTCTTTTTGCTTGCACTGACACGGCTCCTACCTGTTGCTGGCGTCATAACCTTATCCTCCTCATACCCAAATATTCCTTGCCACCTCAAAGGTACACGAGTTTGGGAAAATTACGTTGGTGATTAAACTTTATACTGCAACTTTTTACGGATTGTATCCGTCAATGGCGTGACTTTGTGTAACGAGGTTTAACAGATTTGGAATGAAGAGTGCTAACTTGAGCGCCAAAAGGCATCGTGAAACAAGTTCTGATTTTTGTAATAGCGGTGCTAGTTTTCCGAAACTGGCTACCCGAACCGTTGTGGGCTTGGCGCTCCTATTTGTGGCGGCAATGACGGTTTCATCACCAGCGATCGCGCAACTCCCCGGATTGCGCCCTTCTGCTGCCCCAGCGGGAACATCTACCAGACGTGGATCGGAGGCCCCATATACTTTAGGCGCAGGCGATCGCGTCCGGCTGGATATTTTTGAGGTTCCTGAATACAGCGGAGAGTACCAGGTGCTAATCGATGGTACGCTCAACCTGCCAATCATTGGCAGCGTACCCGTTCGGGGATTGAGCCTCGAAAGAGCAACCGATGAAATTTCTAGCAGATACGGTCGCTACATCCGACGCCCCCTGCTGACCATTACTCTGCTGGCACCCCGTCCCGTCAAAATCGCAGTGGCTGGGGAAGTCAATCGTCCGGGTTCCTATACCGTTAACCTAACCGAAGGCAATCAATTTCCCACCGTCACGCAAGCACTGCAATTGGCTGGGGGCATTACTCAAGCCGCCAATATCCGCCAAGTAGAACTGCGACGCATTTCACCCGGTTCATCGGGAGTCATCGCTGTCAATCTCTGGGAATTACTCAACAACGGTGATTTGAGTCAAGATCTCACTTTGCGAGATGGAGACTCGCTGTTTATCCCCACCAGCCCCCAAATCAACGCCGATGAATCCCGTACCTTAGCGGATGCCAGCTTTGCGCCCCAGAACACCGGGCCAATCAAGATTGTCGTAGTCGGAGAAGTATCCCGTCCAGGGCCTTATATCGTGTCACCAACCACCATCGCCACTGCGAACACTCCCCCTGAGGCGAATGCGACTGCGGCTTCTAGCAGCACTCCTGCCACCGTGACCCAAGCCATTCAAGTTGCAGGGGGAATTACCTCCCTAGCAGATATTCGCCAGGTTCAAGTCCGCCGTTCTGCCCGTTCGGGACCCGAAAAAGTCCTCAATATCAACCTCTGGCAACTTTTACAGTCCGGGGATGTCACTCAAGATGTCATCTTGCAAGAGGGAGATACCGTGGTGGTGCCTACTGCCAGCAATATCGATCCCTCTGAGGTACCCCAAGTCGCATCGGCTAGCTTCTCTCCCAATACCATTCGGGTCAATGTGGTCGGGGAAGTTGCCAAAGCAGGGACGATTGAACTACCACCCAATACGACCTTGAATCAAGCAGTGCTAGCAGCCGGAGGATTTAACAATCGTGCCCGGAGGAGTTCGGTAGAGCTGATTCGTCTCAACGCCAATGGCACCATTTCTAAGCGGAACGTCCCGGTCAATTTTGCTCAGGGCATCAACGATCAAAACAATCCGATTCTACGCAATAACGACGTGGTGGTAGTGAACCGCTCTAACCTCGCTAATTTCTCAGACACGTTGGGGACGGTGTTGAGTCCGCTGGGAGGGGTTTTCAGCTTATTCAACTTCTTTAGAATCTTTGAGTAAAAACTTGGCTGGCTAGATCTGGAGAGCCGCAATCAAGAGCTGAGTAAAAAATTCGATCGTTTGGATGTAGCATCCTGCACTTTCATGGTACAAAATGAGGCTAGAACCAGGAATCTCCCTGGCGATCGCGTCAACCAAGCCAACAAGGTGCAGGGGTTTAGATGGAAGCGGGCCAATTTTCTCAACCGTCATCGCCGAAAGGGAATGGCAAGCAATTTCAGCCATTGCCGCTAACCGACGAAACTCAGTTTCTGGAAAACAGCCAGGACGACTTGAATGTTCGTCAGCTCTTGAATGTGGTGCGTCGCCGTGCTTTGGTGATTGCGGGGGTGGCGATCGTTGTCACGACTGGAATCGGCTTATGGACATTCAGCCAGACACCCAAGTATGAAGGAAAGTTCCAACTCCTGGTGGAACCCGTCACGGCTGAAAATAAGCTGACTAAACTTACTCAATTGCAGGCAATCGAGCCAGCTCTCAACGACTCTAGTCTGGATTACGAAACCCAAATTAAAGTTTTACTTAGTTCTGAACGGATGGCGGCATTCATCGCTCAGATCCAAAAGCGCTATCCCGATATCGACTATGAATCACTCATTCTTGAAAACAACCTAACAATTACCCAAATAGATAAAACAAAAATTTTAGAAGTACGTTACCGCGATACCGATCCCGACAAAATCAAGTATGTATTATTCGAGTTGGCTAAAGTTTATTTGAGGTACTCTCTTCAGGAGCGGCAAACTAACCTCAACCAGGGAATTAAGTTTGTAGACGGTCAACTTCCTGGACTTCAACAACGGGTGGACAAACTCCAGGGACAACTGCAAACGTTCCGGCAGCGTTACAACATCCTCGATCCGGAAGAACAAGCCAAACAACTTGCCGTGCTAGCCTCAAATGTTGAGGAACAAAAACTCGATAACCAACTAAAACATAATGAAGTCCGTTCGTTGTATGCAACGTTACAAAAGCAGTTAGGATTACCCCCCAATCAAGCGATCGCTGCCGCATCTCTTTCGGAAGCACCGCGTTACCAACAGTTACTCAACAAACTTAAGGAAGTCGAAACAAAGCTTGCCACCGAGTCAGCCCGATTTCTGGCAGAAAGTCCAACCATTCAGTCACTCAAAGAGCAGCAGCAAAATTTGCTGCCCCTCTTGCAACAAGAAGCGGCGGCAGTACTGGGAAATAATCTATCTGGTCTCAGCGAACGGCAATATTTGTCTTCCCCCAGCACGGTACGTCTAGAGCTGATTCAGCAATTTGTGGATGCGGCAAACCAAGTCCAGGTTCTGGAAGTTCGCGGCAACGCGATCGCGCAAGCCGAAAAGCGCTTAAATCAACAAGTTAGACTACTGCCCCTGATTGCCCGTCAGTACACAGATTTACAGCGGGAACTCAACGTCGCAACCGAGAGTTTAAACCGCTTTCTAGCCGTTCGGGAAACCCTGCAAATTGAAGCAGCACAGAAGGCTCTCCCCTGGCAGCTGATTGCCAAACCCCAAAAGCCAGAAGATCCTATCTTTCCCAAGCCAAAGCAAAATTTGATATTAGGAGCGATCGCTGGGGTAATGTTAGGGCTGGCATCTGCCTTATTAGCAGAGCGACTCGACAATGTCTTCCACTCCCCCGAAGAACTCAAAGACAGCACCCGACTGCCCATTCTTGGCTTGATTCCCCACCACAAAGAACTCAAACTATTCAAACCCATCGCAGAACTCGCCAATTTTGCCCAGCCAAATGGCAACGGAGCCTTAGCCAAAAACCAAATCGGAGATAGCCCATCCAAAGAGCGTGCCACCACTCGCAAAGCTAGCTGGTACAATGCTTCTCCCTTCTTAGAATCCTTCCGTTCTCTCCATACCAATATTCGTTTTCTCGGTTCTGATACCCCCATCCACTCGCTAGTGGTTAGCTCAGCGTCCCCAGGTGATGGTAAATCCACTGTATCCGTACACCTAGCACAGGCGGCTGCGGCAATGGGACAGCGAGTTTTGCTCGTAGATGCAGATTTGCGGCGTCCTCAGGTTCATAATGTCCTCGGTTTAGAAAACCACCAGGGACTGAGCAACGTCATTGCCACAGGTCTAACTCCCAGAGAAGCCATCCAGCGCTTGCCCTCCTGGGACAATCTCTACGTGCTAACCGCTGGACAAATCCCACCAGACCCAACCAGACTGCTTTCCTCCAAGCGAATGCAGTATTTGATGGAGCAGTTGAACGCTGTTTTTGATCTAGTGATTTATGACACGCCACCGATACTAGGTCTGGCAGATGGCAGACTCCTGGCTGTCCATACCAATGGCGTGATCATGGTAGCGAGACTGGGCAAAACCGATCGCTCCATCCTGCTACAAGCGATAGATGCATTAAAAATCTCTAGTGCCCCCGTCTTGGGTATGGTTGCCAACGGTGTGAGAAGAAACGCCGGTGGATCGTACTATTACTACGATCGCTACTACACTTCTAATCAAGAATCAGAAGTAGAGAATGCCAAGAAACTCTTGCAAAAGAAACTCGGATTGCGCTAGCTCTTGGCGATTAATTGTTAGGAATTAGTCATTAGTTTTTAGTCATTTTTTTAAATCATGGATAGAACTAATGACTGATGACTAACTGCTAAGCCCCATAAAAAGAGCGATACCACTCAACAAAACGTGGAATTCCAACTTCAATGGATGTACTAGGCTTGAAGCCAACATCTCTTTGTAAATCAGTAATATCGGCATAAGTTTCAGGAACATCTCCCGGTTGCATTGGCAGCATATTTTTCACTGCCTTCGTACCGAGGCAATCTTCCAAAACCTCGATAAAACGCCCTAATTCAACCGGCGTATTATTGCCAATATTGTAAATTTTATAAGGTGCGGCACTCACTCCCGGATCGGAGTCAGCTCCTGCTAAATCAGGATTTGGGTGTGGAATTTTATCAGCTACTCGTAAAACTCCTTCTGCAATGTCATCAATGTATGTAAAATCGCGCCGCATTTTACCATAATTAAAAACATCAATCGGACGCCCTCCTAAAATGGCTTTGGTAAACAAAAACATTGCCATATCTGGACGACCCCACGGCCCATATACTGTAAAAAAGCGCAAGCCAGTCGTTGGTAAACCATACAAATGACTGTAGGTATGCGCCATCAGTTCATTTGCCTTTTTACTAGCTGCATACAAGCTGACCGGATGATCTACATTGTCATGCACCGAAAAAGGCATTTTCTTATTTGCCCCATAAACTGAACTAGAAGAAGCAAACACCAAGTGTTCAACTTGCGAATGCCGACACCCCTCCAAGATATTCGTAAATCCCACCAGATTGCTATCAACATAAGCATGGGGATTTTGCAGCGAGTAACGTACACCGGCCTGGGCAGCCATATGTAGTACTTGTTCAATCTGGGAATTCGCGAATAACTCAGCAATTCCTTGACGGTCAGCCAAGTCAAGTTTGTAGAATTGGAAATTATTTTTGTCCTTCAGTTGCTCCAGACGAGCTTGTTTTAAATTGACATCATAATAATCATTGAGATTATCGATGCCAATGACCTCTTCTCCTCTATCTAGCAGCAGTTTACACAAGTAAAAACCAACAAAACCAGCGGCACCAGTAACTAGAATTTTCCCCATATTTTTGTTTCTACTAGCTGTTAGCAGGTTGGTAATTGATGTAGCGTCATTGACAAATAATGGCGATGAGCGCAACAAATCCAAAGGCGTTCAAGTCCAAAGTCTAGCCCAATTACTCAGCCGAGTGCCATAGTTCCGCACATGAACCCCTGGTGACACTAAGGGTTCATGTGCCCTTACAACCCCATCAGTTTGATGCAAGCTACCTGGAGCGTGTCCTGTGTACGCTCCAGGCAGCTAACTGGGAGCATTTTGTTGATGAGAGCGAAAAGCGCTACGCGAGGAGCGCAGGTACGTGTATACGCTCCTCGCGTAGCGTATGCTGCTTTATGCGGCTACTGCCTTACCTGCATCTGCCGCCTAGGAGACGCTCCTGCTTCCCTGAAACAAGGAACTATCCCAGCCGTGTCTAGTCTGATGAAGAGCTTTAAGTTTAATTCTGCTTAGCGTCGGATTACGGGGTTTGTCTATTCCGTTTCATTTTGCCCATTCAAATTAAGTCTGTCACCTTACGTATGGTAATCACTCACCTGCACAAATTTTTAACAACCTCGACTGCCAAAACTTCTAAATCTCAGATGATATTTTGGTTCACTTTAAGCTTAACTTTCGCCCTCCTTTATAGTTTTTTAGGACTCAAGCAGGCTTTCAGTAGCTCGTATGTGGTGCAAGATGATGCACGGGTATATGTGTTTTGGATGCAGCGATTTGTAGACTCAGGCTTGTTTCCGAATGATTTTATTGCTGACTATTTTCAAGCTATAACCCCCTCGGGATATGCTGCTTTCTATCGATTGATAGCATTTTTGGGGATTGAGCCACTTGGCTTGAGTAAATTACTACCAGTCTTTTTGACACTGCTGACAACCGCCTACTGTTTTGCAGTCTGCATGGAGATTTTCCCGGTACCAACAGCAGGATTTATTAGCACGCTGCTGCTTAATCAAAATCTCTCCATGAGGGATGATTTAGTTTCTAGCACTCCTAGGTCTTTTATTTTTTTGTTTTTTCTAGCATTTTTGTACTATTTGCTGCGGCGCTGTTTATTTTTATGTTTAGGCGCGATCGCTTTGGCTGGGTTGTTTTATCCCCCGTTGTTGTTCATTTTAGCCGGAATCTTAATCTTGAGACTGGGGCGCTGGGACGGACAGCAACTCCGTCTATCTAAGAATCGGCTTGATTATCTGTTCGGCGCTACTGGATTAGGACTTTGCCTGGTAGTCTTATTGCCTTATGCTTTGAAATCCTCTGAATTTGGCTCAGTGATTGCAGGGATGGAGCTAAGAGCGTTACCAGCATTTTCTCAAACGGGAAGAATTCCTTTTTTTGATAACAATAATCCCCTATGGTTTTGGCTATTTGGGCAACATAGTGGTCTTTTGCCTAATGTGTTTGAACATCCCCTATCTCTTCTGGGATTATTCTTGCCAATCTTGATGCGCTATCCTGACAGGTTTCCCCTAATTAAGCAAGTTGCCAGCAGCGTCATCATTTTGCCTCAGATTGCGCTAGCATCTTTTGGGATATTTGTGGCTGCCCATACCATGCTATACAAGCTTTTTGCTCCCGCCCGTTACACGCGATATAGCCTCAAATTGGTGATGATATTGAGCGCAGGAATAGTATTATTAGCGCTCCTGGATGCCGTTATTAACTGGTCAAAACAGCAGGATAAACTTTTGATTCGGCGACGGTTCATAGCTTTGGGGGCAACAACTCTTCTAGGAACTATCTTGGTCTTTTATCCACATTTATTGGAAAAATTTCCAAACAGTAATTACGTTGTCGGTAAGGCACCCGCACTGTATGAATTCTTTCAAAAACAGCCTAAAGACATTCTCATTGCTTCCCTATCTGAAGAAGTAGATAACCTACCTACTTTTTCCCAAAGAGCTATCTTAGTCGGGTGGGAATATGCCATTCCTTATCACGTGGAATACGAGCGCCAAATTCGCCAACGAGCTACGGATTTAACTCGCACTCAGTACACTCAGGATTTGGCAGAAGTTCAAAATTTTATTCAAACCTATGATGTAGATTTTTTCTTGCTGGATCGCGCAGCATTTACTTCTGAATATATCAGCAGCAATCCTTGGTTTAGACAGTGGCAGCCGCTAGGAAAAGAGATTATAGGAATGCTGGAGCGGGGGAGGATTCCAGCCATGTCTGGTTTGATGCAGCGTTGTTCGGTTTTCGAGACAGGGGAGCTGGTTGTACTGCAAGCCAAATGTATGATTAAAGCCACCCTAGATTAAATACTACTGAAATCATTTCAGCTTAAGGTCGCCACAAATAAAGGGTTGTCAGTGGCTACTGCGATAGACTCGAACTGACTCTTTCAGCGCTAGGCTAACGCCTCGCTTCGCTAACGCGATCGCCGCCAATCTTCTACGAACCAAAATCAGAAATCAAAACTCTAAAAGAGGATGATTTTTAGGAAATGGACGGATTGGTGAAACATATCAGCGCTACTCAAGTCTGTTGGATTATGCATTGATTGTAGGTTAAGAGTGTCACCTACGCGATCGCAGGCAGACCCTTTCAAAGCAAGTCTCATTCTGAGTACGCGAGTGTGGGAAAATTCCCAAATATAAGGAACAGGCGTAAGGAGCAGAGTTGACACTTAACATAGGACAAGCCGATAGTATTCATCGGTAGAAGCCTGTAATCATGTCTAAAGACACCCTCGTTACCGCCGTTGCTAGTTTTCTATGAAGAACTCCCCAAATTCGGGTAATGAAACAGCAGCTACCCGTTCCAATCGGCGTCTATGGGTACTCTTAAGCCGCACCGGCCTTGGCCTGGGAATTATCCTGTTGCTTGGCACAATTGGCGGGGTCTGGTGGGCGTGGATTTTTGTCCATCAGCGGTTAGCACCAATTGTTGAAGAAAATCTCAGTCAAACGCTGAAACGACCCGTGCAACTGGGGAAAGTCGAAGGCTTTTCCATCAACAATCTGCGCTTTGGTGCCTCCTCGATACCAGTTACGCCCACTGACCCCGACCGCGCTTCGGTAGAAGGTGTAGACGTGGTTTTTGATCCACTAGCGCTTCTCTTTAGGCGGACTTTGGAGCTAGATATTACCCTGGTCAACCCTGATATTTACGTTGAACAAGATAAAGAGGGGCGCTGGGTTTCTACGGAACTGAAGTCAGAAGAACCGAGTGGGCCGATTAAGACGGATATCCAAAGCGTTCGGGTTCAAAATGCAGACGTTGTGCTGGTACCAACGCCCAAAATTGTAGAGAGGAAAAAAGGCAGCCAGGAAGCAAGAGAAAATGTAGATGCAACGCTGCCCTCTCAAAATCTCCCGCGCAGTAACACTCAAGACACCCTCTCCAGACGACTGGAATCTCTGCTTCCTAGAGCAGAGAGGAGGGGGGTACCAGTCGCTTTTCGTCAGGTAGGCGGTACGGCTCGCTTTTTCGATAACAACCAGCGGATTCGCTTTGATGTCAGCGCTCAATCTCAGGTCGAATTAGGGGCACCGACAAAAAGTGTCCCTCAAAAACAGCAGGCCAATCCAACACCTGCGCCCATCCAAAGCAGCCTCAAACTTTCTGGTGAATACCGCGCCCCAACCGGACAAACCAACCTGCAAGTTCAAGGGCAGAACCTGAGTGCAGTCGATGTCGATCGTTTAGCGAAGCTGCCAATAGACTTGTATGCAGGGCTGTTGGATGGCAACTTGGAAGTCCGATTCCAAAATGAAGAGCGAGCCACATTTCTGGGAACAGCTATTCTCAAAAATGTAAAAGCGCAGGTTGCAGAGGTGCCGCAACCATTTAGCAATGCCAATGGACTCTTGCGATTCAACGGATATGCGATCGCGCTGGAGAATGTCAGCGCTCTTTACGGTCAGGTTCCCGCAGTTGCCAATGGGGTTATTGATACCCAAGAAGAAAAGGGTGGGTACAACATTGCCGCCCAAGTGAAATCGGTTGCGATCGCGACTGCCCTCAATACTCTCAAAGTAGAGTCACCCTTCCCCGTAACTGGACAAGTCCGCGTTGACGTGCAGCTCAAAGGAGCGCTGGAAAAACCGATCCTCTCAGGAACCGTCGCCACCCTCCAGCCCACCGAAAAAGTGCCCCTAATCGTAGATAAGGTAAACTTTCGCGGCATCAGCGGTCAATTTCAGATGATCGATACCCTCCTCACCATTACCAACATCCGTGCCTTGCCTAGCGTTGGCGGCAGACTGGCTGGTAATGGTCGCATTCAGATGGGCGACAAAGGAGGATTGGTATTCGATGTCATCGGTCAAGACATTCCAGGGGATGCCGTTGCCCAGATTTACAACGCCAAGCCGAGCAATATCCAAATCGGCACCGTAGCCGCCAAAGCACAGCTTTTTGGCACCACCGGCAACCTCCAGACCGTCGTGCAAGTTCAGGCACCCCAAGCCACCTACCCAGGCAGTGGAGAAGTCATCGTTACTCAGGACAAAACCTACTTTCGCAACACGACTCTGAGGGTC
The DNA here is from genome assembly GCF_039961915.1 of Trichocoleus sp. DQ-A2. Taxonomy (NCBI): domain Bacteria; kingdom Bacillati; phylum Cyanobacteriota; class Cyanophyceae; order Leptolyngbyales; family Trichocoleusaceae; genus Trichocoleus; species Trichocoleus sp. DQ-A2. The sequence continues at coordinate 73,524 of NZ_JAMPKD010000022.1, forward strand.
GGGGCAGGCACCGTCAACCTCAAAGGTCAGGTGGCAGAGGGTCGCTGGGAAGTGGCAGGCGTTGCCGATGATGTTCAACTAGCACGTTTGGCAGAACTCCCGCCACAGTTGCAGTCAGCCCAGGCAGATGGGGCGTTTAATCTAGCGGGAAGTGTCAATTCTTTCCAAGCGGAAACGATTCGCGGCACCGCACAAGCGAATGTCCGGGTTGCTGGTGGCACCGTCAAGGCATCAAAAATTGCGCTGAATGCAGGGCGCTGGCAAGCTTCTGGGCAGGCTTCTGCTGTCCAGTTGAGGCAGCTAGCCCCGCAACTGCCACCGCAATTCCAAAATCAAACCGCAAATGGTTCTTTTAACTTATCTGGAAGTCTAGCTGCCTTTAAACCCGAAACCATTAGCGGCACCGCATCGGTTCAACTGAATATTGGCGGGGGCAGCGTCAATGCCTCAAACGTTCGGCTGAACAACGGTCGTTGGCAAGCTTCTGGACAAGCGTCTGCCATTCAATTAGCAACGGTTTTGCCCCAATTACCCGTCCAAGGGCGACTCAATAATGGTTCCTTCAACCTGTCAGGAAGTTTGGCGGCTTTCACCCCGGAAACGATTAGCGGGACTGCCCAAGGAAATCTTCAGGTTGGCGGTGGTCGCGTCAGTGCCACCAACGTGGAGTTTGGCAACGGTCGCTGGCAAGCTTCTGGGCAAGCTTCTGGCGTCCAGTTGGCAACGGTGTTGCCCCAAATTCCGCCGCAATTCCGAGGTCAGCTGAATAATGCTTCCTTTAACGTCTCCGGTAGTCTGGAAAATGTCAGCGCCGAAACGATTACCGGAGAAGCTTCTGGACGTCTGAATCTTGGCGGGGGCACCGTTACCGCCTCGAATATCCAATTTAACAACGGTCGCTGGCAAGCTCGCGGACAAGCCTCTGGGGTACAACTAGCAAGGGTGTTTCCCGAACTGCCGCCGCAATTCCAAGGTCGGTTGAATAATAGTTCTTTTAATGTATCGGGGAGTCTGGGGGCGTTTAGCCCGCAAACCGTTACCGGAACTGCTTCTGGAAGTCTGAATGTGGGTGGGGGAACCGTCAGTGCCGCCAATGTAGAGTTTGGCAACGGTCGCTGGCAAGCTCGCGGACAAGCGTCTGAGGTTCAGTTAGCAACGCTATTTCCCGAACTGCCACCGCAATTCCAAGGTCAGCTGAATAATGGTTCTTTTAAGGTATCGGGAAGTCTGGCGGCTTTTACGCCAGAAACTCTTAGCGGCACGGCTTCTGGAAGCCTGAACTTAGCTGGAGGCAGCGTCAGTGCCGCCAACGTACAGTTTGGCAACGGTCGCTGGCAAGCGTCTGGTGAGGCGTCCAATATCGAACTTGCTAGGGTGTTTCCGCAATCGCCCCAATTCCAAGGTCAGCTAAATAATGGTTCTTTTAATCTCTCCGGGAGTTTAGCCGCTTTCAGCCCCGAAACGATTACTGGCACGGCTTCTGGAAATCTGAACTTGGGTGAGGGAAGCGTCAGTGCAGCCAACGTACAGTTCGGCAACGGTCGCTGGCAAGCTTCTGGCGAGGCGAATGGGGTTCAGTTGGCAAAAGTATTTCCCCAGCTGCCCCCGCAATTTCAAGGTCGGCTGAATAATAGTTCCTTCAACCTATCCGGCAGTTTGGCTGCCTTCACCCCGGCAACCCTGAACGGGACGATTTCTGGAAGTTTGAATGTGGGGGATGGCACCCTCACCGCCTCAAATGTCCAACTCCAAGACGGGCGCTTTGCGGGTTTAATTTCTGCTAACAACGTTGATCTAGAACAGCTTGCCGCAGCATTACCCGATTCCGTGCCGGTTCCGGCGCTGCGAGGACGGGTGAGTGGCAACGTTGATGCTTCTGGGTCGCTGAGTGCTGTCAATCCGGCGGCTATCCGAGCAACCGGACAGTTGCGCGTCGAGGATTTTGCCGCCAATGACTTAGTGTTCGACCCCATTCTCACCGGGCAAATCAATTTAGTCCCCGGACAGCCGAGTAGCGTTGAGCTAGCAGGCAATCAACAAGACCGGATTTCGCTGGTGTTGTCGCCTAGCTATCAACCCGTCTCTTTTTTAGTGAAACGTGACGAGGTGCTGGCACAAGGCAACCGCGAGGGCGATTTGTTGGTGGTGGATGTGCAAAACGTTCCGCTCAAATTGTTGAAAGATTTAGCTCCCCAGAATGCCTTAGCAAGTCTACCGCCAGCGATCGCATCCCAACCCATCGAAGGTAAACTTTCTGGAGATTTTATCCTGAATCTCGCCAATTTTAATGTTGCGGGGAATGATGTAGCGATCGCGCAACCCGTCCTTGGCACTATTAAAGGCGATTTGCTAACCATCGGCAGTTTCCGCTATGCCAATGGTACCGCTACCTTGGATGGGGGAGAGTTCCGCCAAGGCGAAAGTCTATACGCCCTCGCCGGTAGCGTCACTCAAACCTCCAGCGGCCCAGAACTGAAAGGTTCGCTGAAAGTAGCTCAAGGAAAAATCCAAAACGTCCTCCCCCTCCTGCAAATCTTTGATTTACAAGATCTCGCCAGAGGCGGACAACCTCCTACCTATGCCAGCGCCGCCGAGGTTAAACCCCAACCCGTCGGTCTACCCAATGCTACCCTGGAAGCTCAACTGCGCCGCTTGTCAGAAATAGAAGCCATCCTTGCCGCCCAGAAAGAGGAACGGGAAGCTTCGCCCATCCCCGAACTCAAAGACCTCACCGGCAATTTCTCCGGCGGAATCAATGTAGCAGCTTCCCCTAGACAAGGCATTAACCTTGACTTTGACTTCGGCGGCAATAACTGGAAGTGGGGCAGAGACGACAAGCCCAATCGTCTCTACACCGCTGATAATGTGATTGTCAAAGGCAGCTTCCAAAACGGCGTCCTCACCCTTCTGCCCTTACGAATTGAATCTGAAGAAACGCTGCTTGCCTTCACTGGCACCCTTGGCGGAACCGAACAAAGCGGTCAGCTGCGCCTGAGAAATGTCCCTGTCGCCCCATTCCAACAGTTCGCCAATTTACCAGTCGATATCACTGGGAATCTCAATGGAACCGCAACCCTAGCAGGCAGCATCAACAATCCCCAAGCCATCGGCGAACTGACTCTCATCGATGGCACTCTGAACCAAACCGCCGTCCAAGCGGCGCGGGGCAGTTTCCGATACACCAATGCTCGTCTGACCTTCAGCAGCACCATCGCCACTGCCGAATCTGGAGAGCAGGCAAGCCCGGAAGCTGGGGAGACTCGGCTCGATACTCAACCTGCAACAACTCCTCGTACCCCATCTCCAATCGCCAGTATCCCCTCGACGACTCAAATCACTGGCAGCATTCCCTTTTACCAGTTGCCCTTTGCCTCCGTTGCACCCGATAACAACCAACTCAGCCTGGATTTAAACGTTCAAAATGAGGGACTTTCCCTGTTAAACCTGCTTTCGCGTTCTGCTGTCACTTGGGTGGATGGTACCGGACAAGTGCAACTCAACGTTCAGGGTACGGTGAATCCAAATACGGGCAAATTAAACCAGCTTGTCGCTAACGGGATTGCGACTGTTGACGATGCCACTATCAAGGCGCAAGCTTTGCCCGAACCGCTCACCGATGTCAACGGTAGGGTCTTATTTAACTTTGACCGCATCCAAGTAGAAAACTTCCGGGGTGACTTTAGTGGTGGTGAAGTGGTCGCCTCCGGAGCCATCCCCATCTCAGGCACGGGGCAAGAGTCGGGGGATAAACTCACGGTTAGCCTTGAAAAACTCGCTGTAAATTTGAAAGGGTTATACTCAGGCGGCGTCAACGGCAACGTGCAGATTACTGGCTCGGCTCTCAATCCGCAAATTGGTGGTGAAGTGCGACTTGCCGATGGTCGGGTGCTGATAGGAGAGACGGCAGGGGATGGCACAAACGGAACGGCTTCACCCGGTGGTGGTACCGCTACCCCATCATCCCCAACCTCTAACGAGCAACCCTTCACTCCCGCATTTAATAACCTGCAACTGGCTCTAGACAAAGGCGTCGAAATCTCCCGCCCACCACTGCTAAGTTTCCAGGCGACTGGTGGCTTTACTCTCAATGGCACTTTGGATGAACCTCAGCCAAAGGGGACGATTCGGCTAACCAGGGGTCAGGTGAATCTATTTACGACTCAGTTCCGCTTGGCACGCGGCTACGAACACACGGCTGAGTTTACCCCCAGTGAGGGACTTGACCCGGTTCTGGATATTCGGCTGGTCGCGTCTGTTTCCGAAGTAACCCGCAGCCGGATTGCTGACACAACCGCCACGGGTATTGTGAGTAGCGAAATTAGCGATGTTCCCGCTACCAATTTGGGGGCATTGCGAACGGTTCGCATTCAAGCCAGAGCCACAGGTTCGGCAAGTCAATTGGCAGATAATCTTGAGCTGACCAGTAATCCGCCTCGCAGCGAGAGCGAAATTGTCGCCCTTTTGGGTGGCGGCTTTGTGGAAACGCTGGGTCGGGGAGATACCACGCTAGGACTCGCAAACTTGGCAGGTTCGGCACTGTTGACACCTTTCCAAAATGTGGTGGGAGATGCGTTGGGATTAAGTGAGTTTCGCTTATTCCCCACGGTGGTTAGGGATGAAAAGTCCCGCACTTCAACGTTGGGCTTGGCGGCAGAAGTTGGGGTTTCCGTCACTCCTAAGCTTTCTGCCTCTGTATCGAAGATTTTGACTGCTGATGAGCCTCCTGAGTTTGGTGTTACTTATCGAGTCAATAATGAGATTCTGCTGCGAGGTGGCACCGATTTGTCTGGGGAAACGAGGGGAGTGGTGGAGTATGAAAAGCGCTTCTGAAAAAAAGGACTGAGGAGTAAGGACTGAGGACTGAGGGCTGAGGACTGAGAAGTGAGGAGTAAGGAGTAAAAAGTGAGGGCTGAGGGCTGAGAAGTGAAAAGTGAGGGCTGAGGGCTGAGAAGTGAGGCGCGAGAAGTCAGAAGTGAGGGGTGAGAAGTGACTATCGAGAGAATTGCCAACGACCTAGCTGTACTGCGTTGAGTGTGGCAATATATTCCTCCAAGTTAAAAGAAGACTCCGTTTCTCTTTGGGGGAGGGTTTCTTCAATGACAAGCGGCAAACCCAACATCGCCGCAGACGTATTCACTAGACAGTTGCCCAAATTCGTGGCATCGTAGCCACCTTCTAACAACAGCAGGTAATGCCCACCCACAGAAGCGATCGCTTCTGCGACTAAACGGGTTAGGTTGTAGTAAAGTTGGGCACTCAGGCACAAGCCTGCACCAGGATCGTACAGGTAAAGATGATTGATATCATCGAAGTGTCCATCAAACCCTGCCGACACAATCACGATGTCGGGTTTAGCCTGGGCAATTAGAGCCGGGATGATAGTTTGGAACAACGCCCAATACTCATCATCTGCTAGCTTCGCGGGTAGCGGCAGGTTGATAATGTTACCTTGTGCGCCAATATCCTCCAGATTGCCGGTTTGCGGGTAAAGCTCTTTACCAAACTGGTGGAGGGAGCAAAAAATGATACGCGGGTCGTCCTGTACGATATCTTGGGTGCCATCTCCGTGATGCAAGTCCCAATCCAAGATTAAAACACGCTCTACACCCTCTTTTTTTAAGCAATACTTGGCTGCGATCGCTGCATTATTAAATAAGCAGAAACCACCCGCTTTTTCGCGTCCGGCGTGGTGTCCAGGCGGACGGTTTAAGCACAAAGCGCTTTGAATCTGCCCGGACAAAATGCCCTTGAGGGCGCTAATTCCTGCCCCAGCGGAAATCAAGGCGGTTTTGTAAGAGCCGGGGCTTACATAGGTAGACTCAGCCAAATACCCGCCAGCCGCACTGATTGCCCGGACTTGAGCAATGTATTCCGATGTGTGTACCGCCTGTAAATCCTCTTCCGTTGCCGATTCTGGCTCAAGAAGAGTCATCTGCTGGCTTAACCCAAAATCTCTTAGCGCTGCCATTGCTGCTGTCAGGCGACTACTGGATTCCGGGTGGGGAACCGGACTAACGACTGGGTAAGGAAACTGAATTTGGTCTAACGTGTAAACTGGGTCAAGCAAATCTTGCCCCGCTACCCGGTGATATAAATTATTTCCTTCGACCCTAATTTGACCAGGATCGTGTATAGCAAAATCAGGCGTATAAATTAGGGCAATTGGCAACATCTTGGTCATTAGTTATTCGTTCTTAGTTATGAGTCCTCAGGTAACAACTAATGACTTTTTATCCATTACCCATTGTCCGAAAATGGCATTTATGGATTTTTTGCAGGACTTGTATCGCTGCTCATTGGCTTGCGCTTCATCAACCTGGGACTCATACCAATCGCTGTGCCAGCAGGAACTGGGTTTATCTTAGTTGGTTTAGGAGGAATTTTTGCTGTACCAACTCTCTATTTCAAAGAAAACCGGCTCTTACGAACTGTTGGAGCCATTGTGTTAATTGTGGCAGCCCTCATTTTTGCGTTTATTGGATTGAGTTCCTACTGGGCACATCTTGCTAACTTCTCGATGTGGCAACCCATGCCAAAGTAATTGCCGTAAAACGACTCCAGTAAACTTACAAGGAGTAATCCGATGATTACATATTGCACCGTTTCGATCGATGGTTTAGATATCTTTTATCGAGAAGCTGGTTCTCGCGATAATCCAACGATTCTGCTGTTGCACGGCTTCCCAATCTCATCTCATATGTTCCGCAATCTGATGCCCGCGCTTAGCGATCGCTTCCATCTCGTTGCTCCCGATTATCCGGGTTTTAGTAACAGTTCGATGCCAACTGTGGATGAGTTTGATTACACGTTCGATCATCTGGCACAGATCGTCGAGAAATTTATCGCTGCGATCGCTCTCAAGAAATATAGCCTTTACTTAATGGATTATGGTGCTCCGATTGGTTATCGGATTGCGGCTAAAGCTCCAGAGCGCGACACCGGGCACTTTGCGCTGGAAGAAGATGGGGACGCGATCGCAAACTACATCCGTCAATTTCTCGCGTCACGGCTTCAACCCATCCCTGCCTAATGAAAACAAAGAAACACTACTTTGATTTTTGTTGATTCTCTTAGGCTATGAAGTAAGCAATGAAAACGATTGAACGAGAAAGATACTCAACGTCAACAAAGTTTTAGAGGGTTTACAGATGAAGATTTTTGTTGCCGGAGCAACAGGAGCAATCGGTCGTCCGCTACTCAACCAATTACTTGCCAGAGGTCACGATGTTATAGCTCTAACCCGCTCCCCGGAAAGGGCACAGTCATTAGTGGCAGAGGGAATAGAGCCTGCGGTCGCGGATGTATTCGACGCTGATTCAGTTAAAGCGGCGATCGCCCGCGCTCAACCGGAAGTGGTGATTGAACAACTCACCGCCCTACCCAGGACTTACAGTCGTGAATCCATGAGTGCAGCAGCGCCTCTGAATACGCGCATTCGGTTAGAAGGGGGTGCCAACGTGCTGGCGGCTGCACAGGCAGCAGGGGTGCGCCGCTACCTGAGACAGTCGGTCGCCTTCTGGGGAATTCCCGGTACTGGATTGGCAGATGAGGAAACACCGTTATCGCTTGATGCCTCCCCCGCCGTTGCCGCCGAGGCTCGCCTCGTAACTGAGATTGAACACCGTTTATTGGAAACATCCAATCTCGAAGGAATTGCTTTACGCTATGGTTTCTTCTACGGACCCGGCACCTGGTTCAACCCCGATGGCGATGTAGCACAACAGGTACGACAGCAACAGTTCCCCATTGTGGGCAATGGCGAAGGTGTTTGGTCGTGGTTACACATTGAGGATGCAGCGATTGCCACAGTTGCAGCCGCAGAGCAGGGCAATCCTGGTGTTTATCTGATTGCGAACGATCGCCCTTTAGCGGTGCGCGAATGGCTCCCTGCGTTTGCTCGATCGCTGAATGCTCCACCACCGCCACAGGTATCAGTTGAGGATGCTCTGAAAAGGGATGGTGGTGCGGATATTGTTTACTACCAGACTCAGATGCGAGGCGTATCGAATGCCAAGGCAAAACGCGAACTGGATTTTCAGCCGCGATCGTTGGAGTGGATCGTTGACAGCGCCGTGGCTGATGCCAGTTAACGTTCTAGCATCCAGATGGCTATCGTAATCAGGAAGAATGAAGGCATCATGACAACTCAAAATGTAACCATTCCAGCCTTTTCAGGAGGCACTTTTAACGCCTATCTATCAGCACCCGATACTCAGCCTCGTGCAGGGATTGTGCTGATTCAAGAAATTCTTGGGGTCAATCCGAATATGCGACAGACTGCCGATGATTATGCTAAGGCAGGCTATTTGGTACTGGTGCCGGATCTGTATTGGCGACTGGAACCCGATGTGCAACTCGATCCTGGCAAGGAGGAGCATTGGGCTAAAGCCTTTGAGCTACTTCGAGCATTTGATGTGGATAGCGGCGTAGAAGACCTCAAGGCCAGTCTATCTTTTCTGCGGCAGTATCCCAGCAGCACAGGCAAGGTCGGCAGTGTGGGCTTTTGTTTGGGCGGCAAACTGGCATATTTCATGGCAACACGCACCGATGCGGATGCCAACGTCAGTTACTACGGTGTTGAGATTGACAAGAATTTAGCCGAGGCGACAAAGATTCAGAAACCGCTGATATTGCATATAGGTGGAAATGATGAGTATGTGTCCCCAAGCGCTCAAACAACCATTCAGCAAGGACTGAAAGACAACCCTCTGGTCACAATCTATCGCTATGAAGGAGTGAGTCACGGGTTTAGCCGCATGAATAGTTCCGCTTATCGCCAAGAAGCCGCAGAATTAGCACGCGATCGCACGTTGGCGTTTTTAAAACAGCATTTAGGGTAGCGGGACTTAAACGCAAAGCGATTGAGATTTGGCGCACAAACAGCTATCAACTTCAACAAGTGTGAGGTAAAAGATGACAAAAGTTTTAATCGTTTACGCAACTGATTACGGCAATACCCAGAAGATGGCAGAAGCGGTAGCATCTGGTGTGACATCAGTTCCAGGTACTGAAGTGGCGGTAAAGTTTGTTGAGGATGTTACGGAAGATGATGTAATCGCCAGTGATGGTTTACTGAAGAGAGGCTGGAAGCTGCCAAGTATCATGGTGCGAATGTAACACGAGTGGCTGCTGCCTTAGCAGGCAAAGAATTGTTTGCCAAGTAAAAAACTCAGGACTAGCCCTCAGCAGGAAATAATGTCGCCTCGGAAACAATGTTGATGGGACAAGGATTGTTATCTACAATCCTTGTCCCATCAACAAACCCTGCTAAGTTAACTAGCTTGACAGTGCTACTTCAACAGATTGTTTACTGCCAATCAGTAGCTTAGCTAATTTTTCCTTAAGAGCCTCTGCTGATTCTACTGCTGGCATCATCCTAAGCATGAACTGCCAGGGTGGTTATAACATCAATATTTGGCAGAAACATACTTCTGGTGAACTACTCTATCGTGCAACTAATCCCAACGGGAATTTAAGTTTGGGCAGAGGAACTAGCCAAAGGACAGAAGGCGTTTGAGTGTATAAGTTTCGGAATAGAAACTATGAATATTGGGTGTGGGATGGTACGTTAGATAATCCGCAGGCTGGAACTTTAGAGGTGTATAAAAACAACCGGATCTTGATGCAGCGAGCTTGTAGGAAAAGTTGAATCCTAAGAGAGGGTGTTATTCTCTAATGCTCGAATTGCGAACACTATGAGCGAATAATTCAGCCGTTTTTCATCTGAAAATCAGAAGTTGGCAGTCGGATTCCGGTATTTTTGCTTACCTTGGGATGCACTTGCTTCGTCCATACTTTACACCCCATTTACATCTACCGAAAGAGTTCAATCAGGGGATTTTCTCAAGATGATTCACTCGTTCCTGGCTGAGTGGAAAAGCCTGAAGGATATCAAGCCGGAGCGATAGTGAAATACTAGGGCAATGTCTTTATCGCTCACTGGGCTTCAAAACTAAAGGAGGGAGATCCCAATGAGAACGGCTGTCGATTACATGATAGCTTTACGATCTCATGTCTAGTCCTGCCGTTGCACACGCCAGAATCATTAGACCTCATGATTCATACAGGAGATATAAATATACCGCCAGGTAGAAATATAAGGTTTTCCGACATTTTTAGTGGATGAAACTCTGATTGGTATCTTAAGCTACGAATACAGGGAGCGATGTATGGGGACTTAATAATAAGGATTATTAAGTTTATAAGAATTGATGAAGCTGCTTCTGGTTGAATGTTGGCGACGGTAGGGAAGAATTTTAAAATTATCCCTCCATTTATATACCTAAATTTCTAACTACCGAGGTATATTTTTTTCCGCCATATATGCATCGCGCTTCTATTCCCATGCATAGGCGGCAACTACACCTGATTTCATACGGTTGTGCCCACTGCGATCGCGATCGGGGTAGAGATACATTGTTAATTAAGCAAGTACATAAAAGTTTATGCATGGGGAAATGCCACTTCACCCATCGCCTAAACAGCTCGGTAGAGGAAAGTTGCTATGTTTCAACATTTCACAGACAAAGCCGTTAGGGTAATCATGCTATCCCAGGAAGAGGCACGTCGCCTGGGACACAACCTCGTGGGCACCGAGCAACTCCTTTTAGGATTAATTGCAGAAGGCACGGGTGTGGCGGCTAAAGTTCTCATCGATCAAGGCATCACCCTCCAAGCATGCCGGATTGAGGTAGAAAAAATTATTGGTCGGGGGTCTCGCTTTGTACCCTCTGAAATTCCCTTCACTCCTAAGGTGAAGCGTGTTTTCGAGCAAGCCTTTCTGGAAGCAAAGGCTTTCGGACATAACTATGTAGGCCCGGAACACCTGCTGCTGGGGTTAATTCAAGAAGGGGAAGGGGTTGCCGCCAAAGTGCTGCAAAACCTGAACGCTAACCCCGATAACCTCCGTACCGCCGTGATTCGGATGCTGGGAGAGGTCACAGCCGTCTCTGCTGGCAGTGGAGAAGAGCGTTCGACATCCGGACGTGGCGATCGCAAAACCGCAACGTTAGATGAGTTCGGCACGAATCTGACCGCACTCGCCGCACAAGGCAAGCTCGATCCGGTCGTCGGTCGCGCCAAAGAAATCGAACGCGCTATCCAGATTTTAGCTCGCCGCACCAAGAGCAACCCGGTGTTGATTGGAGAGCCGGGGGTTGGTAAAACTGCGATCGCTGAAGGTTTAGCTCAGCGGATTGTAAATAAAGACGTTCCTGGCTTCTTGGAAGATAAGCAGGTGATCGGTCTGGATATGGGTTCGCTGATCGCGGGTACTAAATTCCGGGGCGAATTTGAAGAACGCCTCAAGAAAATTGTGGATGAAGTTCGGACATCGGGGAACGTCATTCTGGTCATTGACGAAGTGCATACCCTGATTGGTACGGGTTCAACCGAAGGTGGCATGGATGCTGCGAATATCCTCAAGCCAGCATTAGCGCGAGGCGAGTTGCAGTGCATGGGAATGACCACCCTGGACGAATACCGCAAGCATATTGAGCGAGATGCTGCCTTAGAACGTCGCTTCCAACCGATTATGGTAGGCGCACCCAGCGTCAGTGAAACCATCGAAATTTTATTTGGTCTGCGCGATCGCTACGAGCAGCACCATAAAGTTAAAATCTCTGATGTTGCTCTGGTTGCAGCCGCCAGCTTGAGCGATCGCTATATCTCAGACCGTTACTTGCCGGATAAGGCAATTGACCTGATTGATGAAGCGGGTTCTCGCGTCCATTTGAGAAACAGCAAGTCTTCTGGGACTGGACAACTGAAGCGCGAACTGCGTGAAGTGACCAAAGAGAAAGAAGCGGTTGTGAAGGCTCAAGACTTTGATAAAGCGGGACAACTGCGCGATCGCGAGTTGGAACTTGAGGCACAGTTGAAGGCGATCGCTGACAACAAAAAGGCAGAAGTGATTAACCCTGAAGATTCCCCAGTGGTTAACGAAGAAGACATTGCTCAAATCGTTGCTTCTTGGACTGGAGTTCCTGTCAGCAAACTCACCGAATCCGAATCGGAGTTACTGCTGCACTTAGAAGATACCTTGCACCAGCGTCTCATCGGTCAAGAGGAAGCCGTCACTGCCGCCTCTAAGGCGATTCGCCGCGCCCGCGTTGGTCTAAAAGACCCCAACCGCCCCATCGCCAGCTTTATCTTCTCTGGCCCCACCGGAGTTGGTAAGACGGAACTTGCGAAGTCCTTGGCTGCTTACTTCTTCGGTTCCGAAGAAGCCATGATCCGCCTGGATATGTCGGAATTCATGGAAAGCCACACGGTTTCAAAGCTGATTGGTTCGCCTCCTGGATACGTGGGATACGACGAAGGCGGTCAGTTAACCGAAGCGGTGCGTCGCAAGCCTTACACGGTGGTACTATTCGACGAAATCGAAAAAGCTCACCCCGATGTGTTCAATATGATGCTGCAACTCTTGGATGACGGTCGCCTGACCGATGCTCAAGGTCGCACAGTAGACTTCAAGAACACCCTGATCATCATGACTTCCAACGTCGGTTCTAAAGTCATTGAGAAAGGCGGCGGCGGTCTAGGCTTCGAGGTAACTGACAATCAAGCTGAGGCGCAATACAACCACGTTCGCGCTTTGGTGAATGAAGAACTTAAGCAATACTTCCGTCCTGAGTTTCTCAATCGTCTCGACGAGATCATTGTCTTCCGTCAGTTGACGAAGGACGAAGTGAAGCAAATTTCTGTAATCATGCTGCGCGAAATCGCCGAACGCTTGACCGAACAGGGAATTACTTTGGAAGTCAGCGATCGCTTCAAAGACCGTGTTGTAACCGAAGGCTATAGTCCTGCTTATGGTGCAAGACCGCTGCGTCGGGCGATTATGCGACTCCTGGAAGACAACTTGGCTGAAGCCATGCTATCTGGCACCATTCAAGATGGAGACACAGCCATCATTGATGTTGACGATGACGGTCAGATTCAGGTAGTCAAATCCGAACAGCGAGAGTTACTTCCTGTCGCCTAAGAGCATAAGTTCCGCAATTCATTAGCTAAGATTTAGCACTTTCATCCCCTGGCATTTCTGCCAGGGGATTTTTTTTGCAACCGTCCATTTCTGCTCAAAAAAGGCTGCTGGCGAGATGGAGCAATTAGAGCTAAAAATTTAAAATCCACAGAGGTTGGCGAGTCACAAGCGGGAGTTTCCGCGTCCTTGCGTCGTGGCGTTTAAGGAAACCAATCCAACTCTTATAAATATTTGTTGGGTTGACCGATGGTATGGGTTGCTGACAAGCGATACTTTCAGTGGGCTTCGCCAACGCATTCCCATGATGCACAGATGTGAATCCATGCCAAAATTCTATCTAGAATTGCAGGCGATCGCGTTCTGGAAAATCTAAGCAAAAAGGAATTTTTATGATTTCTGATTCAATTTTCTATACCTACATGGATAGCCCTCTGGGACGTATCTTAATCGCGCAAAACTCAGTTGGGCTAGTGGCAATAGACTTTCAAGAAGGACTGGCTGCAAAGTCTCCAGAAGCCACTTGGCATTTCCAAAAGAAGCTAGACGGTGACGCCGTTGATCAACTTCAGGCATATTTCAATGGCGAATTGTATCAATTCACGCTACCACTTGCCCCCATAGGTACGGTGTTTCAACAGCAGGTTTGGACAGCCCTACAGTCGATTCCTTACGGTCAAACGATATCTTATGGAGAACTGGCGAGAAAAATAGGATTGCCAACAGCAGCGCGTGCTGTGGGAGCAGCCAACGGTAAAAATCCTCTGTGTATTATTGTGCCTTGCCACCGTGTCATTGGCAGCAACGGTACACTTACAGGTTTTAGAGGTGGAGTCCGTCTTAAAGAAGGTTTACTGGAACTTGAGCGTAGACATAGCGCAAAATCTAGTCGGCAATTAACAATGGCTTTGGGCAACAACTGAATCCAATAAAGTATTGTCCTCTAAAATAGCTTTCTGCCCTACAGTTACGCTAATTGGATAAGTAAAGTGGAGCGCAGAAGAAATGTGATCGCGATGTCTTCTGTCCTCAGCGCAGGCGCGTCCACCTGGGAAAAATTTTCGGGAGGCACGATCTTCAAATGCTCGGCGATCTGCGAGACTGATGGACTCATTACGAAATCCCACGTTTCGCTGGAAGATATACTGATATTGTCGGTCTAGGTACCCGTCTGGGCTTCATATACTGACAAACTGCCAGCCTATCTAGCCAGATTAGGGTGATACACCGTTAAGTTTAGTTTCCGGATATTCACCTAAATCTGGGCAGTATACTAAAAAAGCCAGTTTAATAAGAGTTAGACCTCTTTTAGGTTGGGAAATAATATAATTGTTTCTAATTTTTATATTTTCTAAAATGTGCCCAACTCTATGTGACACTTTCAGGAGCCGTGCCCTTTGGACATGGGATATGCTTGCAAGAGGACGTTCTGTAGATTGTCAGATTGGAGAAGAAATTCTAACAGATTTAACCATTCTTGAGTTAAAAATTCGGCACTCATCCGAAATTTACAGTCGTACATTCAGCAAACATGACGAAGGGTCAAATGGTGCTGATTGGGAATGGTGGTTTACTGGTTCTAGCAGCAAATGGATTGGTTTTCGAGTTCAAGCTAAAGTTATAGACCTTAAAACTAACTCCTTTGAGCATCTCCATTACAGAAAAAATAACTCTTCACAATTTCAATGTGACATTCTCATAGAAAAAGCTCTCCAGAAACCCTTTCCTCTCGTTCCTTTGTATTGCCTTTACTCAAACTGGAATACCCTACCTAATATTCCTTGGAGTTGTAATACTTACTATCTAGTGCAAGAGAGCTATGGTTGTTCCATTCTTTCTGCCTTCTCAGTTCACTATTTACGGAGTATGGGGAAAAGCAAAACCAAACATTTCCAGGCTTTAATACCATACATGAATCCGTGGCATTGCTTAGTATGTTGTCATGGATATGGAGCGGGCGATTTACCAAACCGAGTATTTGAATATTGGAGAAACTTTATTCTTCAATTAGAGGAGTCATTTTTTGAAGAAATTGAGCCAAATATACGTCAAGAATTAGATAGTGAAATAAATAATTATCGGCAAATTTATACTCAAATCGAACTTTTAGATGAGCCGCCAAGCTATGTTCTTTTGCTGCTTAATAACGAATTAGAAGAACGCCCCGATCCGGATTTGCGAACACTCACGATATTTAAAGAACGGAATGAACCAATGTAATCTTTGTCCTGTAATAAGTAGTTGCACCGCGAGAGTTAACAAATTAGTACAGCAGATAGCTGTTTTGACAATTGGCAGTGTGTTCCAGGTATCTGCCCCCACTGATATTAAACGTTAAACAGCCAAAAGGAGATAGCTTTTTTACCCCTCCTAATGAACGCCGTTCATGCTAAGCCAGAATTGAGACACCTCAACCGAAATTGTATGAGGTTCTTAATTTTGTTGAATTTTTAACTTGGCAGGAAGGATTTAGAAGCCAGTAAGATAGCAGTTAGTCTGAAGCAGAAATGGGCGATCGCATTGGTTACAATAGAAGGAATCTGCTTTCGGACGATCGTTATAATCATGCTCCGAGAAAAGCTTAAGCAAGACCTAGACAAGTTAAACGAAGAGCAACTTAAGAAGATCGCTGATTTCATCGCCTTCCTTGAATTTCAATCCAGACGGGTTGAATCATCTGTTCCCTTCTGGCAAAGGGCAACGCCAGCAGAACGAGCTAGAGAGTTAAGTGAATGGGTATCGCAACTTCCCAAAAATAGTCCAAGTCTGTCTGATGAAGCCTTCAGCCGCGACAGCATTTATGAGGAATGACGAGATATCTGCTTGATACTAATGTTGTTTTACGTTTATGCAGCCCCACCGATGTGCAGCATAGCCTTGCAATAGACGCAATATCCTGTTTACTTACACAGGAAGACGAATGTTTTCTAACAGCACAAGTGCTTGTTGAATTTTGGGTTGTTGCTACCCGACCAATTGAAGTGAATGGTTTAGGGTGGGCTGTTGAGCAAACGAGAAACACAGTAGATCAGCTTCTCGATCGCTTTCCGTTGCTAGAGGAAATTCCGCAGATTTTTCCAAATTGGTTAGATTTGGTAACAATCAATAAAGTGATGGGTAAGCGAACTCATGATGTTCGTATCGTTGCAGTCATGCTTGCACATGGAGTTACGCATCTTCTGACTTTCAATCCAAGGGATTTTGCTGGCATATCAGGCATTAAAATCATGCTTCCCTAGGAATTAATAATCCTTGAAGCTGATGAATCCTAGCCTGAACTGTGTTTCTGCAAAGGCAAGAAGTTGATTATTTTTTTGTTCCTGCCCATTCCATCTGCGGAATAGTGTATTTTGGTGCGTTGGCAGGATGAGCGATCGCAATCTTGAATATTCCGCAAACGACGTTAGTTTAAGAATATCGTGTTGGGTATTTGCGATCGCTTAGGCTGATTAATCGCTCCTAGAAGGCGGCAAATCGAAATCTATCGCCCCAGTCAGAGTTTAGATTCAACTACTTAATCAAACAAGCCATCTACCTTTTGACGAAAGGCAATCAAGGCATGATTGCTCGAAAACTCCTTCAGGTCTTCTAGTAATTGGTCTGATATCTCTTTCGACACAATGGTTTTGACTTCAATGTTGGTGTTATAGCCAGCGATATCTCCCATACGTTTACCGTGACTACCAGCGCCCTTGGCGGGAATAATGGTGTAGCCAGAAGCACCTATTGTGCTGAGCAGCTTAACTAGGCGATCTTGCAATACCGATTCGCAAATGATCGTGACGAGATAGCCCTGGCTGTGAGAAATGGTCATAAAAATTTTAGGAACAGTTGTGTCCCCATTATTTCATAGAGCAGTTGCAGGCTACGGGAAGGCATCTGAAAATCTGCTTAAAGACTGAGATCCCAGCGCTACGATTGAAATAGTTAGAGGATGTTTGAGAAGCTAGTTTTCTAGGGAAAAAACTCTCAGCGATCGCACATCCATACAATCGTGCGAGAGAAGTTTTGATGAGTTACGCTGATTTCAAGCCCCTCTAGATAGTATTTAGCTCAAGATAAATTCCGAGGGAGAAAACGCATTCCAGGCTGACGGATGAGTGGCGCTGCATTCAAGAGGAAGCTGTATGGACGCAGAAATTAAACCAGAAGACGCAACGAAAGCAACCAACAATGCTCCAGAAATGGGTGGCGGTTTGCCCGTCGTGCAATATTGGGCAGAGCATACCCTATCACCCGAAGGGCCAAAACTGTGGCAAACGTTGTTGCATAAAAGTGCTTGCTTGTCCTGTGCTTGGGGAACGGGGGGACAAAAAGGCGGCTTCGCGAACGAGTTGGGGGAAACGATGCAACGCTGCGCCAAAAGCGTTGAGGCAATTTCCGCGGAGTTGCAACCAGGCGTCTCGACCCATTTTTTCGACCGCCACAGTATCGCCGAACTTCAACAGTTAACTTCCTTAGAAGCGGATCGCCTCGGTCGTCTCAGTTTTCCGGTCATTCTGCGCGAGGGGAAGTCACATTACGAGCGGATTTCCTGGGATGAGATTTACGAGATTAGCGAAGCTGGTTTTCGCAAGTCCCCGGATCGAGTCGCTTCCTATAGTTCCGGGAGATCGTCGAATGAAGCGGCTTATCTGCTGCAACTGATGATGAGATCGCTAGGGTCGAATCATTTGGCAGATTGCTCCGATTTGTGCCACGTCCCCTCGACGGTGGGACTGAAGCAGATGTTTGGTTCTGGCACCTCAATGGTCAGTCTGGATAGCCTAAAAAAGGCAGACTGCGTGGTGCTGATCGGGTCGAATGCGCCTGCTAACCATCCGCGCTTGATGAACGAACTGATCGAGTTGCGCGATCGCGGTGGCAAAGTTATTGTTGTTAATCCAGTAGTGGAAGTGGGGTTAGTCAAGTTTGCCTCCCCAGCATTTCCCCTCAAGTCGCTATTTACCGGATCGGAGATTTCCTCACTTTATCTGCAACCGATTCCCGGTAGCGATGTGGCGCTATTTATCGGCATCCAAAAAGCGCTAATTGAACGCAACTTAATTCAAACAGATTATCTTTGCGCCCATGCTGAGGGTTGGGAAGCGGTTGTCGATTATGCTGGCTCTATTTCGTGGGATGCGATCGCGCAAACTTGCGGTGTTTCTCTAGCAGAGATCGAAGTCGCCGCCGAAATAATCGCTTCTTCAAAAGGTGTGGTGTTTGCCTGGGCGATGGGTGCAACGCAGCAGGAAAATGGCGTGGATAACATCTATGCGATCGCCAACACCGCTCTGCTGACGGGGAATGCTGGCAAAGACGGCGGCGGTACGATGCCCATCCGGGGACACTCCAACGTCCAGGGTTTTGGCTCGATGGGAGTGACCGTCCAACTCAAAAAAGAGATTCAAGAAGCGTTAGAGAAATTGCTAGGGCGATCGCTCAACCGCAACCCTGGATATCGCGCCCGCGACTTAATTGATGCGGCTGATGCAGGCAAAGTAGACACGTTGATTTGCCTGGGTGGAAATCTGTATGCGGCGAACCCCGACTTAAATCAAGCAAAGCGTGCTTTAGGCAATATTGAAACCATCATTTACCTCGCCACTAAACCGAATCTAGGACACTTTCACGGTTTAGCGCAGAAAAATACCATCATCATTCCCGTATTTAACCGCTTTGAAAATCCGCACCAAACTACTACGGAATCCGGCAACAACTTTGTGCGGCTCAATGATGTTGGTAAAACCCATCTCAAGGATGCAGATTTGATTTCCGAGGTAGAATTTCTCACGCAATTAGCCCATCGCATTCTTGGCAGCGATCCTGTTGATTGGCGCAAACTGCAAGATACCAAATATGTCCGCCAACTGATTGCCAAAACGATTCCTGGCTTTGAGCAGATGGCGACAATTGATGAAACCAAGGAAGAATTCACCATCACCGGACGCATTTTCAAAGAGCCTAAATTTGCTACACCGTCCGGTAAAGCGAATATGTTTGTCACGCCATTACCAGAATTGCATTTACCGGAAGCAAAAGAGTTTGGAGTGCCAGAATCTACCCAGAGCATTGTATTAGCATTGATGACGGGACGCAGCTACTCGCAACATAACACGGTAGTTTATAAACAAGGCGACAAATATCGCGGAATGCCGCACCGAAATTGCATTTTAATGAACCCATCTGATGCAAAACAAGCAGGATGGCAAGAGCATCAACGAGTGACGGTGCAAGGCGATGCAGGCAAGTTAGAGAATGTTGAAATTATCTTTGGTGCTGTGCGTCAGGGAGCAGCAATGATGTTCTATCCCGAAGTCAACATCATCTTCAAAGCGCGTATAGATAAACAGTCTGGAATACCTGCGTTTAAGCGAGTTCCGGTTGTAGTTTACGCCTGATAGCAGGATAGCGATCGCATTTACCAAGAATTCTTTATTGCCTCGATCGGACTGTTAAAATTAATGATGGGAATGCGATCGCAATGACTCCTTATTAATTAATGTCAAGTTACCGTGAGGTCATCACTGAGATAGTGCACCAAGATTGTGAGTGAAGCGATCATATCTTATAACTGAGTGACCATCATGCTTATTCCAGAGAAAACCCCTACTAAAAACATAAAGAGTCCCAAAATTATAGATAATGCTCGTGTGCATCGTCCCTTTTGTTTGCCTTGGTACCACAATCCCCGTTGAACCAAATATGCCCCTGTCCCCGTTCCAATTGCCGCTAGCTCTATTATTGCGCCTGTTTTGAACATTTCCATAATCAGCCCTTTACTCTAACATCTAGGAATCCGGTACAACTCTATAGTTCCCTATTAACAAGAAGAACAAACATTATGTTATGTAGTTTTGTTTAGCATATATCAGAGAGCGCAGCTTTGACCCTCTCACCACTTGAGTGCGATCGCGCGATGTCTGTAGGATAATTATTCGGTCACTTCAACCCAGTAAAGTACATCTTTTACGGTATGGTGATACTCGCTATCATGTGAATAACAGCGTATGCCTACCGCAGAACAGGCTCTTGCCTGCGTCAGAGTATGCCAGATGCTCTCAAATGGATATCAGCCTATTCATGTATTTCGGTATAACCAGAACACCAAGATAGTGTTTATCCTTGCTGGTGTGACTGAGAGGCGTGGAAATTCTAATTTTTTCCGATGGTCAAGGTCGCTTTAATGATGAAGCCTGACTTTAGCAAAATGACCCGTCAAGAACTGAGAGCCTATGCTTTGGCTTACCGAGAGGATGATGAAGCAATTGAGGCTCTGATTAAACGCGGGAATCCTAATAGCCCAAAATATCGATTTCCCACGACTGACGAGAATTTAAGGGAAATGGAAGAGATTCTCAAAAGAAAATTGGGTAGCAGTGGAGAAGCAATCTAACACTTCGTTTTAACTTGCATATTTTGATTTTATTGAGTTCTTGAGCTGATAGGAAGGAGGCAGAAACCAGTTAGATAGCAGTGAGCCTGAAGCAGAAATGAGCGATCGCATCTTCAGGGTTTTTTGATTTGCAAGTTGGGCAAACGCGATCCACACTGAAATTATGATTCATCTGGGAGTGAAATCGGATGCCAAATTTGCTTGACAGAATTACAGTTAATCCGAAGCAGTGTGGTGGTCGTCCCTGCATTCGGGGTATGAGAATTCGGGTATCAGATGTGCTGGACTTGTTTGCCGCTGGTTTAAGTGCCGAAGAAATCTTGGAGGAAATGCCTGACCTTGAAATGGAGGATCTGAAGGCAGCACTCACCTACGCTGCGCGTAAAGTCGATCATCCAGTTCTGGTGGCATGACGATTTGGGTAGATGCACAACTGTCGCCTGGAATTGCACCCTGGATCGCGAATACATTTGGGGTGACAGCAGTAGCCTTGCGCGATATTGGTCTGAGAGATGCTGAAGATTTTGAGATTTTCGAGGCAGCAAAAGCGCAAGGAGCGATCGTTATGACCAAGGACAGAGATTTTGTTGATTTGGTCGATCGCTACGGAGTACCGCCACAAATTATCTGGTTGACGTGTGGCAATACATCCAATACGCGATTGCGAGAGATTTTGAGTGCAACATTGCCAGACGCTTTGGAGCTTTTGCGCTCAGGCGAGATGTTAGTGGAGATTAGCGGGGATTAGTCCATCAACGGAAGGACTAGCGATCGCTAGGTGATATTTTATTCGCACAAACCAGTTAGATGGCAGTTAGTCTAAAGCAGAAATAGGCGATCGCAACTTTGACCCTCTCGCTGCTTGAGTGCGATCGCCAATGTTTGCAGGATGATTATTCGGTCAATTCAAGCCAGTCAAATACATCTTTTACGGTATGGTGATACTCGGTATCATGTCAATAACAGCCTATGCCTACCGCCGAAAAGGCTCTTGCCTGCGTCGGAGTATGACAGAGGCTCTTCTTAAATGGATAATTATGGCTAAACTGGCTTGAGCCTGCCGTCCCTTGCTAACTCGTACTTGCTGCACCAAGGCTGGATTGAGAAAGCTCCCAGATGTCCAATTTTACATAAACGATAGTAGCCATAGGCTGTTTGGCACCCTGGAAAATCGCGGGGCAAATTGCGCCATTTAATTCCATTATCTGCTCGGTAGACAATAGCATTCAAAATCTCTCGTAAGTTAACCTCTCAGTGTTTACAAATCAGTGTTTACAAAAAGGCTTGGCACGGAGTAACAAAGGTTCAATCTGTTGCTGTTCCTCATCGTTAAAGTCACTGTCGTAAAAGGGTTGACTCATTTGTTACATCTTGTATCGATTATTTTATCTCCTGCTATATACTCGCTTCATATCTATTTACCAACTGTCTCTTACATCTCAAGTTTTCAGCCCATCAATTAACTACAGAAATATTTTGCTGATTCGCGTGTTTGCTTAGTAATTGTTAATTTTTTTACTAACTTTAGTGTAAAGCAAAAAAAAATGCTATAACTTGTTCGCTCAAATTTAAACAAACTAATCTCGACTCGCTCAAACCTGAATCTGTTTATAAAAAAATATTGCTTATTAAAAATTATTAAGGCCTAATTTAGATTAACAAGGAAATACCGTAGTTTTGCGGTTGTTGTCAATAACTTGCTGATTGTTAATATATCAGTAAGCAATTAATTGAGATAGCTAGATATGGAAAATAAAATTAAGCTCGGTCAAGTTACCCAAGTCGGCTTTGGGACAATTATGGCACTGATGGTTGGTATAGGTATTACTTCTAAAATCAGTACAAATACTTTGGTAGAAGCAGTAGATTGGGTAACACACACTTATGAAGTTAAAGATAAACTGGGGGGGTTGGAAAAAAATCTAGTTGATGCAGAAACAGGGCAAAGAGGTTTCATTATTACGGGGAAAGACACTTTTTTGGAACCTTATAATAAAGCTCTTGAAATAATAAATAAAGATTTCAAGGAAATACAAAAACTTATACAAGACAACCCCAAACAATTAGAAAATTTGGCTAATGTTGAAGATTTGTCTCAAGAAAAAATTTCAGAATTAGCGGAAACGATTTCTTTAAAGAAAGCAGGTAAAGAAACAGAATTAAGAGCTTTAGTGCTTTCTGGTAAAGGGAAGCAAGTTATGGATCATCTTCGCGAAGAGATTGGCGAAATGATTGCCATAGAAAATGAACTACTGGATAAAAGGAAAGAAGAAACTAAACGAGCCGAAGAAATATCAAATTTTATTTCTTTAGGCGGTACTGCTGCTGCAATAGGTTTAGCTTGTTTTACTTTATGGTTTATTTCTAAAAAGGTTGTCCGACCGATTAATGACGTGACTAGTGCGCTGGCTAGTTCTTCTACAGAAATTTCTACTGCTGTAGAAGAACAAGAACGTATAGCAACCAACCAAGCTGTTGCCGTTAATCAAGCCTGTGCAACGATGAATGAATTAAATGCATCAGCTCGGCAAGCATCAGAACAAGCAGAGGCATCGCTAGAAAGTGCAAGACAACTATTAGTCTTAGCAGAATCATCAACCAAAGGTGCAAATCAAGTATTAGCTTTAGCAGAATCATCAACCAAAGGTGCAAATCAAGTATTAGCTTTAGCAGAATCATCAGCCACAGGTTCGCGGCAGGTACTATCCTTAGCTGCATCAGGCAATCAATCTGTCATAAAAACTGTAAATGGAATGTCAGAATTGAAAGAAAAAGTTGTCGCGATCGCAGACCATATTGTGAGTTTAAGCGAACAAGCTAATCAGATTGGCAACATTAGCGCCTTAGTTACAGGCATATCTAATCAGACAAATATGCTGGCATTAAATGCCGCAGTAGAAGCTGTACGTGCAGGAGAAAACAGTAAAGGTTTTACAGTTATTGCTAGCGAAATTCGCAAATTAGCCGATCAAAGCAAAAAGTCAGCAGAAAAAATCAACACGTTGATTTCCGATATTCAAAAAGCAATAAATTTAACAGTGGTAGTGACAGAACGAGGCAAGAGAAATGCCGATGAAACTATTGAAATGTCCAGAGAAACAGCCGATGCTTTTGCTAAAGTGGCTCAAGCAATTAATGATGTGGTCTTAGAATCCTCCACAAATGTTACCCAGGCAATTAATGATATTGTGTTGGAAGCGTATGGCAGCGTAATTCAAGCGATTGAGGAAGTTGTTTTAAACAATCAACAGGACTCAATAGCAGCAATTAATGATGTTGTGTTACGCAGTCAGCAAATTTCTCTCACTGCTAAGCAGCAAGCTCTGGCGATTGAGCAAGTGGTAGAAGTGATGAATAATTTGAAACAAGGATCGGTAGAAACAGCAAGTGGTTTAGAGCAAACTAAAATTGGGATGCAAATGGTGAATCAATCAGCGCTTAATCTCAATGCGGTGGTTTAGTTGGACAGATTATAAACTGCTATACGTTTGAGTCATCCTCAGTAAGAGGGTCGCGACTGCGATGACAAAATAAAGCCGAGAGCGTGCTGTGATGAGTAACAATATCGATATAGAACTGCTGCATCTGTTCTAGAAGCTGCACATCCTGCATCAACAGAAAACCACGCGGGTCAGCTGTTAGGGAATTCTAGTTATCAGCAATTGGGCAACCTGTGGCTGTGGTCAACTTTTCGCGATCGCTCATAGATATCCTTACTTAACCTTGTTTAAGTCAAACTCTTAATGACTTCGTTAAATTAACCACGCTCATAACGACTCCGAATTGACAAGAGCAAGTTTTGGGAATTTCGGAACCATTAGGGACTCGTCGGAACATCACTTGAAGGCGTTTGAGATTAACGACTGGGAGCCGCTCAAATTCCACAGGCTTTAAGTCGTGCCATCCATTCCCCAAATCCCACACGGCGAAAGCGAGTAGGCTCGGTCTTAGTAGGTTCCAGAACTTGCCAAGAGTGCCGGGGAAAATGACCGATTGGGAGAACATTGCCATTGGAAGCGGACTCTTTAGCCTTTAAATCATTAAATTTGAGCCAAGTTCCGTTTTGCTTCCATCCCACAGCTTCTCCGAACTTGGTGTAATCTCGATTTACTTGAGAACTTTCCCAAATTTGCCGCTGAATGCCGAACCCAAAGCGATCGCCACTTGCCTGACGCCAAAGTTGATCTAGCGTTTTGAGATGTTTACAGGGCATCGCCCGGATTTGTTCGGGTGTAATCTCGTCTACAGTCTGTTCAAGTGCCTTGGCATCCCCAGGAATCACTGCCTCTTTAAATAGATAACTGGTTGCCGAATCCATCCAGCGCCAATCCTGAGCTTGTGCTGCTTGCTTCAAAGCGTAGGAAGGCCAAAAGCAACCCTGCTTAGAAATTGCACCATTTGTCATAGTGGCGTTGCAAAGCCGTGTATCGCGAAATCCTGTAATATCCGTATCGGTCAAATCCGCTCGATCGAGATAAGCCGGATCGTGCTTCACTTCGCTGAAGTCAGCCCCTACCAGTTTTGCCCCAATCAGAATCGCTCCCTGCAAATTAGCATCTCTAAAACGGGCACCATTCAGGCTAGCGTTGCTTAAGTCTGCCTCACGCAAGATTGCCCCAGAGAAATTGGCTCTGGTAGCCTGAGTACCGGAGAGTAAAGCATTGGTTAAGTTGGCTTGGCGCAGGTCAGTGTCAATCAGGCGAGTAGCGGCACCAGAGAAGTCTGCCCCTTGGAGGTTTGCCCGTCGCAGATTTGCCTCCGATAAATCTGCCTCTCGGAAAACTTGGCGGGAGAAATCGGCACCGGCTAAGTTTTTACCATTCCATTGCACAGCCCTCAAGTCAGGAATCTTCTCATAGCTACGCAGACGATGCCAGTGGGAGAAATTGAGTAAGGCAAAGATAGCGATCGCACTTCCTCCCAATCCTCCCAAGATCCACCACAAACTTTTTTTGTGCCGCATCCTTAATTACCCGAAGTAGGAATTTTGCAAGCCTATCCTAAGCCACAAGTGAGAAAGTCGGCTTATTCAACCAACGTTTGGATTGAGGGGGCGTTTACAAACGTATTTTTATAGCTTCTGGGTCACTTTATACCCGCGAAACGAACCGCGATCGCTAAAGTAAGAATTACAGCTCTGGCTATCTCTGGCAAAATTCCGGATGATAGGGTGCTAGGCAAAATTGGCAGGAAGTCACGATGAAAACACGCGCGGCGATCGCTTGGGAAACTGGAAAGCCCTTAGAAATTGAAGAAATTGACCTAGAAGGGCCAAAAGCTGGAGAGGTTTTGGTTCGGATTGTTGCCACAGGCGTTTGCCACACGGATGCATTTACGCTGTCTGGTAAAGATCCAGAGGGCATTTTCCCAACGATTTTGGGGCATGAAGGCGGCGGGATTGTGGAGGAAGTGGGTGCTGGCGTCACCAGCGTGCAACCAGGCGACCATGTAATTCCGCTGTATACCCCAGAGTGTCAGGAATGCAAGTTTTGTCTGTCTGGAAAAACCAATCTGTGTCAGGCAATTCGCGCCACGCAAGGCAAAGGATTGATGCCCGATGGAACTAGCCGTTTCAGCAAGAACGGTGAAACTATCTATCACTATATGGGCACCAGTACGTTCAGCGAATACACCGTATTGCCCGAAATTGCGATCGCCAAGATTAACAAAGCCGCGCCGTTAGAAAAAGTTTGCCTCTTAGGATGTGGCGTTACTACAGGTATTGGTGCTGTATTGAACACGGCGAAAGTGGAACCAGGCTCAACGGTTGCGGTGTTTGGTTTGGGGGGAATTGGGTTAAGCGTCGTTCAGGGAGCCGTAATGGCTCAAGCGGGACGGATTATTGGCATAGATATCAATCCCAGTAAATTTGAACTGGCAATGCAGTTAGGCGCGACGGAATGCATCAATCCCAAAGACTACGAGCAGCCAATTCAGCAAGTGATTGTCGAACTCACGGATGGCGGTGCTGACTATACGTTTGAGTGCATCGGAAATGTCAATTTGATGCGAGCTGCCCTTGAAG
Organism: Trichocoleus sp. DQ-A2; assembly: GCF_039961915.1. Classification (NCBI taxonomy): domain Bacteria; kingdom Bacillati; phylum Cyanobacteriota; class Cyanophyceae; order Leptolyngbyales; family Trichocoleusaceae; genus Trichocoleus; species Trichocoleus sp. DQ-A2. The sequence goes on from NZ_JAMPKD010000022.1 coordinate 99,909, forward strand.
CTTGTCATAAAGGTTGGGGAGAATCGACGATTATTGGGGTTGCGGGTGCGGGAGAAGAAATTAGCACTCGTCCGTTCCAACTGGTTACAGGGCGCGTGTGGCGGGGTTCTGCCTTTGGCGGAGTCAAAGGGCGATCGCAACTTCCCGGTTATGTAGAACGATATCTTGCAGGTGAAATTAAACTTGATGAATTCATTACTCAGACGATGCCACTAGAGCAAATTAACACGGCATTCGATTTGATGCACGCGGGTAAGAGCATTCGTTCTGTGATTCTGTATTCGTAATATCATGTCCGCCTTGCCCATAATTAAGAGAACCCCACCCCGCCATAGCCTGCGGCTATAGCTCCCCTCCCTGCTTGCGGGGAGGGGCTGGGGGTGGGGTTCTTCTCGATCGCGCAGAACTTGGTATGCAGCATTATTAAGTCATGAACCAACCCGTCCCGACAAACCTCACCATAGTCAGCCGCAACCGGAGTTTCGGTGGCTGGCAATCTGTCTACCGCCATCACTCTGCGGTACTCGACTGCGAGATGAATTTTGGAGTTTATCTTCCACCCCAAGCTGAAAGCCAATCGTGTCCGGTACTCTATTGGCTGAGTGGACTAACTTGCACGGAACAAAATTTCATTAGTAAAGCAGGCGCACAGCAATTCGCAGCGCAATACGGTGTAATTGTGGTTGCTCCCGATACCAGTCCGCGCGGCTGTAATGTCCCTGGAGAAGAAGATAGTTGGGACTTGGGAACAGGTGCGGGATTCTATGTCAATGCAACGCAAATGCCTTGGGCAAAGCATTATCGGATGTATGACTATGTAGTTTCAGAACTGCCGGAAGCGATCGCTGCAAATTTCCCCGTCATGGCAATTCGGGGCATTTTCGGACATTCAATGGGCGGATATGGTGCCTTAGCGATCGCTCTGAAAAATCCCGGAATGTTTAAAAGTGTCTCCGCCTTTTCTCCGATTGTTACCCCAAGCCTTGTCCCCTGGGGACAAAAAGCGTTTCAAAATTATTTGGGCGACAATAAATCTGACTGGCTAGCTTACGATCCGATGCATCTAATTAAATCTGCTCCAGAAAGATTGCCCATTTTGCTCGATCAGGGAGATGCCGATCAATTTCTAGGCGAACAATTGCAACCCGACGTTTTTGCACAAGCTTGTGCAGAGGTAAATCATCCCCTGACTCTCCGCAAACAACCCGGTTACGATCACAGTTACTATTTCATTGCCTCATTTATCGGCGATCATTTCGCTCACCACGCTGCTGCTTTGGCTCAACCGGGCTTTTGATTACTCCAACCTAATAAGAACCAATAAGATTTTATTTTCATTTTCCTACGAAATAGATAGAAACTATCTATGCAGGTAAATGCGAATTAGATTTTGCGAAAAGCTAATTGAGACATAAAATGAGAATACAAAGTGTTAAAATATCTGCCTTTGCTTTTCTTGTCGCTTTCACGCTAATTGGTTGTTCTAAATCTACAGAAGACTTAAAAAAATCCTCCCCGGTTCCATCAAAAGCTCAACCCGATCGAGAAGTTAAAGTTGCTGCAAAAAAACTTAACTTTCCAGGGGTTAACGTTGCTGTGAAAAAACAGGTGATTGCAAGAGCTGGAGGAATTACTTACCCAGGTTGGGCCAATGCCAATGATAATGTGGATTACAAAACAACAACAAATTATCCACAGCTAGGTCGATGGGGAAATGAAACGAATAATGGTAAGGGCACGTTTCAAGTTGTGGATTTGGGTTCCGTTTATCAACTTAATGGAGTCGGCTATAACATCGATTGGGATGGCGCGTTTAAGAATTCCTTGACATTTCGAGTCGAAGTATCAACAGATAACAAGTCTTGGCAGTTAGTTTCTAACATTGTTCATCCTTACGCTCCAACAACTGTTTTTAATAAACTTGATATTGATGTTGCAATCAAACCGACTGCTGCGAGATATGTCAAATATTGGGAACCACCGGACGGACAATGGAATGGTTGGGGTACTTTTCATCAACTCAGGGCTTATTCTTCAAAGTCTGTTAAACGGTAATCGCTAGGCTGAACGCTCTAAGTAAAACAGAGCTATTAGATAAAGCTAAATTTGGCGAAGTTCGCGTTGCTTGCCGCTGCTGAATGGTATTAGCAAGTCAAGTACGCGATCGCCAGGTAGTTACAAAATTGTTGGTACGATCGCTACTGAATTGGTGTTGTTGATGGACGATTGCAAAACCAGTATGGATAGAAAACTTTCCCCAAGATACTCATAACAGCGCACCTCGAAAAATAAGAGCTGATGACCCAGTGGTGTAAAATCCTAGATCCTAGAGACAGTTAACGGCGGTCAACGGAGTCTAAACACAATGGAATCACATCGGAAGCCAACGGTTGTAATCACGGGTGCCTCCTCAGGGGTTGGTTTGTACGGTGCAAAAGCGCTAGCCAAAAAGGGATGGCACGTAGTGATGGCTTGTCGGGATTTGGAGAAGGGGAAAAAAGCTGCCGAAACAGTGGAAATCCCCCAAGACAGCTACACCCTCATGCAAATTGACCTAGCCTCTTTGGAGAGCGTTCGCCAGTTCGTGAATAACTTCAGAGCCAGCGGCAAGTCCTTGGACGCATTGGTGTGCAATGCCGCAGTTTATCTACCTTTATTAAAAGAACCATTACGCAGTGCCGAAGGTTATGAACTGAGCGTGGCGACGAATCACCTGGGTCATTTCCTGCTGTGCAACCTGATGCTGGAGGATCTGAAAAAGTCCTCTTATCCAGATCGCAGACTTGTGATTTTGGGAACTGTGACGGCAAATCCGAAGGAGTTAGGAGGTAAGATTCCGATTCCAGCGCCTCCAGATTTAGGCAATCTCCAAGGCTTTGAAGCTGGTTTTAAAGAACCGATTGCGATGATTAACGGCAAGAAGTTTAAACCAGGCAAAGCTTACAAAGATAGCAAGCTTTGCAATGTTTTAACCATGCGGGAACTGCATCGGCGCTATCACTCTTCAACAGGCATTACCTTTAACTCCTTCTATCCGGGATGCGTTGCAGATACACCTCTGTTCCGCAACCACTATCCTCTGTTTCGGAAAATCTTTCCGCTGTTCCAAAAGAACATCACTGGGGGATACGTGTCTCAGGAGTTGGCAGGGGAAAGGGTTGCAGCGATTGTTGCCGATCCTGAATACAAGGAATCCGGGATGTATTGGAGTTGGGGAAATCGCCAGAAACCCGGTCGTCAGTCTTTTGTGCAAGAGGTTTCTGACGAAGCCAGCGATGATAACAAAGCTCAAAAGCTGTGGGATTTGAGCGCTAAGTTAGTTGGAGTAGCGTAACGAAGGCTGGGCGTTAGCGAATTATTGGTCATTGTTCAATATAGCTATCTGGTTTTGATGTTGTCTGCCGAAACATCAAAACCAAAGCTAAACCTTTAATTGCAGCACTAATAGGAGGTAGAATCATTGCCCCGCCTAAAGCAGAAACTGGAATCCACCAACCCGCTCTCGAAATCTGCCGCTTCAGCAACAACCATTGTGCAGTTCCAACAATTGCTTCATTTATTGCACCTATCTTAGATAGGCTAAAAAGCTCATACGAATTACTTAGATCCAATGATATAAAGTCACTAAAAAAATCAGATAGTGCGTTTGTAGATATAGAGTAACTCGCTAGCACACATACTGGTAAAGCTACCGCCCCGCCTATAGCAGACGCTGCAATCCACAAACTCGATCTCTTAATTCGCCGCTTCAGCAACAACCATTGGAAGCAACCCAAAATAGCCCATACAACAGTCCAGCCAAAGGGAAATCCGTTGCTGCCAAAACCTCCAGTCAAAAGTGTTACAAAAAAGCCAGCAACAATCCCAAGCAAACTACCTATAGTAGATAAAGCAATCCAGCCTAACCAAAACTTCCATTCCGCACTCTTTAGCATTGCGAAGTTAGAGGAGTTATTCATAGACCTCTGTGAAAAAATTTAGATTAAAATTTTAGCCGTTTTTTCCGGCTTGGGTGTGTTAAATACATATTTATTTGCCCAGTTGTCAAATTGTTGATGGTCGCAACGAATTGTCACGCAATCAGGTAGAAGTCTTGGTTTCAAGCTTTCTATAAAAGTGCTTGTACTCAACAGCAGCTTACTTCACGTCGCAACTAGACCAGCTCGGCAGAAATAACCCACCATGAAAACTCTCCCCCTGCTTCATCAACTATGTGAGGGGTGGGTAGTAAAGCTGATTGTCATTCTTTAGGTGGGTATTTTACCAAACATAAAATATAGCCTCAAAGTGAATGGCTTTGAGGCTATTCTTCTTCAAAATATTAACGCTTGAAGTGGGACGATCGCGGCTTTTTTATGGCTGTTACTGAGCCGAACCATCCGGACTATCGGCAGCAGGGTTTTGTTGACTGCTGGATGTTGAATCTGTTGCACTCGATTCGTCTTGAGCTGGAGTGCGATCGCTCTCACTTTCGGACTGTGTGGGAGCAGTTTGTGTCGAAGGTGCTTGTTGAGCCTCAGGCTGCTTTGGCTCAGCATTGGGCACAGTAATGTTGATGTTAGGTGCCGGAGCTTGCTGTTGAGGTGCCGGAGCCTGCTGTCGAGGTGCCGGAGCTTGCTGTTGAGGAACTGGAACCAAAACATCCCTAGTTCTTTCAATGATCGTGGTTTCTTTTCTAGGAGCTTGCTTTGCTTCAGGAGCTGGCTTCGCTTCAGGAGCTGGCTTGGCATCTGGTTGTCTAGGAACCACAATATTTGGGATAACCGGAGCGGGTGCCTCATTCCGTTGGTTTAAAAAGAACCAAGTACCAGCGGCCAAGCCTACCAGCGAAGTCAGGAGCAAGCCAATTACTAAGCCACTCGCCGCATTGTTATTATCCCGAACCGCTAAATTCTCTTCTTGGTAGCTGCGCTCAGAGACTCGACCGCTAACGTAACCATCCCGGTAGGAGTCAGCGTTAGGCTTAACAACGCCATTATTAACTGTTTCTTCTGTTCGCGTTACGTTGGTGTGAGTATGACCGTTAGCGTCATTGTAAGAATCCTGACGAACTTCACGGTTATAAGTTTGGTAATCCTTTGGATTAGTCATAGCTGTTGATAAACTCCAAAAAAATGTAGATAAAATAGAACCTTGAAAGTCTGTCGGCGTGACGCACTTTCTTTCAAAAAAGAATTCTTAGCTTTGTTGTAGTTTGATTCGCTACTTCTGCTTGAATTGTTTTCAGAATAACTTTTGCAAACGCACGAATGGCTCTATCTCAAGAGCGTATTCTTACTTCTATCAAAGGACTGACTGTTTCAATAACTGCTATAAGCTATTAGCGAAAGCTGATAGATATAGAGCAAGCTTAGTCAAGGGAAACTACTTTCAATTAAAAAAGTATCTTTACTAAATCTTTATTTTTTTATGGGCAATCTTTACTAAATATTTATAGATAAAAACAACCAGTTATGCTGAGTATTAAGCCATTTGTAGCGGTGAGCGTTTATAGAGAAATGGCACTGACATAAGGAGAAATGCGAGAATTCGTAAGTTTGTTCCGTGCGACTAAGCGTTACCCAACATTTCAAAGGGTTTGGCTGGGTTCGTCGAAGGAAATCCAGCCTACGAGCTTCAGGCTTAAGTCAGTGACTCATACTAAAGGTAAAAATCAAGCCGTAACCAGCAACGGTAGCGATCGCATCTGGGAGTCCACTATCGTCAACGAGTATCTAGATGAAGTATTCCCCAAACCGCCATTAATGCCAAGCAATCCGGGAGAGCGATCGCACTTCTCTTCTATTCAAAACACCACTACACCGAGGGCAATAGCAGAGTTTACCATAAAGTTTAAGTAAAGATGGACTGGCGAGAATACATTCATTCTGACTCCAAGATCCTGCTAGGTAAGCCAGTTGTGAAAGGAACTCGCCTGTCAGTAGAGTTTTTGCGTGGGTTATTTTCCGTAGGATGGACCGAACAACAAGTGCTGGAAAATAACCCTTCACTAACTCCTGAGTCACTAAGAGGTGTGTTCGCTTTTACCGCTGAGTGTAGGCGTGAAGAATCCTTGTATATTAGACCTCCTGCATGAATAGGAAAGCGTGTGACAGTTGATGATCGTAGGGAAGCAAAGCACGCTAGATTTTGGATAGGAACAAATATTCAGTTGCAGCAATGCAATACCGGGAGTTAGAGCATCTATCAAAGACTGAGTTCAAGCGCTGGTGTGGAGTGAGCCGGGCGACTTTCCGCGAGATGGTCGAGGTGGTACGTCCGCACTTAGATCGGCAAGGACGACGGGGTGGGCAAGCGAAACTAAGTGTCGAAGACCACGTATTAGTGGCCTTGGCATACTGGCGAGAGTATCGTAGTCAGTTTCACATCGGCGTGAGTTGGGGATTGCACGAAACCACAGTCGGACGAATTGTGAGAAAAGTGGAAGACCTGCTGGTTAAGAGCGGCAAGTTTCGCCTTCCGAGTCAGCGTCAGTTGTATCAGCCCGGATGGGAGTGGAAGGTAATGGTGGTCGATGTCGGCGAGGTAGAGATTGAACGTCCCCAAAAAAACAGAAACGCTACTACAGCGGTAAGCAGCGTTGCCATACGCTAAAAGCACAGTTGGTAGTGGAGTTTGAAAGCGAACAAATCATTTGTACGGCTGTCGATACGGGTAGAACCCATGACTTCAAGCTGCTCAAGCGCAGTCGCTTGCCGTTTGTCTCATCCCAGTTGTGTTTAGCTGACCGAGGATACCAAGGATTTGCCAGACGTCATGCTGGCGCTTGTACCCCCGCCAAGAAGCGACGCCAGCAACCTTTAGTTGAAGAGGAAAAGCAGCATAATCGGGCTTTAGCTCGGCTACGAGTCAAAGTGGAGCATGTGATTCGTCGCTTCAAGATATTCCGCATTTTCTCAGGTCGGTATCGCAACCGCAGAAAACGGTTTGGCCTGCGCTTAAACCTAATTGCTGGGCTACTCAACTATGAACTGGCACACCCTTCATGATTCATGCAGGAGGTCTATTCTTCCACTCGCATCCGAGGCGGTTTGATATGGAATCTTTTGCTGATAAGTGATCGCTTATCTAAGGTAGAGGTTTGTTGCTGTCTGTAAGTCTTCCATTACTTTTGGATAGTTTCCCAAAACTGCATAAGCACTACTCCTTCTGTTGTAAGCATCAGCATAGTTGGGATTGAGATAAATTGCGTGAGTAAAGTCCTCAACTGCTCCTTGAAAATTTCCAAGTTGATAACGCTCAACTCCTTGATTGAAGTAAGCAACTGCATCTTGAGGATGGGAGGGATCGTTTTTAACTTCCTCTGTATGGCTCTGGTTTGGTTCAGACTGCTGCCGATACTCCTCTTTTCGCAAGTCATAGGAATTATTTCCACGAATGTATTCTTTAAGAATAGAGTTGCGATTCGGGTGGCGCAGCTGTCTAATGGCTTTCGCTTCAATTTGCCGAATCCGTTCGCTGGTTACATTGGAAATTTGGGCAATTTCTTCAAGAGTTTTCATCCGTCCATCATCCAATCCGTAGCGGAGACGTATTACATCCCTTTCACGAGGACTAAGGGTGTCGAGGACGCTTTCTAAGTCTTCCCGCAGCAAGTTTTTGGAAACTTTATCTTCTGGGGTTTGCTCATCTGTTTCAATCAAATCTCTCAAACACAACTCTTCTTGTGTATCTCCCTCATAAAACCACGGGTCTTTGTTTAAATTGACATGGATAGGAGTTTCCAGAGAAATGGGTAACTGAACAGATTTGGTGATAAATTGCAGTTTCTCAATGGTCATTTCCATGCGAGTAGCGATTTCATCTTCAGTGGGCTTACGACCCATCTCTTTAGAAATAAGCCTGCTAGTTTTCTTAATTTTAGAGATAGTTTCATACAGATGAACAGGCAAACTAATTGTGCGAGATTGGTCAGCTAGCGCACGAGTAATTGCTTGCCTAATCCACCAAGGGGCGTAAGTTGAGAACTTATAACCCTTTTCATGGTCAAAATTTTCCGCAGCCCGAATTAAACCCAGACTACCCTCTTGAATCAAGTCTTGGAACGATAATCCTCGATTCATGTATTTTTTGGTAATTGAGACAACCAAACGCAGGTTTGAATGCACCATTCTATCTTTGGCGCGACGACCTATATAGAGGCGATGACGGAACGTGGGCAGGTGCTTTTTGACCTCTTTTAACCACTCTTCTTGTTGAGGCTCTCGTCGGAGTTCTTTAGCAAGCTTCTCCCAATAGCACTCAGATTTTAATACTACTTCTGCCCACTCTATATCCTGTGGTTCGCGATTTAGCTGCTTAATGAATTGCTCACGTAGTCTTTCTAGTTCCATTAGGTCTGCCACTTTACGGGCGAATTCAATTTCTTCATCAGATCGTAGAAGACGAATTCGGCCAATTTCTTGTAAGTATATGCGAATAGAATCTTCCGTATAGTGTCTGTTATTTTTTCGGGCGCGAGGATGGATAAAGCAATCTTCACTATACTCATCTCCACTCTCATCTGCTTCGACATCCACCAGTTTATATTGGTTATCCTCAACCTCAAATAATTGTTCTAACTGGCTTTGAGGTTGGATAATAGTTTCAATTGCTTTGTTTATCCGATATCTAATTACCCTTCTTACCTTGGTAGTTGAGCCGTCTGAGTGAGTAATTATGGCTCCTGGTGTAAGAACTTCTGTCTTAAATCTCTCTACCCTTTGCCGCCACTCTTGGAAATACTTATTCAGCATTTCTAATTGTATCGGGACTATCTGTGGTTTTTGGTCTGGTAGGGCAATCACAATTAATGCGTGTCTTAAATCCAAGCCGTAAGTTTTATTTGCTGCATTCAGATAGGCAACACATTGGATTTTATATTCGTGTATCCGCTCCACTGGATAGGGCTGATGGGTGGTTTTCCAGTCTATAAGGCAGAGCGCTCCCTTCAATTGCACAATACAGTCAACTTTTCCCCAATAGCCTAGCTCTAGATTAAATACAAAATCTTCTACGTACAGCACCCGCTGTATCTGTCTCAGTGCAGGCTCGATTGATCTACACCACGGTTCTAGGTCTTTTGAGCAAGATTGGTATCTGTTATTTAGGCAGTTCTCTATCCACTCATGCAAGCGTTTCCCACGGTCTCGCACTTCGTCCCGCGATTGTTTCTGTAATTCCTCCGAGCCTGTATGTTGCTCCTTTGCGGGGTAGTAACCTAGTGGCTGATGGAGTGTTGTTTCTTGAAGAATGCTTGAAACACTAGACAGCTTGTGCTTTAGGTAAGTACAGAACCAGTTAGCTGTGTCACCTTCCAACCTCTGCAAGCTTCTGGCTAAAACTTGCTCATTGAGGTTCTCAAATATATCATCAAGGGCTGTATTGCTGCGTTTTTGGCAGCAATGTATTACTTGCTCAATTAGCTGGTTAAGCAGTGTCATTAATCGCGATCCTTGGCAAGGAGTAGAGTAGGCTCAATTCTTAGAGTTCCCATTACTGAATTACTGTTAACGGTTATCAAGGCACAGTTAGCAAAACTTTATGCAAAGTGATGTCGATGGCTCTAGGTGATCGCATCCTCCCCAAACTACTCACAAACTCAGCCGACAGAGGTGACAATCAAGCTATGACTAGCAGTAAAAAGATGTAGTAAACTAACCGAGATCAACTTGCAAAATAAGCCAGAGTGGTTTGCGGATGTCTCGCCTTATAGCAAAGTTCCAGTCATTAAATACGGTAGCGCTGCGTTTGGGAATCCACTATCATCTCTTTTCGAGCAACAGTCGCAATTTCCCTAACTGGAAGATTTCTTTAATAAATAATGTTCTACCGTTCCTTTGTCATCTTGATAAGTCTTTGAGTAATTTTCGTCGATGTAAGTGTTGAATTGACTATTACTCTTAAATGTTTCAATCCATCTTGCTAGGACAATTTGTTCGGGACGATACTTTTTCAAAACAGCAATAATATCATCGAAAGTCAAATTTCCCGATTTAAATCGTTTATCTGACATAACGGCAAGTTCTGGAGGAACCGGCAAACCCGCATAAAAAGCGTATATGGGACGATCCGTGAATATCCATTGAGTGGAATCCTTGTGTTTCAACACTAGATTCATAACTTCAAGACTTTTGGGTGGTCTTCCTTTAGGCTTAGCAGGAATCGCAATCATAGAGACAATCAAAAGTGCTGTGGCTAAGAGGGGAAAAATTAGCTTTTTGAAGTTTAAAGATTTTGGATTAGAATTCCACCCTTCTGGAAAAAAATTAATGACTAAAGCAACTCCATAGCCAGCTAACCAGCAGATGGGAATCGCCAGTAAAGGATAGTAGTGATACCAAACAGGTTTATGCTTGAGGAGAATTAGGCTAGCAGTCACTAGCCATGTTATAGGAAAAATCCCCTCTCTTTGTTTTTTAAATAAAATTGCTAGGCTACCAATGAATGCCAAAAATACATAGTCATAGTCTTGATAAAGAAAGTAAGGTAAATTTTCAATATTATTAAAGGTTGTTGATTGACCTTGAACTTTCTCTCCCAAGTGTGCTTGAACTAGCTGTTCATAATTAAAAGCTTGAAAAATTAAGCTAACTCCTAGATAGATAACTGCAATAAAAATTAACCATAAAAGCAGGGGAGATAAAACAGAGGACGGAAAGAAGTTTTTTGATTTACTTGCCTCCGGTTCTCGGAGTTTAAAATCCAGCAGATAAAAAATCATTAAAGGAACCAGAAATATAGTAAATAGTTTTGTTTGCAAAGATACTGCTAAAACGGCTCCTGATAAAATAATGAAACGTTTACGACGCTGCCGTTTGTAGAGAGTTAGCAAATAAACAGAGAGCATTGCCAGAGATAAAGAGGGAATCCCAATCATCACGGAAATGCTGAGTCTAAGAAATAGCCATGAGCTGAAGAGTAATATTGTAGCGACAAGAGTAGGTATTATTCCTAAAGAAAAGCGTAGAATTTGATAAAAAGACCAGATTAGAAGTGCTGAGAAGAGTATAACCAACACCCGTGCCGCAAAAACTGAATATCCAAATATATTAAACCAGTAGGATAATAAGACTGTGAATAGAGGTGGTTGATCGTTCCATATCTGCGTGTATAGAGAAAAGCCTTGCGAGTATAAAAGCGCTTTGATTAAATTTAATCCCTCGTCATAATCGAATTCAAAGGCTTGCTGAACTGGTCTGATGGCAAGTACGAAGCCAACATAGAGAAATAGTATGAGTAAATGAAAAAAGATATTCTTTAAATGGGTCATGTTTAATAAAATTTTCAATTTTATAGGCGGCGCTCGCCTAAGATCAATAATTAATGAGAAGCTAATGGTAAATGGAGAGGATATTTTTAATACATTTTAAAAACTAATTGCACTTCGGAACCCCACCCTAACCCTCCCCGTAAACGGGGAGGGAGAAAGGAGAAAGGGAGAAATCCTAGCTGAGGATGGGTTATATAAATTTTCACAAGAGAGATACTCCCAATTAAATAGCTAGCAGACAAACCTTATGTAGGTTTTTATGTAATAGGTGAAATTAGTCAAGCGCTTATATTATGTATCTGACCTTATTACCTCGACCTCACCAATGATTGCTTGGGTTCCTGGGGAATTTCCGACCGCATCGCGGACTTCCAATGCTTGTCCGTTGCTGGGCGAATACCACCCTACCTCAAGACGGTAGCGATTAGGTGGTGTACCGGGTGTAACTGTAAGTTTATGGACATCCCGTAAGACTGTCCCTGAAGTTACTTGATCTGTGAAAAAATAACCATCCAGCGGACGTGCATCGGAACGGTTTTGCAGGTTTCCTTGCGTGTCGCGCAGACTGATGTTAATGGTCATATCAGGGGGCATCGGTGCTAAAAATTTCCAGTAGAATGTCACTACCAGCGCTTCATCGGGCAAGAGTTTAGAAGTATTCAGGTCATAACCGAGCAATTGTACCTGCTTGCCAAAAGACAAAGAAAGCGGAACCTGAATGCGTTCTAAATCCTCCAGTAAAGGCACCGGGCCAGGATACACTCGTGCATAGTCAATATCGTGCAATCGTGCCGCATATAACGGTTGCTGAGGGGCAAAGTAAGCGATCGCTTTTGGTTCTGGCAACTGACGCTGGAATTGGTTGTAGTACAATACCACGCGATTCGCTGTCGTCCAAGGTTGAGGATCGGGCAGAATATCTTTTTCGATCGGTAAAGTTTGACCGTGAAAATAGGCAGCAAATGAGGAACTATACCAACTGGCGACTTTGATTTCTTTCGCATTCGGTAACTGATTCAACCATTTAGCCGCTAAGTCGAGACCCTCGCCTTGACCGATCATAAATATGTGTTTGGCAGCAGCCGAACCGCCCAGCAAAGGGTTGTAATAGCTCAGGTAATAAGGATAGTAGGGGATAAGGACGATGAGTTGTAATCCGAAAAGGGCGATCGCTGTCGTTACGCCTCGGTTAATTCCCCACTGACCAATGTGATGCTTCCCAAAGCGACGCCGCAGTACCTCCGCACCACGTCCAACCCAAACCACTATTTCAAGCCAGCCAACCGCAGATAGCAGTGCTAGCACTGGCAATAAAAGGTTAATGTAACGGTCAATCTTACTGTCGCTGACTGAGAGGGTCAGCAGCACGCACAAGGGAATTAAAGCGAGTGCTGTTACTTCCGGCATCTTCTTTTGGTGACGCCGCAGCTTGGGGATTAGCAATATCGCTAAAAATGCCAGCAACCCCACTTGCAGCACGGGAGAGAGACGATACGCCAGCACTAGCGGATAAAAAAGTAGTCCCGGCGAATCAGTGATTTGCCCTAAAAAGAAAAGTACGCCTCTGGCTGACTCTTTCAACAGACCTTTATAAATCTGCGCCACAACATAGGAAGGGGACACCCACATCGCAGGCCAAATTAGAACGATTGTCCCTAAAATGCTCAATCCCCACCACCTGAGATCCGCCAACTGCCGCTTCCAACCCCTTTGAGGAAAGCGGGTTCGCCAGATTCCCGACTCAATTAGCACGATCCAGAGGGCAACAGCAGGCAAGATAAATAAAGCTGTCACTTTTGTCGCTGTCGCCAGTCCCATAAATACCCCAGAGGCGACAAGCAAGCGACGGCGATAGCGATCGCGTAGCGGCGCTGATGCGCTTAGCAAATCGCTCCGCAGATACAGTAAAAATAGCAGCAACGCCAAAATACTAAAATCAGCCATGAGCGCGTCAGTCGTGAGGTAGCGCTGATAAGCCAAAAAGAAGGGTTCTAGTAACAGTAGGCTAAGAGAGCATAGGGCGACGGATTGCCCCAATAGCTGCTTTGCAAGTATATAAAAACACACCATACACGCTGAAGCGATCGCACCCTGTAGCAAGCGCGGCAGCACGTAGAAGAGGATGGGGAACTGAACTTGGTTGAAACAGGCATCCAGGTCTAGTGGCTGATTCAGACCTAGCAAACTTGGGAAGTGCTTTTGCAACCGACAATTCGCTAACATACTGCTGCCAATCACCCACATATTGGTGACGCCTGGATGATGACGGCGATAGGTGCCAGTTAAATCTCCCTCCAGCAAGTTCTGTATAAAGGTGCTACCGCGAGTCATCCACAGCACTTCATCAGAATTGATGGGAACGGTAATTGCCAGGATGCGTAGCGTCAGCGACACCAGAAAGATGCCGAGCAAAAGAGGAGAGCCTTTTATTTTGATCAATAGAAGTATGTGACTTTAAATTAATAGCCCATTTTCCGACTTTTAGAGCTGATTTATAAAGTTGAGACTAAGAAGTGAGACGGCTGAGCATCAGTCGTACCATAGCTCCATAAATCATTGCCTCACTGACCTCTGGCAGTAGTTCATAATCCTTGCT